>CAZQKK010000001.1:0-497494 GCA_964593885.1 uncultured Candidatus Saccharibacteria bacterium | reverse complement strand
TTGCACCCTCCGTATTACCGCGGCTGCTGGCACGGAGTTAGCCGGTGCTTATTCGCTAGGTACGTTCAAACAGTTACTCCCTAGCAAAAGGAGTTTACAATCCGAAGATCGTCATCCTCCACGCGGCGTTGCTGCATCAGACTTTCGTCCATTGTGCAAAATTCCCAACTGCTGCCTCCCGTAGGAGTTCGGGCCGTGTCTCAGTCCCGATCAGGCTGATCATCCTCTCAGACCAGCTACCCGTCGTAGGCTTGGTAGGCCATTACCCCACCAACTACCTGATAGGACACAGGCTATTCTCATAGCGCCTTGCGGCTTTGTTCTTGCGAACACATGCGGTATTACCCCTTCTTTCGAAGGGCTATCCCCCACTACGAGGTATATTCCTGTGCATTACTCTGCCGTCCGCCACTAGACCTTAGAAAACTAAGGCCACGTTCGACTTGCATGTGTTAGGCACGCCGCCAACGTTCGTCCTGAGCCAGGATCAAACTCTCCAAAAAAGATTGGATTTCTTCTCTTACGAGAAGTATTGGCCAAAATAAAAAAATATGAATTGAAGGTTCACTGCAACAGTAAAAACATTTCTAATGTTACGGTGGCAAATTGTTAAGGGGCAAACAAATTGCTACTCAGCTATGTGAGTAGACTGGAATAACTGTACCTGTTCCAATCAAGGCTGTCAAGCACCTGAAGCAGTTTCCCCAACAGGTTAGAAAAAACTCCCCACCACGAGTGTGATGGGGAGCCATTCTCTGAGGCGAAGTACCGCCTACCCTTGAGGCGAACAGTTCCCTGCTGCTGAGCTAATCGAACCAATAGAAGATGCGTTCCCAACACCGTAGCCGAGGGTGTCAAATGCTGCATTTCCGGCACCGAGGTCAACACCAGCAGCAAAATCGTACTTGTAGTCCTTGTTTCCAGTTGTTCTGGTAGGAAATCCTGGAAGACGCTTCACGCTCTCCATATCAGAGGTAGTAAGCCTGTTCTCGATGATCGTCCAGACGGCAAAGAGCTGGCCGCGGTTCCCAACGTGCTGCTCGCCGTTTGGGCAGGCCCGGATGAGGACGTAGTCCCTGGTATCAATATTGTTAGTAGCGGCATTCTTACTGAGTGGATCAACTGGCTTTACATCGAAGAATCCACCTGATGCTAGCGCATCTACAATACTCCCGTTTCCTGGGTACTCGCGCGATCCACTAGAACCACCTCTCCCAATTCCATTTGCGGCTGCTCCAGTGATCCCCTTTGCATTAATTTTTCCGTAGCCTCTACCTCCTGCTCCCACACAGCCGGCACCTGTTCCCGTTTGAGCTGGATCAGAACCACTAATATTGCACGCTTGCAGTGTTTTACCGCCTGTGTCGTACATCCTAATGAAGCTGGTCCCATTTGCCTGGACATACTGGGAAACGGCGGTAAGGATTGCTGGTGCGTCGGCCTTCCTTACCCCATCCCGCGCGTTCTTACGAGACTGCGAGAAGTTAATGGTCACAATGCTGGCAAGAATCGCCACCACCGCCACCGCAACTGAGAGCTCAATGATGGTAAAGCCTCGTTTGTAGTTGATTGAGTGTGCCATGGGTGGTTAGTTAATCTGCTGCACAGAAGGTTGTGACATCGTTGGTGCCAGAACCTTGGTTGGTGACTTGGTTGGTGTTCTGGTTGGTGTTCTGGTTGCCCTGGTTTGAGGTCTGGTTAGCCTGGTTACTGCCAGCCTGCCTGCCAAAGATTGCCGTAGCATCCATGCTATCAATACCGGTACCATTCCCTGGCCTATTGTCACACGAGAGCTTGAAGCCCAGGGTGGCATACCCTCCACTTCCCACCGGGAACAGTTCACGTACAACAACATCATCTCTGAAGGTCATGGTGAGGGTGTGGGTGAGGTTGCTGAATGGGAACGGATTGGTTGTGAACATTGAACCAGTTGATGGGGGAACGTTCCTTGAGAGCGTACACATAGCTCCTGGAGTTCCGGCAGTTCCTGCCCAGGTAGCGGTAGCCGTAGCAACCACAATACCTGACTCAGACAGGGTGGTATCTCCTGAAACTGAGAAGCTCGTGATGTCTGGAGCAGCACCAACGATGTTGTTTCCAAAGCTCTTGGTGTAGTCTCCGCCACTTGCAACGTACTCAGGAGCATGGGTCCAGTTCACCGGTAGGGTGTAGGTGTCACCTGCTCGGTGGGTACTCTGCCTGGTCTGGAGGTCTTGCCCAGTCTTTGCTGCAGGCACCGTGATGGTGTAGCTGCCGTCGGCTGCTGAGGTAGCACTGCCGATCAGCTCAAAGGTTGGAGCAAGGTCAACTACCTCAACGGTTTGGCCTGAAATACCAGTTTCGCCAGTATCTTTCACCCCATCCTCATCGGTATCGAGGAAGACGAAACCGTGGATGGTGGCAGGGTTGCTGGTAACTAGTGGGCGTTCACCAAAGTTCTTGATGTAGGTTCCACCACTGGCCACAAATTCAGGTGCGTGGATACAGTTGGAAGGTGAAGTACACTCCCAACCAACCTGGACCGCAGTCTGCTGCTTGGTGGTGAGGAGACGGTTCACATGGGTGGCATCAACCGCGATGGTGTACGCACCAGCGGCATTGGTTGTGGCAGTACCAACAAGGGCGCCACCTGCAGTTTCGTCAACCTCAACCACAATGCCTGGGAGACCAACTTCACCACTCGCCAGCTGCTGGACACCATCTGCATTGAGATCTTTGAAGACCCTTCCTTGGATGATGGCTCCTTGAACAGGACGGTTTCCAAAGTTCTTCACGTAGGTGTTACCAGCTATTACTACCTCAGGTGCGTGGAAACCTCCCGTCGGCAGGGTGTACTCCCAGTCTGCAGGGAGAGGGGTGATGTGGTTAGCCCGCATAGAACGCCCAGACTCGGTTCCAGGAATCACAATGGTGTAGAATCCACCCATATTTGTACTTGCTGAGTACAAGCAAGGAGGTGTGGTTGGGAGCCTTGTTCCTGGTGCCCCAAGGTTTCCATCAGTGATACACACTGCCTGACTTCTCCTTCCAACCTCTCCTCCATCAAAGACTCCGTTAGCATTATCATCCTTAAATACCTGACCGGTGATGATGATATCTGGTGGCGGATCCTGGTTAGTCTGATTGTCTTGGTTAGTAGTTTGGTTGGTGATCTGGTTGGTGACTACCTGATTCGTGACCGTTTGGTTGGATTGGTTGGTAGTCTGGTTCGAAGTTTGGTTAGAAGTCTGGTTCGAAGTCTGATTGCTCGTCTGGTTGGTGATCTGGTTTGTTACCGTTTGGTTATCCTGGTTCACCACAACCTGGTTAGAAGTCTGGTTGGAGCGCTGGTTTGTTGTAACCTGGTTACCTTGGTTATCCTGGTTTGTTACGTACCCCTGGTTAGTGTCTACCTGGTTTGTAGCCTGGTTAGTCCACTGGTTTGTAGTCTGGTTTGACCACTGGTTTGTAGCCTGATTTCCTTGGTTACCTTGGTTATTGCCTTCTTGGTTAGTAACCTGGTTTGTGGTACCTGGATCACAGAGCGTCTGCTTTGGGTAGTCCCAGAAAAGGGTACAGGTTTTGTCTTCGCCTTCACAGTTAACTGTCTGCATACCGAGAGCGTCTGTTGCGGCTCCGTACTGCATGTACCATGTAGCACTGACACCTCCTGGATTAGGCCAGATGGAGTAGCAATTTGAGGTACAGCCAATGCCTGAGTGAGCATTCTTCCAGCTGTCTGGGTAACCAAATGATGCACTCATTTCAACATATACCGGATACCACCCTGTCCCACAGCTTGAGGAAAAGTTAGAACCACCCTCTTCAGCTGGGATACTAACATGAGAGCACTCGTAGAGTGGCCTCTCTGGTCCAGGGTAGCTACTCGACACTCCAGTTACAGACGCACTCTTGATGACCAGGTGGAGAATTGCCTTATCACCATTGCCAAATTCTCTAGGATCGATGGTAATGTTTGGTCCAACTAGAGTTCCTTTAACTGTTTTCTGCTTACCATAGAGTTCTCTGAGCGGAGGCCAGTCTGGTGGTGGATCCTCATCCTCTTTTACTACAACCTTACATGCCTGATGCAAGCCAACCTGATTTGTTGTCACCTGATTACCTGGATCATCACCCTCACACTCAATCCGTGATGTAGAGGAGGGTTTTCGAGGAGGAGGAACAGGCTTCCACTCTGCTGGAAAGATACAGGCACCGTTTGGACTTGGCTCAAACGTAAAGTCGTAGATAGGAACTACCTTATATGTAGTATAGGTATCCCAATCACTACACCTGGTAATAATCTTTGCTGGTGAAGAGTACAGGTACCCAGTATGTGGCTCTCTCGTAGAATCATCCCAACTCAACTCTTCTTTACAGGTGAAGTAGGGTGAGGGAGATGGCGATTCAGCCAATGCCACCTTTGCGCTAACAAGCAACCCGCCTGAAGCAATGGTCAAGAGGAAGAAGAATGAAGCAACGTAACCCGAGAGTTTACGCTGACTCCTTGAAAGCTTTCGGTAGCCAAAGATGAGGAGGGTTACAATGCCTAGGAGCACCACGGCAATAGAGAGAAACTTCACCATAACCGCGTTACGGATATCCTTGGTGAAGACGTTGCCAACGGTTGAGGTACGCTCAGCAAGGGTAACATCACCCTGCTTCACCACAACTTCCACTACGTAGTTTGGATTCTTAAAAGCCTCACCGATTGGCAGGAGAATCTCCCTTCCTACATCAAGTATCGCTACACTCACCAGTTGAGCCGCTTCCTTGGTCTGACTTGCAACTATTCTATCCCCATCTTTGAGCCTCATCGTGATGGAAATGGGGGTCTCTTCAGTTGAAAGGGTACCGGTAATGTTTGCGTGAACAGGAAGTATCGCACCGGTGTAGCCAACTTTCAGGTCATCTACCGTGATCCCTGCAATGGTGACGCTGGTTCCAGCCTTTTCAAACTGGTAGGCAATCCTCCTGGAGACAAGTTGCTCCCCACGGTAGAGGGTAAGGTACGCAGACACCCTCCCAGACTCACTGAATGCTGGAATATCTAGTTCAACTACCTTAGTCTCGCCTGCAGCAACTACTATATTGGCAAGATCTGCACTTACGAGAGCCGTAGAACCAGGCAACTTCTTGTTCTGCCAGAGCTCAAGCTTTGGAGTGAGCGTTTCTGCTGTTTTTCCGGTATTAACTACGCTCAACTTCATTTTGAGCTTGTCATCTTTGCCAACTTCCAAGTACTCAAAGGGTGTTTGTTCAACGCCGTTTACGATGAGCTTTTCACTTTCAGAGGGAACACTCACGTTACTTCCCTTTGTCAGGGGTTCCGTATACTCCGGCCCAAAGGCAATGAGTTTTGCAGCGTTATCCCTGACGTAAATGGAGATAATTAACTTTGCACCTGCTCGTGCATTGGCTGGAATCTTTCCGCTGTAGGATAGGGTATAGCCGGTGTGAGCACGGAATGTTGTCCGTTCTGAGAGGGTCTCACTCCCCAACCTTTCGGTTTTACCATCTGAATCCTGCTGCTCGTAGACGATCTCAACCGGAACATCTAGGTAGGTAGTTCCAGTTGTATTGTTTATGTTTGCTTTTATCGCGTAGGAACCGAGATCTTCATTCAGATCGATCGTAATATCCTTAACATCAAATCCTGCGTCCTTCCCATCAAGGTTTGAGGTAAACTTGACCGCATCTGATTCGGCAGCGTAGGCGGTAGTGACAGGAACCCCTAGCATGCCAAAGAGCACTGCGGTCATCGCCGCCGCAGCAGCGAAACGGGTAACGAGAGGTTTGAGAGAACCCATAGGTAATCATTGAATGGTAAGGTTTGTTTCATCATCCCACACCTTACAAGTGGTTGACAAGACCACACTTTCTGCTAGTCTCTAGCCACGGAAAGAAGCTATGAAATCCTTGACATCTCGAAGCGCCGTGAGAGTGGCATTTGCCATCCTCACCATTTTCATCACCAGTGCTTTCGCCAGCGCTCAACTAAAGGTCAACGGCAGCAGAGCCGTCGAGAAGAGCGTCTACGACGCAGCCCTCAAAGACCGAAAGGTTGCAAGTTCTGAAGAGGCAAAGACCTTCAATGCGCTCTTCAACCCTAAAGACATCTTCCAGGCGATGTATGACGACCTCACCAAGGTAACCATCCTCTGGCAGCCTCGATCGGCTCCAAAGCCGGCATGCATGAAGGATGCCATCATTCAGGTGCAGACCCTTGATGGAGCCGGTCAGGTTGTTGGTACGGTCTACAGCAAGGTGGAAGTTCCCTACCCAGATGGGAAAGGCATGATCTTCCCCTTCGATAACAGAGCAGATACCGGAAAGAGCATCAGGATCACCATCCTACCGGCGGACGCCAAGACAATTATCACTGTCACCCTGGAAATCAGCAGGACCTGAAACCACAAGTCCTCTGCAAACAATCTCAACCAGTACACCTCGTGCTGGTTTTTTTGTTGGTTGCAAAGCATCAAAGCTCGGAATAGCATGGGTATGCACCTACCCGTAACATGCTGCTATGCGCTACAACAGCCGCGCACTCACCTCGTACCTGCTCATGCTCGTACTCTTGGCGGCGTGCACAAGCATGTTTTTGAGAAACCTCAGGTACTCTACCCAGAATCCCCTCGCCCAGCTTAATGCCCCACTTGATAAGGGTCTGTGGAACTACCTTGGGATTGCTCACCATGGCTGGACGATGCTCCAAGGTCCCACCAATAGCACGTTTGTCGTAACTGTTGTGTATGCCTTTGCAGATGGTACTAGTAAGAATTGGGAGGTCTTTCCCATCCGCCAGGGCTATACTCGCAGGGTATTCAATGAAACTGGTGAAGACCTCTTCAGAGGGATTAACGGTGGAATACGAGACCCACAGGGAGTGTTCCTGAAAGGCTTCTTTAGGTACCAGTGTGAAAATCTCACCAACGCGGGGAGTAAGCTCGCTACGATAAAGGTGCTCAACGCACAGCTCTCCACTGCTTCACTCGTTGCAGCAAAGGGAGATATTACCTCAGATGACCTCAACCTCACCGAGAGGAATAGCTACACGTGCAACTAACCACCATGCAAACCTTCATCACCCATCTCCACGAGTGGTTCTACCGACCAATTTCAGCAAAGGTTGCTGCCGTTTTTAGGATTACCACTGGCACAACGCTATTCCTCAGTTTTCTCCTTGCCGCTCCCTACGTTAGACCTTTCTTCTCTTCAGATGGCTACGTTTCAAAAGACTTTGTTGCAAACACGGCACACCCTAACACCCTGAGCCTCTTCTTCATTTATGACGCTTACTGGTACGTCCTCGCGCTCTTCATCGTTTTGATGCTCTCGCTCGTGCTCTACATCTTTGGTATTGCGGCTCGCTGGAATGCGCTCATCATCTACATCCTCTCGCTCAGCTTCTACAACCGTTTCCCACTGATCAGTTTTGACGGCAACGCGCTGATGATCATGATGTTCCTCTTCGCCATCTTCCTCAACTCTGATAGGGCATACAGCCCCCGCTGGTGGCAGGCTAAACGTGATTCCCTCAACGCATCATTTGCTAAGACAAAGCTTGGGGCTTTCATTGAGAAGTACTTAATGCTCCCCCAACCCGACAAAGCAGGCATGGTTGCCGGATGGTCGGCAAGGCTCATTCAGCTCAACTTTGCCTTCGTTTACCTCTTTGCAGGCTTTGCCAAGGTGCGAGCAGATGCCTGGTTTGTCCAAGGAACTGAAGCTGGGAAAGTCCTCAACTTCGAGTACGCCACCATGAACTTCACCTGGCTTGCCGCCTTCCCGCTCATTATGGGGCTCATGACCTGGGGATCGCTCCTCCTAGAGGTATCTTTCCCATTCTTCGTTTGGTTCAAGGAAACCCGAAGGTTTGCCCTATTCGGCTTACTTATCATCCACGGTAGTAGCCTCATTACCCTCAACGTCAGCTACTTTGCTGAGACCATGCTCTCCATTGCTACCATCTTCCTCTTGGAGGATGACATCGTAGCTGCAGCTGCATTCCTCAAGCGAGTTTACAAAGGCGCTAAAGCCCAGCGGAAACTGCGCCGAGCATGACTGGCAAGCAAAGCAACCTCCTCTTCCTCATCCTAGTTGCTGTGACGGCTGGGTGGTTGGCAACGAGGCCTCAACCAGATACTACCGGATGCCCAGAGGGCTACATTGAGGTGCCAGGAGGAGGCTTCTGCGTTATGCGAACTGAAGCTCAAAAGAGTCCTTCAGGTCTCCCCGTCAGCAAACTGGGCGATTTCCCCTGGAATTTCCAAACCTCACCTGGGGCGAAACAAGCCTGCGCAGACCTTGGGACTGGCTACCACCTCCTCAGTAGCAGTGAGTGGATGACCATTGCGGCTGACATCTTGAAAACTCCCATCAATGACCTCAGCAGCGAACCCGGCCCCCAGCTCACCAATGGCAACACAGCTGGGCAAAAGTTTGTACAGGCTGTTCCTGATGTCTCACCATCTCTTGCCAAGTGCAACCTCTCTTCTGGTCTTGATACCCCAGAAAACGCCTCATGCTCACTGAGGAGCAACCTCAGCTACACAGGCACCGCCGGAAACTGGGTTACCCCCTACGTTCCGGGTGAACCAAGCCGCAGCCTCTCACGCACTACCGTCCTCAGTAACGGCGAGGTACTCTGGGACCTCACTGGAAACCTCTGGGAGTGGATGTCAGATCCCTACATTTTTGAAGAGAAAACCGGTACTGGAGAAACGTTTGAAATTGACTCTGACGGCCTTACCGGTAACGGCATCAAGGCAACTTTCCCCATCACAAAGACCCGCTGGATTGAATACAACGAGGTGAAAGACTATGGCAAGATGGATGGTAGCCAGCTCCCTGATAGCACCCTTACCTCAGTAAACGGCATTGGCAAAATATCACTCAACCCAGGTTGGTCTTGGGAATACAACAATCTCATTACCCCAACCTCACCATTCAAGGCGGTTACGCGGGGTGGCGCCTGGGCAAACAACGAAAACTCAGGAATCTACTCGCTAGACCTTGCGCTTGGACCTTCGTACAACAGAAACTACACCGGTTTTCGCTGCGCGAAGTCGCTCAAGTAGCCACGTTGATTCACTTTCAGTTAAGAGTGCGGTAAAGCCTAGGAGCATCACCTCACTGAATAGGTGTACGTTCATGGTCAGCGCAATCCCAACGTGCAGGAGTACTACCATAGCCAGTGCAAACCTCCTCGTACCCTTTGACCAAATGAGGAAGGTGAAGCCAATCTCTGACATGAACCCGTACCACGTGATGAAGGCAAGGAGTGCCGGTACGCTTAGGAGAAAGTTTGGGTTGATGTAGGAAAAGGTTGGATCTGACATCCCAAAGAACATCTTGGTGCCGTTAAACCACTCGGGAACCTGCATCTTACTGATTGCTGCCGATAGGTAGAGAACGGCAAACTGGAACTGAACCAGGACAATCGGCCACTTTTCAGCCTGCTTCTTGCCGGGGAGGCTGAGGAGAACTACCGCTAGGAGCAAGAACTGGAGCACATCGGTGCCGCCATAGCTCAATGCTGGGTTTCGTCCCAGGAAGCTAAGTAAGAGAATGTAGGCTACAGGAGCTGCATATTTCTCGTACTTCCCAATAACGAGGAAACCTGCAGCAACTAGCATGAGGAGGTAGCCAGCATAGAGGAAAGGCAAACCCGAGAGCGCCTCGTAGTTGAAAAGGTGGAGCCAGCTTACCGTGTACTTCCCAAGGCTTGGCGCCAGCGAAAGCGGAACGTACCCGTCTGGGGCGAAAAACCATCTGAAAGATTGGACCCAAGAGAGTGAGGTAATAATCAGGGCAACTCCAACCGCTCCCCTGAAAAGCCTAAGTTGGTTTTCCTTAAAAGGCGAAAAGAATGCCTCGTTGAGCAGCTTTGCCAGTGAACCACGAATGTTTTCGACTATTTGGGACATTGGAGGTTCCTAACCTGCTTGTACTGCAGAGGCATCTTGCTTTCACTTGCGGTAAGAGATGAGGGAAGCATGATGGTTGCCTGGTTGAGCGATGCACTTACCAGCCGATCATTAGTACTCGTGTACCGTTTGCAGCTTGCCTCAAGGAAAGACCCCGTAAGAGGCGAGAACGTATTCCAGAGGACCGTTTCACTGAAACGATTCTCAGCACTCCTCGAAAAGCTCACCCTTTCTGCTCGTAGCACCACCGTTTGTGTCTTTCCACTGGTGTAGATGAGCTCCATTTTGAGTGGTACTGCTGACGTGTCTTTTGAGGTAAACATCCTCCACTTTTCGTGAATTCCCAGGGTTTGCAGGCTTGCATCGGTAAGCTTTCTCAAGGAAGAAAAACCAATGAGTGTTGGGAAGGTGTGAGCAAACATTGTTGTCATGGCAAATACGCAGATGGTAACGGTAACCACCTTACGCAAACTCTCGGTACTGTACGTTCCTGTAGCTTTCATGTACTTAGTGTACTCCTGCTTGCTTTTTGGGGGCAAATACCCTACTATCACCGCAGATTTTGCTCCCTTTTCCGCACCCCGCGAAAGAGGCCTGACAATCTGAGGTTCTTATGATTACATCTGCCCTTGCGTTCATTGCAATGGTCGGTCTCCCACACACGGGGTTCTCCCCGGCTGAGACATCGGCCATCGAATCATCCTTCCGCCAGTACGCCCAGAGTAAGGGCGCACATGGCGGAGCGCTCATCGTTACCAACGGTTCTGATACCGTCACCGTCCCATTTGGGGTACGAAACGAGAAGGGAGATCCCTTCCTCGCCACCACTCCAAACCGGGTGGCCAGCGTTTCCAAGACGTATACCACCACCGCCGTTCTCTGCCTCGTGCGAGATGGCAAGCTGAATCTTGACGATTTCGTCCTCGATATCCTCAACAAGGACCGCGAGCACCCAATCAAGCCAAGGCAAGCAGAGATGCGCACCGTTACGGTGAGGCACCTACTCCAGCACACTGGTGGTTGGGGAAGTGACACGTTCCTCAACGAACAGGTCACAACCTCAAAACGGTATGGCACCCCACTTCCGATCCCAAAGGATATCCAAGTACTACTTGCCTTTGAGAAAGAATCCCTCGTCTCAACACCTGGAACCCGCTTCTCGTACTCCAACATTGGATTTCGTATCCTTGGAAAGATCATCGAGAAAGTCTCCGGCAGGGGCTACGAGGACTACGTCCGGGCGGCAATTCTGGCTCCGGCTGGGATCTCCGCTACTGAGGCCTACGTTGGCCACAGCAAGAACCTTCGTGAAGGAGAAACCCGCTACTGGGATCTGCCAGGCAGGGTGGGCATGTCACTCTACCCGGGCGACAACCTAAAGCGAGTACCTTTCCCCTATGGGTGTTATACCCTTGGGGAGATGGACTCATCTGGTGGATGGGTGATGAGTGCTCGCGCACTCATCCAATTCCAGCAGGCGCTGCCAAAGCTGATAAGTGCTGAACTCCAGGCTCAAGTGGTGATTCCTCCGGCATACGCCAGAGGGTCTCGCAACTACACTGGACTTGGGTTCAGCGTGACTGTTGAGTCAAACGGTGGCTACACCCTCCAGCACGGTGGCAGCCTTGAAGGTTGCAATGCAGCCATCATGTACCGTGCAAACGGACAGCTGATATCCGTGGTATTCAACTCAGGTGGCATGCCCAAGGACAACTACTGGGCTCAGGACTACATCAACCAGGTGCTCTGCCCACTACTCAATCAGATGGGTAACTAGCGAGTGCCTCCATCTAAAAAGCTCAGACATTCGTCTGAGCTCTTTTTTGTAGCGCTATAGTCTTCCGTGCGGAGAAGTGACTATTTCTTCGTAACGTCCCCCATAATACTATCAACCAGCCCGTACTTCTTGGCGGCTGCGGCGTTGAGGTAGTAGTCTCTATCAGTATCTTTCTCAACCTGGGAAACCGACTTTCCGGTGTTCTGTGCCAAGATCTCGTTGAGCCGCTGTTTGAGGCTCAAAATTTCCTCAGCCTGAATCTTAATATCTGAGGCTTGTCCTTCAGCTCCCCCAAGCACCTGGTGAATCATCACCCGGGAGTTTGGTAGGACGAAGCGCTTCCCTTTAGCACCAGAACTTAGAAGAACTGCTCCCATGCTTGCCGCCATCCCAATGCAGATGGTCTGCACATCTGGCTTGACCAGGTTCATGGTGTCGTAGATGGAGAGTCCGGCGTACACTGATCCGCCTGGGCTGTTGATGTAGAGCCTAATGTCTTTCTTTGGATCTTCACTCTCTAGGAAGAGGAGCTGAGCGTTGATGAGGTTTGCCACCTCGCTATCAATGGCTCCCCCCAGGAAAATAATCCTGTCTTTGAGGAGACGAGAGTAGATATCGTAGGCGCGCTCGCCAAAGGGTGATTTCTCGAGGACAGTTGGGATGAGGTATGACATATGCTACCTAGTTGCAATTGCTACTAACCTATCAAGGGCGGTTCTACTTGCAGTCTCACGCTCTTCAATCTTCTCAAGCTCAACAACTTTACCAAGAGCAATGCCAATTCTTACATTCTTAACCGCCTGTTCGTGGAGCTGCTCCGCAAGCTTATCTGAAAGTGGCACTCCCCCAAGCTGCTTGCTGGCCTGCTCACGCAGACGCTGCTCTTCCCCAGTAACGAGAGAAACTGGCACTTCAAACTTGGTACCTTTGAGGAGCTCTTCCATGACTAGCTCTTCAAGCTTCAGTTTTCGCTCCTGCTCACGCTCTAGTACCAGGTTCTCCTTAATTGCCATCTCAAGCTTCTCAACGTTCTCGTGACCAAACTTCTTGGAGAACTCCCCGTCTACCACTGGGAGGACTACGTCTCGCAGCTCGTGGATCTTCACGGTGAACTCAGCCTCTTTTCCAGCAAGTCCTGCAGCGTGGTAATCCTTAGGGAAGGTAATCTTGAAGGTTTTCTCTTCGTCTTTCACCATGCCAAAAATCTGGTCTTCAAAACCTGGGATCAGCTGACCTTCGCCAAGTACCAATGGGTGGTGGTCACTGTTCATTTCCTCACGCGCAACACCATCAATCATCCCCTTAAAGCCAATGTCTGCCCACATGCCCTTGGCTGCCTTTACGGTAGGCTCTAGCTCTTTGAGAGATGCTTGCTGCTTGCGGAGGTAGTCAATCACTTCCTGGAGGTCCTTGTCTGTCACCTCAACAGCTTTCGGCTGCTTCACCTTAATTCTATCGTAGTGCTTAAGGTTTACCTCTGGGAGCACATCCATCTCTGCGGTAAAAGTTGCAACCACCACCTCATCATCTGCATCTTCGCCCGGAGCGACGTAACTATCCAGGGTGATCTCTGGGTTGGCAACCGGGAGAATCTTCTCCGCCTCAAGTGCCTCCACGTAGGCGGTGTTGATTGCCCTATCCAGAGCTCCTGCTTCAATCCGCTGCTTTCCTACCTGGGCCAGAACCTGGCTCAGGGGAGCCTTCCCCTGCCTAAAGCCTTCAATACGAATGTCTTTGGCGATGGTTTCAAGCTCACGCTGGAAAGCTGGCTGGTAGGTAGCATTGAAAACCGGGACTGTAAGCCGAACTCGGCTCTGGTCTAGGTTTTTTCGTTGGATTGAAGGAGTGTTTTTCATGCTTTTTAGCCTAGCATATTTACACACCTTACTCAATCTGGTAGATTTGGGAGCAAGTTTTACTTTTTTGGTGTCATCTGAGAAGGAAAAACTAGTACCTCACATGGATGAGGGGGTTAACAACGCATGTGTAAAAAAGAAACCACAAGTTTCATTGTGCCATCACAAGTGGTACAGGCATCACACGGCACGGGCCGTCGTCTGGCTTTCCGAAAGGAAGTCAACATCAGCACTGATAAAGTTCGCAGGTACGAAAGCAGCGAGAACCCAGATGGCTTTGGCCACTCCCAGGTTCTCATGCACGGCAATCGCGCACTCGAAGGGTCCATTCAGATCCAGGGCAACGTCAAGGACGAGGCTACTCTCAAGCGCCTCTTGACCACCATGGTCGGAAACCTTGACGAGATCAAGCAGCACGATCTGCTGCCGAGGATCAACTTCGGCCCATTCACTCCCCCTGGCCACAACCGGTCAGCGGAGAACTGCTACTTCGCATTCAAACGAAACGCAAACGACATCGAGGGACATGCATTCACGGTGGACGGTAAGGGCAACGTCGTCCTCAGCTGCACCTTTAACGCCAGTCGGGCACTGGTAAAGGCGCAGCCCCCGCAGCAACAACTGCGAGGCAGCACTTCTCAGCCGGAATTTGCCGGCGTATCGGGCTCCTAACCAGCATCGGGCGCTGAGTAGGAAAATGTCTAAGTCTATGCAACACGCATAGACTTTTTTTGTTGCCGCTAAGCAGTTGCGTTATTGAGTGCCGCAACGCCAGGGAGCTCTTTTCCTGAGAGGAACTCGAGGGCTGCGCCTCCTCCGGTTGAGACGAAGGTCAGCTTGTCGTGCATCTTGAGGCGGGTGATCATATCAACCGTGTCTCCCCCGGCCACAATGGTGGTAACACCATCCTTAGTTCGCTCAGCCAGGAATTCAGCAATCTCTCTACTTGCCTTGTCGTAGGGAGCTTCCTCGGTGTACCCAAGGCTTCCGTTCCAGAAGATGAGTTTTGCGTCTGCCATGCGCTCCTTAAACTGGGCGATAGACTTCTCCCCGATATCTAGGTACCTGAAGTGCTCCCCTTCACCGTCCTTCACGTAGTCAGGTGCCAGGAAGAGCTTGGCGCCCAGGGTATGCATGAGCTCCTCGGCAACGTAGCGCTTCTCCTTCTCTACCAGTGAGTCTCCCACAGGCTCACCCTGAGCCAAGAGGAAGGTGTTTGCCATTGCCCCACCAACCAGGATAGTGTCAGCTTTCTCACCCAAGAGTTTCATCATCTCAATCTTGTCCGAAACTTTGGCGCCTCCCATAATCACCACAAACGGGTGTACTGGGTCATTTACAATTGAGCCGAGGTGCTCCAACTCTTTCTCCATCAAGAATCCTGCGTAGGAAGGGAGGTACTTTGCCGGGGCGACAATAGAAGCGTGGGCGCGGTGGGCACAGGCGAAGGCATCGAGGACAAAGACATCGGCAAGCTCAGAGAGCTGGTGGCCAAAGACGTCATTATTGCTCTCTTCACCCTCAAAGAACCTAACGTTTGGTAGCACTAAGATGTCCCCACCCTGCATGTTGGCGATAGTGCTGTCCACCTGTGGATTGAAGAGCTGGTTGGCCATCTGCACCCTACTCTTGCCCTTGTAGTGGTTTGCAAGCGCCTCTGCCACTGGCCTCAGGCTAAACTCCTCCATGACGTGACCATCGGGCCTCCCTAGGTGGCTCACAATGATGATCTTCGCACCCTGCTCCATCAGGAAATCCAGGGTTGGGTAGGTTGCGGTAATCCTGAACTCATCGTGAATCTGGCCGTTCTTCAGGGGAACGTTGTAGTCAGGACGGTAGAGAACCCGCTTTCCGGAAAGTTGTGCGCCTCGTAGCTTGTTCATAGGGATGGGTTAGGAGTGGTGAGGATGGAGCGAAAGGTGACCGGCAGCCTGTGCTACATCGTCCGCCTGCTGGCAGATGGTGAGGAAAGGTTTCAGCTTGAGGCTGGTACCACCAATGAGCAACCCATCACAGTCTGGGAGTGCCAGGAAGCCTGGAGCATTCTCCTCGTTGACGCTGCCGCCGTAGAGGATGCGAGTCTTTGGGGTGGTGACGTGCCTGAGGGCGGCCATCACCGTCTCAGCGTACTGCGGAGTTGCTGGAGTGCCACTGCCAATTGCCCAAACCGGCTCGTAGGCTACCACCAGCTGCTCGAGTTCCATTTGGGTGAGTTCACTCACCAGGTGGTTGAGGCGCTGGGCAACGTGGGCAGCAGGTTGGTCTGAGGGCTCATCTTCGCCCACACACAAGATGGGCGTGAAGCCGTGCTCAAGGGTAGAGGTAACCTTTTCAGCCACCATGCTGATGGTTTCCCTGAAAATGTGGGTTCGCTCCGAGTGCCCTAGGATGACGTAGTCAACCAGCTTCTTGAGCATCAGGGGAGACGCCTCCCCGGTAAAGGCACCAGATTCCTCGGAGTAGACGTTCTGGGCTCCCAACTTGAAGTGGGGAAGCTGAGGAAGCTCGTGGGCAAGCGGCACCAGCCAGATGGTGGGGGGACAGATCACCGTGGTGATTCGCTCAATGTGCTCAACCCCGTGCAAAACTCCCCTAGCGAGAGTCTCGGCTTCCGCCAAGCTCACCGTGTTCATCTTCCAGTTCCCAACTATCAGCTTTTCTCGTGTATGCATGGTTACATTGTACGAGATTTTGACAGGTTTCTGCTAGTATCAGGTGGTGAAAATACCCGATCCACTCGAGAGACTTGCCTCGCTTCGCCAGCAGGCAGCCGGCCTCCCCGTTCACCCAGGTGTCTACCTCTTCAAGAATACTGAGGGGGAGGTGCTCTACGTGGGCAAGGCTAACATCCTGCGCGAGCGGGTGAGGAGCTACTTCGCCAAGGATATTGCCATTACCCGCAACCCTGGGATTGAGCAGATGATGGGGATGGCGGTGATCCTTGAACACATCCTGGCAGGCTCCGAGCCAGAAGCCCTCCTCCTGGAAGCCCGCCTGATTCGTAGACATAAACCTCGCTACAACATTGCCCTGAGGGACGATAAATCCTACCTCCTCATCAAGATTGACTACAACCACGAGTACCCGGTAGTTGGGATTGCACGCGAGAAAGACCTGGAAGCGTTACTTGAGAAAAAACGCCGCCCCCAGGCAACCTCAAACGCCATCAGACAGAAAGTGGACAAGGTTGAGTTCTACGGCCCGTTCCCTTCAGCGTACTCCGTGAGAGCAGTACTCAAAACGGTCAGGGGGATTTGGCCTTTCAGGGACTGCTCCACCCAGAAGTTCAACCAGTTTGCAGTATTGGGACACGGTTGCATCTTCGCCAACCTCCACGTTTGCAACGCTCCCTGCATCAGGAAGGTCACACCCGAGGAGTACCTCACCAACATTCAGCAGCTCAGGAAGTTTCTCCGGGGCGAACACGCAACCCTAGTGCAAGAAGTTGAAGACCAAATGCAATTTGCCTCTGAAAACGAGCAGTTTGAGCTTGCGGCAATCTTACGTAACCGTTTGTTTGGGCTAAAGCGGTTCCAGTACGTGGTAGATACTTTCAAGACATCGCGCCGACAAGTTGATGTCGGGGGACCCACCTACAACCCCGACGAAGACATTAGGCTGGAGTGCTACGACATCTCCAACAACCAGGGCTCGCATGCCGTAGGTTCCATGGTCACCGCCATTGTGAAGGGTGCCAAAGTTTCGCCCATCACCACCGCCGAGGATGTGAAGAAAGCCTTTGTTTGGGAAAAAGCCCGCTACCGGAAGTTCAAAATCCAAACCGTGGTTGGTATCTCTGACACCGAGATGCTCCAGGAGGTGTTGCGGCGAAGGTTCAAGCGCGCCTCCCAGTGGAGCCTACCGGATATGGTGATCATTGACGGTGGAAAAGGGCAGCTCAACGCGGTGACAGCTGTACAGCGCGAACTCAAGCTAGAAGACAAGCTCCAGGTAGCCAGCGTTGCCAAAGGACCTACCCGCAAGCGCACCGACCTCTACGGGGGAGGTTGGGATGTGTACTCTCAGGTGAGTAAGGAGCGATGGCACCAAGTCTCCGAGCTGATGCGCGAAGAAGCCCATAGGTTTGCCATTTCCTACTACCGAAACCTCCACCGAAAAGCGGTACTGGGGAGGTAGGTACGTTTACTTGTGGGGGATTTTGTGGTATAAACCGTAAAGTACCTAGGCTACGTGCCTGGGGGAGAATTTCATGGACATCAAAGAAAAAGACCATAGCACCGACATCACTCCTGAAGAGCAGCAGGTGGAACAACCCACCGAGCCTAGTCAGCCAGTGAAAGAGCACTACCACGGTGAGTTTCTCGGCTAGCACCCGCTACGCCACAACCATTCCAACCACCCACACTGGGTGGTTTTTTATTTCTCGCTCACCTTGCCTTGTACATCACCAACGGCCAAGATGCTGGTTTCCTCAGCTGGCCACTGGCGGTACTCTACTCCTCCTGCTTCAAGAGAGCGTTTGCTCACCACAATTCTGTGAGGCGCGCCTACCAAGTCTGCATCAGCAAACTTTTCACCGGCAGTCTTACCCTCACGGTCATCAATGAGCACCTCAACACCAGCTTTTGTAAGATTTTCGTAGAGATCCATCGCAACGCCATCTGCTACTAGGTCCAAAATGTGCACAGACACAGGGGACAGACCCTTAGGCCAAACAATCTGAGCTCCCCTGCCGTTTTCACCAAGCTTTCCAAAGAGCTCTACCAGTACTCCCATCACCCTACTTGGCCCAATGCCGTACGAGCCCATGTACACAGGCTGTCTCTCGCCATTTTCCAGGGTAACTGAAGCATTCATAGGAGTTGAGAACTTGGTTCCCAGGTGGAAAATGTTTCCAACCTCGACCGCCGATGCTTTACGGATTTCGCCCCGGCAGAACTCTAAGAGCTTTGGGTCATCCTCACCGGTTACCACCTCTTTGTTCCAGGCGTAGTCTCCCGCAGGGTTGAGGTAGATGTCATCCTCCCCTACCTCACAGATAACCTGGTACTCATGGCTGTGCTGTTTGGAGAAAACGCCTCCTGAAGCCTCTGTTCTAATGGCGTTCATGCCTAGCCTCGTGAAGATCTTGGTGTAGGCAGCCGCAACCTCTTCGTAGTACTGGTTGTGGTCTTCTTCAGAAACGTGGAAGCTGTAGAGATCTTTCATTAAAAATTCCCTACCCCTGAGGAGCCCGGATTTTGCCCGTGCTTCTTTCCTAAACTTTGTCTGAATTTGGTAGGCGTTGATTGGGAGATCTTTGTGCGAAGCAAACATGTGCCTGAAAATGTCGGCAATGTTCTCCTCGTGGGTGGCACCAAGCCCTACGTTGGCATCTTCCCCTACCCGGTACATTACCTCCTTCATCCCCGCATCGTCCCACCTGCCGGTTTCCTCCCAAACTTCCTTAGGCTGGAGTACCGTCATCTGTACCTCAGAGGTGCGTGGAAGCGCATCCATCTCTTGGCGAATAACGTCACAAATCTTTCGAAGTACCTTTAGACCCAATGGGAGGAAGCTGTAGGCTCCTGCCATGGTTTTGGTAATGTAGCCGCCGCGCTCAAGGAGGATGGCGTTTACGCTAACCTCACCAGCTGGCGCCTCACGTTTCGTTGTATAAAAGAGAGCTGACTGTTTCATGAAATAATCTTAGTGCGAACAGGAGACCCTAGAAGAGCTTGAAGATATCTCTCCCGGTAAGGATAACCATGAGTCCTATGAGGAGGAAAAAGCTCACGGCGGTCATCCCCTGTTCTAGTTTTCTGTGGATAACTTTCTTCCTGAATACCCCTTCAACCATGAGGAAGACGAACTTCCCGCCATCGAGGGCTGGAATGGGTAGGAGATTCAGGAGTGCAAGGTTGAGTGAAAGGACAATGGCGAGGAACGCAACCTGGGCAAACCCCATTTTTGTAGCGGTAGCAGTGGCTTGGTAGATGCCGATGGGACCTGAAACGTTCTCATCGAGCTCTGCCTTCACCAGCTTCTTGCCAAATCCGGCGAGTGCGTCCCAGGTGAGACCGAGGATGGCACCCATTTCGTGGACCGCCACGCCTGGAGCTTTCCAGAAAGGTACCTTAACCGTATCGAGTGATTGAATGCTTACACCCATTGCGGGACCAGTAGGGTTTAGTGAAACGTCTACGGTTGTCGCGGTTCCTGCCCTATCGTAGTCAACTCTCAGGGAGAGGTTGCCCTTTGCCTGCAATCCTTTGGTAAAGCTCACCAGTTCATTAATGTTTCCAACCTGCACCTCGCTCTCGCCTGCCGGGGTGAGACCAAGTACCACATCACCAGGCTTAATCCCCGCTTTGTCAGCAGGACTTCCTACGCCAACTGATGAAACCAGCACTTCTTGCCTGATAACGGTGGCATCGCTCCGTGAAGCCAGATCTTGGCTGATTGAGCTAAACCCTACGCTAAAGGCGATGGTGAGGGCAACGAAGGCGAAGAGGGTGTTCATCGCAATTCCCGCTAAGATTACCGCAATACGGGCGCGTACTGGCTTGTGGTCAAACGAGCGAGGATCCTCATCACTCTCCTCTTCTTGGTCGTGGTTTTCGCCGTGAATCTTGACGTAGCCGCCAAAGGGAATTGAACCAATGGCGTAGGTGGTTTCGCCCCGTTTCTTCTGCCAGATACGTGGAGGAAAACCGATGGCAAACTCATCTACCCGCATCCCCGTCCACTTAGCTACCGCAAAGTGACCCAGTTCGTGGATAAAGACCAGGAAACTGAGGAGGAGTACAAAAACGGCGAGAGAAATGAGGAATGCAAGCACGAGAATTTGGTTAGAACATACCGCGAACAGCCTGAACCAGCTCTACAAACTTGAGCAGGAGTGCGGGGAACAGTGCCAGAAGAGCAACTTCGGCAATGAGAATAATAATCACCTTAATGAGTGTCTTCCTGAAGAACCCCGCCAGGACCGCAAACGTCACGAGAATGGTGAGGTAGGGAGCGATGCTAGATTCTAGGATAGACATTGCGCCTTACTTAGACGGTACGAAGTTCAACTTCCTTCTCTTTTGCCAGCTCTTCAATGCGCTTGTTGAATTCACCCACAACCTTGTCGAGCTCTTCGCGGCCCCAATCTCGGTTGTCTTCGGTGATTTCACCCTTCTTCTGGCTCTCCTGAATCTTCTCCCAACCTTCACCGCGAGCAGTACGTACTGAAATGCGTGCCTCTTCGGCGAGCTTCCCAACCTTCTTAACCATCTCGTCACGACGCTCTGAGGTGAGCGGTGGGATAACCACGCGGAGCACGCGACCATCATCGCTCAGTGAGAAGCCAAGCTGTGCCTGCTCTACTCCCTGACGAATGTCTGAGAGCGCGTTGGCATCAAACGGCTGAATGAGGAGTTGTGTTGGCTCTGGCACACTGATGGTTGCCATCTGGCGCAGGGGCGCCATACTGCCGTAGTACGAAACCATCACACCATCGAGCATCTGGGTGGTTGCCCTACCTGTTCTCACTGACTTGAGCTCTTCTGTGAAGTGAGCTACTGCAGCTTCCATTTTTGGCTTTGCAGCCGCGACCATGCTTTTGACATCCATAGGGTGAAAAACGTTACTTGTCAGGATTAGCATAGCAGGTTTTTGTGGCGAAAGCTCCCACAAAAAAACACCGCGGATACGCGGTGTAGTGATGGTTCCTAGAGACCTTCGAAGCCTCTGAGGAGACTGGAGCCGGGATCGGGGGTAGTAGCTCCCCTAACCTTGTGTCGGTGGGAGTTCCCGACGTAGAACGGATCCGTAATTCGCCGGGCGAGGTCTGAGTTGTGGGCCTGCTCTGCTTCTGAGAGCGGCTTTGGCACAACAGGCTTCCTCACCCGCTCTCGCGTCTTCCTGCGCTCACACCCGGGACAATTGTAGAATGTACAACCAAAATGCATCGTTGCCTCCTGCAGGTTGCTGCAAGTAGCGCTACTCTAGCAAAAAACCTCCCTTTTGGGGAGGTTTGTTACGCTTTAGGTGAGAATGTCCTATTCGCCCAGGGTAATTCTGGTGAATCGCTTGATCACAATTTTCTCGCCTAGCTTACCAGTAACGTCTGAGAGGTACTGGCTAATCTTCCTGCCATCCTTGAAGAAGTCTTGCTCTAAGAGCTCTTCAACTGTTGTTGGAGCCATGCTTGCAACCTGGAGGGAGAGGTCGTGGACGAAGGTTTTGAAATCATCGCCACGTGCTACAAAGTCTGTCTCGCAGTTAACCTCTACCAGTACACCAATCTTACCGGCGTGGACGTAGGCATCGATAATCCCCTCAGCAGCAGTCCTATCAGCCTTCTTGGCCATAATCTGGGCGCCGCGTTCCTTGAGAATCTCAAGAGCCTTAGCCTTATTTCCCTTGGATTCATCGAGAGCCTTCTTGATGTCCATGAGACCCATTCCGGTCTGCTCGCGGAGCTCTGCGATGTCTGCTGTGGTGTAGCCTGCCATTAGTCCTCCTTTTCGGTTGTTACCTCTGCTTTAGCTTCTTTTGGAGATTTTGCGCTCTTTACCTCTTTCTTCTCTTTATCTACAACTTCTTCAATCTTTTCCTCAATTGCTACGAGCTCTTCTTCAGAAGGAGTTGCAACCGCAATCTCTTCCTTAGCAGACTCTTTTGGCACAGCAGCTTCAGCAGCCTGCTTGTTTGCAGCAAGCTTTGCTTTTCCAGAAGTGATGGTCTCCTTGAGGAGGCCAAGCATGAGCTTGAGTGACTTTGGACCGTCATCGTTAGCTGGGATGACGAAATCTACCTGACTTGGGTCTGAGTTGGTATCAACGAGGGCAAACATCTCAATTCCCTCAAAACGAGCTTCCTTGATGGCGTTGTGCTCGTAGGAAGGGTCGATGATGATCAGGAAGTCTGGCTTCTTGGTGAAGTTACGGAGACCTGAGAACTTTGCGTGCATGCGCTTGAGGTCTGAAGCAAGCATTACGCGCTCTTTCTTAATCATCTTGGCAGCATCGTCTGAAGCGAGGGTTTCCTCGGTCTTCTTCATGCGGCTGATACTCTGCATCATCTGACCAAAGTTGGTCATGGTACCACCAAGCCATCGCTCATTAACGAAGTTAATGTCGAGCTCAGTTCCCATTTCCTTCACCATGTCGGCAACCTGACGCTTGGTGCCAACCAGGATGAAGCTCTTGCCTGAGGCAATTCGCTCCTCAATAACTGGAAGTACCTTCTCTAGCTGCTCACGGGTCTTCTCGAGGTCAATGATGTGCAGCTTGTCGCGGGTACAGAAAATGTAAGGCGCCATCTTTGGGTGCCATTTACCTGATGCGTGTCCAAAGTGAACACCAGCATCCATGAGTTCCCGGACATCCGGGATAGTTGGTAGAGCCATCTAGTTCTCCTTTGCCCAAGGGTGGGCAGATTGGTTAGCGCGTCATCTAGCTCTGGGAAGCACTGCATGAGCAGGGCCAGGAGAGAGCCATCAGCGTAACCGTTAGTAAGTTGTTGAGCGTTACCCTCTGCACGTTTGTTGCGTGGCGATTGGGCGAACAGAGCTACTGTACCAGAACTTCTCACCCCTGACAACCAGGTTGGAAGCATAAAAAAACCACCCGCTCGTGTGGGTGGTAGAAATACGCGCTAGTCACAGCCAATGGAACCGATCATATCCCAGCCGTAGACCTCAGACTTAGGCCTAGGTCTAAACTGGGCAGGCAGTGGCGCTGCTCTCTGGCGGAGCTGTTGCTGCCGCTTCGCCTCACGCTCCTTCTCACGGAAGTGTTGCTTGATGAGGTACTTCGCCAGGCGCCTGACCTCAACCTGGTGAAGCTCAACAGCGTGCTGAAAGCGTTTCCTGCCCTTCTTTCCCCTATTCTTGCCCCAGAAGTAACCTTTGGCTACCGGTGCGACGTGTGCCAGCTGTGCTGTGGCAATTTTGAACTCAGGAGTGAACCTGAGTAACCTATTTCTCTCTTGTGGATCCTTCCAATAACCCAATAGTAACCTCCCAGCTAGCATGCTAGGTTTTGCCAAGATAGCAGGACGCCTCACCCCTTGCAAATCTGATGCTAGCCTGGTAGTGTGAGCACTGCACATCGTTAATGTCTCATCATGAAGACTGGAATTCACCCTGATTACACCGTTTCTACCTTCTCATGCGCCTGCGGCAACAGCTTTCAAGCTGGTTCAACCCTCGGCCAGGATCTTCGCGTAGAAATTTGCTCAAACTGTCACCCGCTCTACACTGGAAAGTCAAAACTTGTAGACACTGCTGGACGTGTTGATAAGTTTGCTGCTCGCCAAAAGCAGGCAGAAGCCGCTAAGGCTGAAGCTGCTGTTCGTGCCGCTGCAAAGGCAGCCAAGGCCGATACTGACACCAACGAGTAATTACTCCCCATGGCTTCGCTGGCAGCCTCCCTTGCCCCTCTAGAAGCCGAGTACAAAGAGCTCTCCTTGCAATTGCAGGAGAGCTCTCTCTTTGATGATCCTGAGCGCGCCGCAAAGCTTGGGAAGCGACACCGCCAGCTGGAAACAGTTGTCACCACCTACCAACGTTACCTAGACGTCTCACAGCAGCTCAAGGATAACCAGGAACTCCTCACCGCAGATGACCCTGAGCTAGCCGAGATTGCTGCAGCAGAGGTTCCTGAGCTTGAGGCAGAAGTCTCACGTCTTGAAGCTGAGGTTGAAGACCTGATCCTCCCCCGCGACCCCAATGAAGGCAAGGATGTCATCCTAGAAATCAGGGCAGGCACTGGGGGCGATGAAGCCGAGCTCTTCGCCGGTGAGCTCTTCAGAATGTACTCTCGCTACGCCGAGGTGCAGGGCTGGAAGGTTGAGATAGCCAACCTGTCTCGCAGTGAGCTTGGGGGTATCAAAGAGGTTACCGCCCAGGTGAGTGGCGAAGATGTCTACCGTCACCTCCAGTTTGAGAGTGGTGTTCACCGGGTACAGCGAGTCCCCGCAACAGAGAAGATGGGACGAATTCACACCTCTGCAGCAACCGTTGCCATCCTCCCAGAGGCCGAGGAAGCCGACATTCAAATCAACGAGGGTGACCTCCAGGTTGATGTCTACCGCTCAGGTGGTGCCGGAGGCCAGCACGTCAACACCACAGACTCAGCCGTACGTATTACCCACAAGCCATCGGGGCTCGTGGTAACCTGCCAAGACGAGAGGTCACAGATCAAGAATCGCCTCAAAGCAATGACGGTACTGAGATCGCGCCTCTACGAGCAGGAGCAAGAGAGGCTTCGCTCTGAGAGAGCTGAAGCAAGAGCCTCCCAGATTGGAAGTGGCGATAGGTCTGAGAAAATTAGAACCTACAACTTCCCCCAGGATAGGATCACCGACCACAGAATCAACGAATCCTGGTCAAACCTCCCAGGCATTATGGACGGGGCAATTCAGCCTATCATCACGGTGCTCCTCGATAAGCAAAAGGAGCAGCTGCGAGAAGCTGCAGCTCACGCGGCTCAAAACTAAAAACTCAGGCATCTGGCCTGAGTTTTTTTGATACCCGTCATCTGTACGAAACTAGAACCTCTGGGTTCCCCTACCGTAGTCAAGTACCTTCCCCTGGCTAGATCCTCCGCCTCCTCCGCCGTTGTTTATCCTCGTAGCAGTGATGGTTGCGTCAATTGGGTTTGTCACGTTGCTACACTTCATGGTGAAGGTGTAGCGATTTGAACCAGGCACCGCTGGGTAGTCTACGGTCAGCCCTACCCCTAGGCTACTCCCCAGGTTTGCCTTAATGTAGGCATCTGTCCCCCACCTACTAATAGGTGGCTGGTAGTTGCCATCGCTCCTCACCTCGGTAATCGTACAGACACCCACATTGTTACGAATGGTCCACCACAGAAGGGCTGTTCCTGTTTGAATGGCACTTGTCCTATCAATAGGTGGAGGATTTACCCTGTGGAAAGTCATTGCTGCCACCCCTCCGGTTGTGTCGTCAAAACCCTGGATACTGAAGAGTACCGAGCGACGGTACGTCTGCCCCAGGTAGTCACATGAAATCCCAATCTGCACCTTGCTCAGCTTGTTGCGAGGGATGTTGGTGAAGGTAATTGAGCTTGGTCCGAAACTTGGCCCCCACGGCTCGTTGTTTACCGCCTGCTTCCAGGGGACGTTTGGGTTGCTCGCAGGTCCCTTCACCCCAATACCTGGAGAGAGCAGGTTTGTTCTGAAGGCATAGCAGGTTGTGTCAGGAGGGAGAACACGCTTCTGATCGTAGAACCTCACACTTGAGAGTGTAAACTCATCACTTCCATTGGTGACCTTAAGGGTTACTGGAAAGGCTAACTCGGTGTTGTTAATTACCGTACGTGACGTGGCGCCAGACCTTACCGTAAACCTAAAGTCTGGAAGGGGTGCCGGAGCTGCATCACAGAGCCCCACAATAATGGCACAGAGGTTACTAGCTGGCGGAGGCGCCGTAGCACCTACTGGCGTAGCAGAAACAAATGGCGCCGATATGAGGAGGAATGCCACCGCAAAACGAGAAAGCTTACTCAATCGTGGCATCTGAAAGGAATTGCTTGAACTGTGTGGTGAGAGTAGCTACTTTTTCATCTGTCAGCACATCTTCGCTCCCCTGGAGGGTAAACTGGATGCCAATTTGAGTTCCTTTGTAGAGAGCACCTACGATGCTGGTTACCCGCCTCACCTCGCTACCACCATCAAACGTCAGCTGGCTGGTCTGGGAGTACAAACCTTGGATACTTGCAAAATCCAGAGGGGTACCATTGAGGGGATCAGAGAAGCTACTATCTTGGATGCTCGCCTCAAGCTGGCCGGTGATTCCCTCCTCCTTGTAGGATGCTATCCACATATCAGTATCCGAAAGCACCACCTCCCAAGGCGATGTTACCTTGAAGGTTGCAACGAAGTTCTCAGCCACCCAGACGCCTGGCTCTAGTGAGCGCTTGCTCTGCTGGGTGAGCTCATTCTGTTCCTCAGTCTTCCTCACGTTGTCAGTGCTTCGGTACGCCAGTACCGCAGTGAGGGAGATAACGAGGACGGTCGCCACCCCAATACCTATCTGAACCTGGGAGATACCCGAAAAGGCAGGCTTACCCTTCCCAACTTTACGCTTATCGGTGTGGAGCACCTTCTCGTGCCGCACCTCATGTGGGTGCTCGTGCCGTGCCTCGGGTGAGGGCTGCCTCTCCTCGTGCAGGGGCATTGGCTTCTCTGTCTCAGGCTTTTCGTCGGGGAGTTGGAGTCCGTTTGACCAATCGCTCATGTGAGTTCTCCTTATGTGGTGAAGTTAGGCGAAACGAGCTACTTACACTCTGGGTCAGTGGCCTTGTCACAGACGTTCCCAACAACTGTCCAGCTAAGTGGCATGAAAGTTCCTGCAGCATTACTATCAGATGTGTACGTTGGGAAATACGAACTTCCCCCCACATCTGCCCCTGCTTTCCCACGGTACCAACCGTAGCTACCAGTAGAGGTTATACAGAAGGAGCCCATCATACCACCACTCCCTGTCTCACCACCGGTACCATTACAGCTTGAGGCACCATTCCCAAACTGAGTACCACTGTTTGCGCCAACCGGTCCACTTGTAGGGGCTGTAGTTGTGAAGAGCCTTACCGCGTAAGATTGGTCTGAGATACCAATGAGGAACTGTTTCAGGTTAACAGTATCTGGTGATACACTGGTAACCACTCGTTTTCCAGTAGTGCTGAAGTTGTTATCAACCTTCTCAAACCTCACATCTAAATCCTTACTACCAGGAATAGCCCACGTTTCTTTGAAGTAGGTACCATTTGAGGGAACTTGACCCTTCACCTCCCATTCGGCCACCCCAATAGAAACAGACCTACCAGAAAGTGACTCATTGATGTAGTTACCACCATATGGGTAGCTTTTCCCCGCATTTGTGTAGGTGGTCTGCTGTAGGGTACATCCAACGCCTCTCACACATAACCCTCCCCACTGCGCCCTGATCACCCTTTTGGCAGTCCAGGTACTGGTGTACTGCTTAGCAGCTGCTTCAACAGCCTTTGTCTCGCCAAAGATCTTTGGCACCACACCTGAAACCAAGAAGGCAGATCCTATGCCAAAGCAGAGGAAGGTGAGAGCTGGCGCCACAAGTTGTGAGCGAAGTAAACGCATGGGTAGTTATTACTGGTTGAGGTTCATGCTTCCTTCCTGGGAGACAACTCCAATCCCAGGAATGAAGTTAGTAGTAAATACGTAACTTTTCTGACCCTTTGCAATCGCTTCCTCAATAGCTAAATCCCTATTTGGCAAGTTACTCGGAAGCTTTTCTACAGAGAATTGGTGGTCTGTTACCCCAGCAACCTCTCCACCTGGTGCTGGCCAGTAGCTAGCACCCGCCATAACCGCTACGTAGGCAACTGAAATCACCAAGTACCGGTGAGCCTTCAAAAAATGTGCAGGAGACTTCATACGCTTACAGTGTACAGCCCCAGACAACGTATGTGCAATGTTTACCTGATTTCTGCTATGCTTGGCGCTGTATGTCACCCACCACTATCTCTCAAGCTCTCAACGTCAGCAGCATCCCAGTTTCCTTTAGGGAAGCTGAGGTTCTCCTCGCCCATGTCCTTACCTGCTCGCGTGAGCACCTCCACACCCACCCGGAGCAGCTCCTCACCCCAGAACAGGTTGCAACCTACCAGAGTTTTCTGGAGCGAAGGCAGCACAACGAGCCAGTAGCCTACATCACCGGCGTTAAAGAGTTCTACAGCAGACCTTTCAAGTGTGATTCGCGAGCCCTCATTCCTCGCCCCGAAACTGAGGGGGTAATTGATCTCGCCGTACCATTTCTCACCCAGTGGTTTACCACTAACGCCAAGGCAACCAACAAGCCCTGCCCGGTTTCGGTCCTAGAGCTTGGCACTGGTGCTGGAAACATTGGCGTCACCCTAGCACTTGAGCTTGAGGCGTTACACATCCCTGCCACCCTCATCCTCACTGATGTCTCAGCCGAAGCCCTTGCTCTCGCCAGAGAAAACTACGAAACACTCAACCCAAGGCCTAGCCCCCACACAGCAATTTCTTTCCTGGAAGCAGACCTCTTCGCCCACGAAAAATTTGCCGGGAAGCGCTTCCAGCTCATTACCGCAAACCTCCCCTACATCGCTCCCGCTTGGCGAATGAACCCTGATGCTCAACCTGATGTCCTCTTCCATGAGCCTGATGTAGCGCTCTTTGGGGGGGACGAAGATGGCCTTGGTCTCTATCGCTCCTTCTTTGCCGAAGCACCTTCCTACCTAGCACCGGGTGGACGCGTCATCGTTGAGTACGGCGAGGATCAAACTCCTGCTCTCAAACCCCTCGCTCAAGCTGCTTTCCCAGGGGCCACCATCACCGTCCACAAAGACTACGCAGATCTAGACCGTATCCTCGAGATTATTCCTCTTCAGGCGTAGGTTTCTCTTCAACCCAGTCGTCGAAGTCAATTTCACCCATTTTTTCCTGGTCCTCGCCAAGCTTCCTGAGGCCATCTCGTACACTGAGCAGGTAGGTCCGGCGAGACTCCTTCTTTGCAAGCTGAGCTTGGGCTCTAGCAAGTTGCAGTTCTGTATCTTTTTTATGTCTCAGGCTGCGCACAACCAGCAACTGCCTCCGCAGTATGGGAGTTGCTGCAACTTCGTCTTCAAGCGCTGCAAGGGCACCTTCAAGATCTCCAATTTCAGCTCTAAGATTTGCTCGCTCAATATCGAGGGCGAGGATTTCCTCACCTGGCTTAAACCTCTCTGCACGCACCCGCCTTGGCACTACTTCAGTAACCACCTCGGTGGTTTCCTGCTCAACTGGTGCTGGCTTCTCAGCAACACTATCTGATGGAGAGCCTGCTGAAGTGAAGCTGAAATGTAGCTCACCCACAGCAACACCGGGGCGCAGCCATGGTGCCTGAGCAGCAAGCGATGGCGTAGCAGACTGATCTTGCTCAAAGCGCTGGACGCTAGGAGGGTTGGTTGGGTGAATCTCAACTACAACCTCATGTTCATCGGGTGCCTCCTCGCCCAACCTTCGCTCTATGGCAAGCTCTGGAGTTACCACTTTCTCTACAGGAGGAAGTCCTTCAGCGCCCCCAAACATGCCTCCTAGAAAAGTCATTAGTTGCTAGCCTGGAGTTTCTCCAGGGTTACCTTGATGGTTTGCTCTTCACCCTTCCTGAGGATCTTCACATCAACCGTTTCGCCTACCTGGAACTTTGCCATGCGACGTGGGAGCGTGTTGGTGGCGTCAATCTTGTCTCCGTTGATGCTGAGGATGATGTCGTTCTCGATAATGCCAGCTTTATCAGCTGGACTTCCAGGGATGACTGCAAGCTCCAGGAGGCTACTTGTACCGCGACTCACCAGAACACCATAGTCTACTGTGAGGTTGTTTGCCTGCTGGACAGCTTTGGTAATTGGAACGTACCTAACCCCCATGTAAGGCCTGACAATTTCTCCTGTTTTTCTGACACTCTCAATGACGGTTTTGACGCTATCAATTGAGATGGCAAACCCGAGGCCAATTGATCCACCGCTATTTGAGGCAATGGCGGTGTTGATGCCAACCACCTGTCCAGCCATGTTTACCAGTGGACCTCCTGAGTTTCCTGGGTTAATAGCAGCATCTGTCTGGATGAGATCGGTGAGGGTCTCTGTCTGGCTACCACTCCCTACGTTCTCAAGCTTCCTATCTTTGGCTGAAACCACACCTAGGGTAACTGAGTTCTTGAACTCACCTAGGGCATTTCCAACTGCAATAACGTACTGGCCAATCTGGAGACCATCTGAGCTACCAAGCTCTACAACGGGAAGATCCTTTGCATCAATCTTCACTACGGCAAGGTCATTGAGGGGATCAACTGCCTTAATGGTGGCATCAAAGATTCTCCCATCGCTCAAGACCACCTTGTAGTTGGCCTGCTGGCTGATGACGTGCTTGTTGGTGATGATGAGACCGTCTGAGGTAATGATGAAACCAGTCCCACCACCCACCTCTTGACTAGAGGTTGTGCCGGTGAAAAAGTCGGTAACGTTTGCGTTAGCAGTAACTGAAACCACCGCAGGTGAAACCTTCTTTGCCGCATCAATAACCGCTGAACTCTCTTCAAGTTTGAGATCCTGCTTAATAGGTACGCGTAGCTCTGAGAGCTCATCAAGTTTCAGGAGCGAACGAGCCTCCCTGGCCCATGGTGCATCGCTATTGGTGAGGCTAATGAAACCAATAACTCCCCCAGCTCCTCCCACCATGAGCACTACTAGGAGTGCCAAGAACACCGCAAAAGGCTTACGCAGGTCTCTGCGCTGGTGCTGCACCCCGTGCCTGGCATGCCACTCGTGGTCTGGCTCTGGAATGTGGGTTGTCTCTTCGCTTTCCATAGGTTGTGTCTTTGTCATGCTAGTCTATTTCTTACTCTTCTTTGAGGCGTTACGGCTAAATCTCCCAATGAGGCTTGAAACGGTATCTTGCACCTCTGAAACGGTGGTGTCTGCCTTGTGGGCAGCCCTCTCAACCCCTGGAATAATAATAGCAGCCACCCTGTGAACTAGGTGTGAAATTTGCTCGATATTGTTCGCGATACTTCGGGCATCTTTGAGGATACGTAACAGCTCGCTGCCGAGCAGTACCAGCATCACCGTAACGATGATGCAGCAGAGTGAGAGAACAATGTAGAGGAGATCTAGTGTAGAGAGCATGGTGGTTGCCTAGAGGCCGTAGCTAGGAGGGTTTGGATCGTTGAAGAAATCAGTAATCTTCTGGGCACTTCCCCCATCAGCGCTCACTATGTAGAGAGCGGTTTCATTCTCACGTACCACCGCAAAGGTGAGGTACGAACCGCTTGGATCCCAGCGAGGCTGGGTGGCGCTACTAACTACCCCAAGGGTTGTAAGCTTGAGCTCGTTCTTGCCATTTGCATCCTGCCTGAATAGGTCTTTCTTGCCATCGCGTTCAGCCACAAAGACTGAGTACTTCCCGTTAGGCGATGCAATGAGAGTTTTGGTTGCGGTTTGGCTTGGCGCAGCAACTTCAACCTCACTGCCGTCAGCAACCTGGAGTTTGTAGTACACCCTACTACCATCTTGTTTAACCAAGCCGTAGGTAACGGTAGCATCGTTATCTGCCCAAACTGGAGTCTCCATGTACCCTACCTTCTGTGAGATGATCGCGCGTTCACCGGTAACTGGGTTAACCGTTCGCATCACCGAGACAGTATCGCTGTAGGTGGTGTAGAGGGCTTTCTCACTCTTCTCGCTGAAGGTTACGTTAGCAGCCCCTTTTTCTATCTCAAAGACGTCACCCTTCCCGATGTTGTAGAACTTACTCACTGAGGATGAGAGCTTGGTATCGCTGTAGGCGCTGAAGTAGAGGCTACTTCCGGTTGGCGACCAAACCAAGGCCTGGGCACTGTAGTCATCTGACAGCTTCTTGAGGTTTTTGCCATCTTTGCCAACCAGGTAGAGCTTGGTAAGCTCACCGCCGTAAGGGGAGACGACGCCATCGCGACTCGTTGAGAAGACAACGTATGAACCGTCTGGTGAAAACTTTGGCCCGTAGTCTTCGGTAGTACCAACGGGAGTAACGAGGAGTGCCTGCTCGGTTCCGTCGTAGTTGCTCTGGTAGATTGCTCGCTTCCCACCGGTTCTGTTTGAGACGAAAACAACCTTCCCTACTGGGCTGAGAGCGGTTGCTGTGAGCTTGAGATCTTCGGTAAGAATTGTTTCGCTCCTGGTAACCACACTGTAGCCGGTTTTGCCAAAGGTGAGCTTCTGGTCGCCACTAGCAAGTTTTGTGAAGCTGTACTCACCCGCTGCATTGGTATTCACCGTGGTACTCCCCAAGGTTACCTGGACATCTGCAAGAGCAGCACCGGTAACAAAGTTGTTCACTACACCGCTGATGCCGTAGAGTTTTTCACCTTCTTTAATGAGTGAGTACACCTTGAGCTCATCACTTCCTCTCAGGACATTGAGCTCACCACTGAAGGCCTGGTAGCCATCCTTTGTAATGGTTACCGTGTAGTTCCCCTCAATAATTGCAGGAATGGTTACCTTACCGTTTGTATCGCTAGTGTACGTTTTCCCGTCTACAGTAACCACTGCTCCCTCAACAGGAAACTTATCGGCTTCCTTAACCTTGAGGGTAACCGAGGTTGTCTGGTACATGTCCAGGAGTCTCTCCGGTATATGGAAAGCGTAGCTGGCAACACCCAGTACCAGGATGGTTCCAGTAATAATGTAGGGCCACTTTGAGCGCTTACCAGAAACTTTTGCCTTGCCCTTTTCTTTCTCTGGTGCATCCTCTGGCTTCTCAACTACAGGATCAGGTGCGCTCTCTGCTGGCGCATCACCTGCATTCCCCTCAGCCTGCAGTACTTCATCTTCAGCCATTGGTGAATTTGGTTACTTGAGTGCTTCTCGTAGTGAGTCTTGGAGCTTTGCAGGTTGAGCGCCTCCGGCAGCCTTTCGCATGGCCTGACCGACGAGGAACCCAAAGACCTTCTCATTTCCTGCCTTGTAGTCAGCAACCACTGCTGCGTGTTCGGCAAGAACTGCTGCTACAGCTGATTGTACCACAGCTTCATTGTGCACCTGGAGGAGACCTAGTGTCGAGATGGCATCTTTAAGGTTGCTTCCACCCGCTACTTTCTCGAGTACGAGAGGGAGTTTTGGCTTCACCGCCGAGAATGAAACTTCACCAGCCTCGGCAAGTGCCACCAGCTCAACGAGATCTTTGGGGGCGAAGCTAGCCGCCCCATCTGCATTGATAAGCCAGTTGGCCAGCTGCTTTGCCTTACTTACATCTAGAGCAAGTGAGGCATCAAAGGTGGCGAGGCGTGAGGCATCGAGCATGAGAGTGGTGGCATCTTTGACGGTGATACCAGCTGAGACGTACCGCAGCTTTCTGGCATTTGGCAGCTCTGGCAAAGTCTTACGCAACACGTCTGGGTTGAGCTCTGGGTCATCGTACACCCTCACCGGTGGGAGATCTGGCTCGGGCATGTAGCGGTAGTCAGCTGTCCCCTCTTTGGCGCGCTGCAGGTTCACGGTCTCGGTATTTTCGTCCCAGCCCACCGTGATTTTTCCGGTGCGCTTAGTGATAGAACCACCCGCCATCCACTCATCGTACTGGCGCTGAGCTTCAGTGGTAATTGACCTCTCAACCGCCCGGCTTGAGTTGACGTTCTTCACCTCGGTAATTGGGGTGTGGGGAAGTCCTGCCGCAGTAAGCTCGGGGAACTGGATGCTGATGTTTACATCGCACCTCATCTGACCCTTCTCCATGTCAGCATCAGAAACTCCAAGTGTCCTCACCAGCTGCTGCATCTCCTGGAGGAACTGGCGCGCCTGGGTTGCCGAGGTGATGTCTGGCTTGGTAACCATTTCCAAGAGTGGTACCCCGGCTCGGTTGAGGTCTACCACCGAGTAACCCGGCTTTCCACCGTGCTGGAGCTTACCAGCGTCTTCCTCAAGGTGAGCTCGCTCAAACCTAACCGTAGATGCCACCGTGCCATCTTCGCCCAGAAGATCAATGCTCCCCCCAACACAGAATGGGAGGTCAAACTGGGAAATCTGGTACCCCTTGGGGAGGTCTGGGTAGAAGTAGTGCTTCCTATCCCACTTTGAGAGCTTACTAAGCTCCGAGTTGAGCGCCAAACCTACGAGCACCGTTTTCCTCACCGCCTCCTTGTTAGGCACGGGAAGAGCACCAGGTAGACCAAGGCAGACCGGGCAGACGTACATGTTTGGCTTCTCGGCAAGGAAGGGGTTGTTCAAGCACCTGCAGAACATCTTTGTCTGGGTGGAGAGCTCCACGTGAACCTCGAGGCCAACGGTAATGGTGTAGGGAAGCTGGTGTGACATGGCTTAGCGGTTGTGGGCATTAGCAAATTGGGTGAGCGGCATCACTGCACTATTCTGGATTTCACGTGCTCGTGAAGTGTAGGCAACCTGGAGCGATGCTGCTTTTGTGGCAACGCCACTGTACCACTTGGTGATTGTATCGGCGCTAATCTCTTCTGGTTGCTTATCAAATTCCGTAAGACGAGCATCTCGTTCCTCGGATACCTTCTGGAGGAGCTGGGCGAAGTTATTGGTGAGCAGCTCTCGGTACATATTGACGATGCTTTCCTGGTTTTCAGGAACTTCAGGGGCCAGTGATTCAAACTGATCTCGCGCCTGCTCAGCAATATCTTCAACAGAGCGGATAATGGCATTGTAAGGATCAGCTATCAGACTTTGCCTCAGCTGCTCACGTGTTGGTGGAGTTTCAAAGACTGGAGTGATATTGGGGCTTTCTGGGAATGCCATGGTTTTCAGTGAATGAATACACCTAGCCTTACTAGCCCTTGCTCAAATGCGTGGAGAGCCTGCTGCACCTCCTGGCCGTTCACACTGGTACCAACCTCATGGGCAAGGCGATTCCTCAGCTTGTGAGCTTCCCAGATCATATTGTAGAGGTAGGGATCAAAGATGTGCTGAGAGGCTTTGAGTCTCTCCCCCATGGTGGTGCCTGCAAAGTTAGCTGCCTTGAGGGCATTGTCCAAGAGCTTGTCAGCTTCTGAGATGGCAACTGCAAAGGTGTTGGGAGTCTGGCTGTAGAGCGAGACCACCTCCCAGTGCTGCCCCAGTTCCTGAGCCACTGTAGCTGGAACTAACCCAGCTTTCTTTGAGGATCCTCCCCGCTTTCCAAGCTTGAAAGGGAAACTGACCACCGCCCAAATCCCCTTGGCAATTGCCTCAACCACCTGCTGCTCAGCAGATACCTTTGGCTGTTTCCTCTGGTTGTGGCGGTAGTCCTGTGCCATGTGGCTTACTCAACAATGCTGAAACCCGTAATGGTGATTGGCTCCAATGGACGATCTTGACTATCAACTGCAACTGCCGCAATAGCACGTACTACTGCCATGCTTGCTTCATCGGCAACCTTCCCGAAGTTGGTGTGCTTGCCGTCTAGGTGTGGCTGGTTGGTCTCGGTAACGATGAAGAACTGACTTCCGTTGGTGTTTGCCCCAGAGTTGGCCATGGCAATGGTACCTGGCTCCATTTTCCTAGTGGCGACGTTACCAAACTCATCGGCAAACTTCGCCCCGTAGATACTTGAGCCACCGCTGCCGGTACCGGTTGGATCGCCACCCTGAATCATGAAGTCACGGATGACGCGGTGGAAGATAACATCCTTGTAGGCTCCGCGCTTGCCGAGGGTAACGAAGTTCTTGACTGTCTGTGGCGTCTCATCTCGGAAGAGGTTGAGCTTAATGTCTCCCTTTGAGGTTGAGAGGATAACAACGCGGGCGCTTACAACATCGGCTGGATCGGTCATATTACTTGGGTTAGTGGTAGTGGCTACAGTTGGGGAAGGTGAGGCCTCATCAAGAGGAACATTGAGGTTGTTAGACAGGAAGAAGGCACCAAGTGGCATGAGGAGAACGAGGATGAGTGCAATGAGTCCGAGTGGTTTCATAGGGTCCTTGGGTTACGTACTAACGGATTTATACTTTTGGAAACTCTTGGTGGTGGTTGGTAGCACGCTGGTAGGCAGCAGCAACCTTGAAAATGCTTGCTTCATCAAAGTGGTCTGCCATGATCTGCAGCCCTACCGGCATGCTGTTAGCCTGCCCACAAGGGATGCTGATACCTGGAATACCTGCAATGTTGAGGGGAACGGTAAGGATGTCTTCCTTGTACATGGCGAGAGGATCTCCCACCTGCTCACCAATCTTGAAAGCAGTGTGAGGCGAAACGGGAGCCACCAGGGCATCCACTTGGGTGAAGACCTGCTTAAATTCGCTCCTCACCACTTCCCTAACTGCCTCAGCCTTCTTGTAGTAGGCGTCAAAGTAACCAGATGAGAGTACGTGGGTTCCCAGCATAATTCGGCGTTTCACCTCGGCACCCAAACCTTCAGTACGGCTCTTGGTGTAGATATCCTGGAGACTGTGCTTAGCGCCCTCCCCATCTTCGCGCTCAATGGAGTGTCCAAACCTGATGCCATCGTAACGAGCCATGTTTGAGGAGACCTCAGCTGGAGCGATAATGTAGTAGACTGCCAGCGCGTGCATGGCGTTAGGGAGCGATACCTCCACAATAGTGGCACCTTGCTTTTCAAGTTCCTTAATGGCATCTCTCACGAGAGCTTCAACCTCTGGCTTCACCCCTTCGCCAAAGTACTCTTCTGCCACTCCAACTTTCATGCCTGCAAGTGGCTTCTCCTGTGGGAGTGAGTCAATGTCTGCAGCATAGGCACCAACCGGTTCTGGTGAAGATGTGGCATCAAGCTCATCGTGCCCTGAGAGCACCTCTAAGATGAGCGCTGCGTCGTAGGCGGTTTTGGTGATGGGGCCAGTTTGATCGAGAGATGATGCCATGGGCAATTCGCCAAACCGGCTGATTCTCCCGTAGGTTGGCCTTAGGCCCGTAACGCCACAGAAAGCTGCAGGCTGCCTTATAGAGCCACCGGTATCGGTACCAATAGAGAAGAGTCCCATGTGGGCGCTCATAGAGGCAGCTGGCCCCCCACTAGATCCCCCGCTCACCCGCTCCAGGTCCCAGGGGTTGCGGGTAACTCCCATGTACGAGGTTTCAGTAGAAACTCCCATGGTGAACTCATCGGTGTTGGTCTTTCCCAGGAGCACACAACCGGCATCCTCAAGTTTCTGGAACACCGTGGCGTTGTAGGGGGAAATCCAGCCTTCAAGCATGTGTGAAGAGGCAGTGGTTGGCATTCCCTTGGTGGCGTAGACATCTTTGAGGTTGTAGGGAATCCCATCAAGCTTTCCCTTAGTCTTTCCAGCAGCCCGGCGCTCATCGCTGGCCTTTGCTGCTGCAACTGCCTGGTCTCTGCCAACCCACGTGAAGGCGTTAATCTTTGGTTCAAGCTCTTCTATACGCTTGAGACAGGCTTCAGTGAGCTGGAGCGAAGTGACGCTGCCGTCCTCAAGGTAACCTGCGGCTTCTGCAACGGTAAGCGAAAAGAGTGGTTTAGAAATTTCGCTCATGCTGCCTCCGCATCTGAGGCACCGAGCACTGCCCGTACCACAAGGTTAGACCCGTCACGAAGCGGTGCCCCTGCAAGTGCCTCGTCTGGGTTAAGGTTTCCAAGGCTCTCACTTCCCCGAGGCTCATCTGCCTGGAGTACGTTGGTGAGACCCGAGACCCCTTCGCTCCCAGCAACTCCAGTGTCTACACTAGTGAGTTGGTCAACGTAGGAAACGATGGTTGAAAGCTGGTCTGCGTACCGCTCAGACTCCGCTGCCGTCAGGTTGAGGCGAGCAAGGCTAGCGAGGTGTTGGACGTCTGTTTTGGAGAGCTTGCTCATACCTGTTCATCCTAGCAAAAGCGCTCCTGTTTGCCAAAACGCTTGTATTTAGGGCAGAAACGTACTTCACTGGTGGTATCTAATCAGTAGACCACATCGGAGGTTCCATGAACGAATACTTGATGGCACTCTTTGGCTTACTTGCCATCTTCGTGGTTGGTGTTCTGTGTTACGGTGTTCTCTTTAAGTCGTTTATAGGCGATAGTGCGGTGAAGCTCACCCCTACCAGGTTTGTGATTGCAGGAGTTGGGATGTACATCATTTCGTGGATGTTCATTATGCTCTTCAAGAACTACAACGCCGGTGATGTGAGCAGTGTGATGAAAGGGTTCCAACTCGGTCTCATGGTTGGCGTACCGTTCTTCATGATCCCGCTCTTTGCAGATGCAGGCTACTTCAAGGCTAAGGCTAACCTGGAATGGGCAATTATTGCTAACTGGGTTCTGAGCTTTGTAGTCCTTGGTATGGTAGTTGGCTGGCTCATCGAAATGTAGTCCACCCGGCTACAAGAAAAGCCTCGGCGAGAGCCGGGGCTTTTTTGTATCTCGTGGTTTTCTGGTACAACGTTACCAGAGGTTCTTGCACAACTTGGAACATGGCATCATTAGGTTCATCATTTTTCTGGCGGGTATCGCTTTCTCAAACTATGCGTTCTACGCATTCATCTCACTCACTCTCAGTGATCGAGAGTCGAAGCTCGTCTTCTTTGTTCTCCTCAATCTGGGAATTTTCAGCTTCCTCTACTTCTACGGAAGCGGAGGCTCCGGGAAAGATCCTGCCGCGTACCTTCCAGCCATCCTTTGCGCTATCTTCTGGATAGTCTACTTCAGACCAAAGCCCCCAAAAGGGCGGAGGCGAAAAGTGAAAGTAAAGCTCAAGGCTCGGAAAGCGTACAGGGGAGTTTGCAGCCTCCCTCCTGGCACTCCAGCATAAATCCCCCACACCTCACCCGAGGTGTTTTTTATTGGAGAACGGTTTCGTCGAGCACCTTCACCCCAAGTTCCTCAGCTTTAGCCAGTTTGCTGCCTGCTTTTTCACCCGCAAGAACATAGTCAGTTTCCTTACTAACCGAAGTGGCGATTTTTCCACCTACTAACCTAATGAGGTCTCCTGCCTCGTCCCTCGACATTCCACTGAGGGTTCCCGTGAGCACCACCGTCTTGCCGGCAAAAGTTTCTCGCAGTTTCTCCAGGTTACTGATGGCTTGCTGCGGGATTGCAGCACGTCCTGGCTCCACCCCGGCTTCTACGAGCTGATCGAGAACTTCCTGCTCACGTGGGTTACTGAAGTAGGAAGCGATACTCGCTGAGACCACTGGCCCTACGTCTGGGAGATCTGCGAAATCTTGTACGGTTGCTCCCCGTAACTTTTCTACAGCTTCCTGTAGATTTGCAGTTCCCGCAACAACATCTGCCAAAAGGATGGCAGTCTCAATGCCAACGTGACGAATGCCAAGGCCAAAGAGTAACCGAGGAAGCGGCCTCGTTTTGCTCTCAGCAATGCTAGCAATGAGGTTCTCGGCAGAGAGTTTTGCAAAACCCTCGACCCCCAACAGCTCATCAGCAGCGAGCGAGTAGAGATCGGCTACACTGGTCACCAGTCCTGCATCCACTAAGCGTCCTACCACCTTCTCCCCAAGGCCGGTAATGTCCATGCAGCTTCTGGAGGCGAAGTGTTCAATTCTCCGCTTCAGGAGCTCATCAAGCACGCTGTCTCCCCCTTTTTCTTCAAGTGCTGAGACGTCTACGTAGTGGGCTGCCTCACCCTCTTTTCGTACCAGCGGAACCCCCATAATTTCGGTTGGGTAGCGGTAGGGAGTGGCACCTTTTGGCCTGAGCGAAGGCACCGATTGTAACACTTCTGGGATGATATCCCCTGCTTTCTGGACCACCACCGTGTCTCCGATGTGTAAATCTTTTCGGATAATTTCGTCCTCGTTGTGGAGGGTTGCGCGAGCTACCGTGCTTCCGGCAAGTTTCACCGGATCCAGGTGGGCAACCGGTGTTACTGCGCCTGTTCGCCCCACGCGTAGCTCAATACTCCTGAGAATGGTTGTCCCCTGCTCTGCTGCGTACTTGAAGGCAACTGCGCCACGTGGAGCCTTACCAACAACCCCAAGCTCCTTGAAGAGCGCCTCACTGTTCAGGTTTACCACTGCGCCATCAGTCTGGTATGGAAGGGTTTTTCGTTTCGTTTCCCAGCTTGTAAGGAAGTTCTCCACCTCTTTGAGGTTGGTGCATAGCTTGCTGTGAGGCTCTACCGGCAGCCCTAAGCGTGAGGCAAGCTCGTGCTCCTCCTGGTGGGTAGCGAGGCCATGATCCCCTGCAATGGCGTAGGCGAAGAAACTGAGGTGCCTGGCCGCCGTGAGGCGCGGATCCAGCTGGCGCATGCTCCCTGCTGCCAGGTTTCTGGGGTTGGCAAAGAGGGGTAAACCAAGCTTTTCTTGAAGAGCGTTGATAGCCTCAAAGTCAGCTTTCTTGATGTAGACTTCGCCCCTCACCTCAAACCTCCCTTTGTAGGCTTCACGGAGCTTGAGTGGAATACCTTCAATAGTCCTCGCGTTGAGGGTTACATCTTCCCCCACACTCCCATCGCCCCGGGTAGCCGCCTGAACCAGCATCCCGTCCTGGTAGATGAGCGAAATGGCAAAGCCGTCTAGCTTCAGCTCGCAGTAGTAGCCTCCGGTAACTGTGGCAAGCTTCCCAATACGCTCTTCCCATGCCTCAAGTTCTGAGGTGGAGAACACGTCATTGAGCGAGAGCATTCGCTCCTGATGGGTAACCTTGGTGAACCCCTCAGCTGGCTTGCCAGCAACCCGCTGGGTTGGAGAGTCTGGTGTGATGAGCTCTGGGTAGACCTGCTCCAGGTTGGCAAGCTCGTGCTTGAGCGAATCAAGGGCAGCCTCAGACAGGTCCTCCTGGTTGAGGACGTGGACGAGGTAGCGCTGGTGGTTGATTTCGTCCCGGAGTGCTTTGACGCGGGAGATGGTTTCTTGAGAAGGAGTGGGCATGTGTTTATAGTAGCAGGTTTACTCCGCCTTTTCGCCCCGCAAGTAACCTGGTATAACAAGCATTGAGAGCCTGTTTCAGCGCCCTCTTCGGAGACCTACGGACATGAAAAACCCATACGCCGCTGGAACGCTCTGCGATACCCAGCTCAAAACCCTTGCCGACCAGCGCTTTCTTGAGCGCTTCGACCTTCAGCACCTGCAGCCAAGCTCGTGGGACCTCGTCATTGGCGATAGAATCACCGAGATCTCGACGGTTCCCAACCTTGACGGCACCACCCACATCCTAGACTTCATCAAGAGCCACAGGCTCAATGACCACGTCCTATCTATGGGAGGGAGCGTCACACTCAGCCCGGGAAGCCTGTACATCACAGAAATCCCGGGAAGCCTGCACCTCCCCCCGTACTTGGACGGCCTGGTGAACCCCAAGAGCTCCTTCGGGAGAATCTTTGCGGGAATCCAGGTGGTCACCGAGAATCCCACCGCCATCAACCACGTACCAAAGGGGTACCAGGGCAGGCTCTACATGCTCATCACCCCCCAAATCATCAGGTTGACGGTACGTGGTGGCGAACCCGCCGCCCAGCTTCGGATCAAGTCTGGGAGGCTCAAGACCATCCGCGGCAATGCCCTCAGGCAGTTCATCGAACAGTACAGGGTGCTTGATGGCGGTACGTGCCCTGGATCAGTGCAGGAGAACGGTATCCAGCTCCACCTTGATCTCTCACTCTCTCCCAGTAACTACCTCGGTAGGCGAACGGGACGAACCCTAGATCTGAGCCGGAAGGACACCGACCCCACAGACTACTTCGCCCCGAAGGGTCTCTACAAGGGAAAGCTCTACCTCGATCCTGGTCAGTGCGTGCTTGCTGCTTCGTGCGAGCAGCTCTGCATCCCCATGGATGTCTGCGGCGAGATGGTTGCCCACGACCACCGGTACGGCGCCCTCCTCAGCCACGATGCGGGGTTCTTCGATCCCCACTTTGGCTGGAACGAGAAACCTGCGTTTCGCGGCGCTCGTGCGGTGTTTGAGATTAGGAACATCGGGTTAACTACCCTCATACTCGGACACCAGCAGCCAGTTGGCTTGCTCCAGCTGGAGATGATGAGCGCCCCACCTGAGAAACCCTACGGAAGCACGGGTACCAACAACTACCAGAACCAAGACTGCGTCAGGTTGGCGAAGTTCTTCGCTGAGCCTAATCCCTAAAACCCTTGTCCTCTACCACACCCTCCCGGTGTGGTTTTTTCTTGCCCTCCACGTGGCTTTCGCTATGCTGAGAGAGACGTTTCAAGTGAGGAAAACGTGAACCAACATGATGCAATTACGTCCCTACCACCAACTCCGGGGTAACTACCCCGGAAAACTCTTAGTCCTCGACAGTGCGGGTGGCGTGGGTAAAACTACCCAGGTCAGAGAGCTGTGCAAGCGCATTGGCGAAGCTGGTTTCAGCGTCGCTGAAGCAGCACTTCCCCGTTACGAAGCAGGTCCCTACGGTCAACTCATCAAGGAGTACCTGGGCAGGCGCCTTGGCGAGACCAACGACATCCACTACAAGCTCGCGAGCGTGCTGTACGCGGTTGATCGGATGGAATTCACCCGCGAAGTGTTGCCAAAGCTGGAAGCAGGAATCAACATCGTCACTGGCAGGTACGTGGCAAGTAACATGGCCTACCAGGGTGCCAAGATCGACGATCCCGTTGAACTAGAGGAATACCTCAACTGGCTTACCAACCTAGAGTACCACCACAATGGCATCCTTGTTGAAGATCTGGTCATCGTTCAAACAGCACCAGCCTCGGTCACCCAGGCCATGGCAGATGCTCGTCAGGCAACAGGAGGGGAAGGCAAGGATGGTCACGAGAGCAGCGATGCTCACGTCCAGAAGATTGCCAACCTCTACCAGGAGCTCGCCGGACACTACGCCAACTGGCACCTGGTTGACTGCCACGACAAGGTTGGTAACACCCTCAAGCCCGTGGAGGAAACCGCCAACGACATCTGGGCGATTGTAGAGCCCATTCTCCGCGCCGCCTAAGTAGCAACTTGGCGGCATTTTTTTGCTTTCAGGAGCCAGTTCTGGTAGCTTCATGGTGACCCATTAGATGGGAGGACCAGAAAAACTTATGAAAGCTTCGTTACGCGCCCTCGCTGCTGCAAGAACGTTCCTTACAGCCCCCCTTCCATACTCCTTCACGGATTTGGAAGGATCAATCATTGACTGCTTCTTCACCAACCGCACCAAGCGTGTTGCGTTCTTGAAGAACCTGCCCGAAACCGCTGTTACCGCTCTCCTCTCGATGTATAGCCGCATGACGAACTCACGTGGCGCTCGGGGAATCTTCGTTGACAGCTGGATACCTTCCACGCTATCAACGGGCCTCACCGAGGTAATCGAAAACGAGAAGTGGAGCGAGAACCCACTGAGCTTCCTCGCTGAGAAGAAGATCACCTGCTTGCAGGAGTTCATCGACTACTCAACAGAAGCGGCGGAACTCGTAGGTGCATTCCTCACGGCATTCCAGATCCCCAAGTCACTCTGGGCGAGCATCGCCTCGAGCATCCGGGCCAGACGCTTCATCAGCGTTTGGCTGGACAAGTACGGCCACAACTCCATCGCTCGGATGGGGGTCATTCACTTCTTAGTGGAAGGGGTTTCGATCCTTACCGCGAAGTCAATCGAATGGACTCGACCGGGTGCTGGCTACGTGGAACTATCCAGCCGTTACGTCAACCTGGCGAATGCCCTGCTCTACCCTATCTGGGAGGAGTGGGACATCAGCGAAGAAACATCGCTGTGGATCCAAGATGTGGTTGCCAGCTACTTCACCAAGTATCGCGAGATGCAAGGCAGTGCTACCAACAACTACAACGACGGGTACTTCGGACCCTTCCTTAGGGAGACCTACGGTCATGGCTTCGAGAAAAGCTCGGAGCTCGATATGGCGGTCTTCGGGGAGCTCTGTGATGTTGGTGGGAACTTCCTGCCCAACTGTACGTGCACCTCTCTGGGTGTCACGTGCTCTGGGGAAAGCTTCCCCAGCATCCTCAGACACCTCATCCTGGACGGCACTGCCGAGAACCTGGTTCTCGTAGAGCTACTCCTCGAGGAATCAGCTCTGGTTGGCGCCGACCAGTTTGCTCGTCACTACGAGCCGACACCGGCAAATGTCATTGCGTGGAACTACCTCGATACTCCTTGCTTCTCAGGTTATGGGCATACGACCGTTACGAGCGTCCATGCTGAGGGCTCAATCGAGACAACACTGCTCAACAGCTTCGGTCTGTGGGCTGAACCTCCTGGTAGCCTTGAGGAAGCCCATTCGCTCCTCTTCAGCGCTGGTAGAGGTGAGTACGACAAGCTCCCCCGGGAGTTTGAAGTTGTCACCGTAGCCTACAAAGGAGTAATCAGCTACCGAGGTTGGCGAGACCTGCACCGGATGGGGATGTCCACACACAAGCGAACTCTGGCAACTCCAGATATTGGCTTCTACTGGTACGACAAACCCGCGCCTGGCGAGCTCCACGATGCACTCATGGGGGTAGCAGATGCTAGTAGGGACCTCTACGAGAAACTACTACAGGCCGGCATCGATACCACCTCGCTCCAGTACATCCTGCCCATGGGTTGGCTGGTTGGCTACATGTACGCGGCAAACTTGCGCCAGCAAGACTTCGTCGCGTTCCAGCGAGGAAAACCTGATGTCAACCACGAGGTGAGACAGAAGGTTCTCGAGATGCACGTGGCCACTGTTGCGATCTTCCCCGAGTGGGAGATGTTCTCTCGTGGCGATCGCACCCCGGCGTACGCTTTCGCCAGAGGAAACCCAAAAATCCCGCTCTAGTCACCGGAGTAACGTTCCAACCACCCTTCACGGGTGGTTTTTTATGTATGGTTTACAGAGAGATCCCCGTACCCTGCTGAAGTGCCTTTATTCGCTCCTCAACTGGAGGGTGGGTGGCGAAGAGACCCGCCATGAACTGTTTGTGGAGGGGGTTTGAGAAGTACATGAAGGCGTTCCCTCGGTTGGCTACCTCAAGTGGCTCAGTGTCCCCGCTGATCTTTTTGAGGGCCGAAATCAGGCCTTCTGGGTAGCGGGTAATCAGTACCGCCGTGGCATCGGCCATGAACTCACGCTTCCTCGAGATTGCCAGTTGAATCAGCGTAGCGGCAATTGGCGCCAAGATAGCCAAGGCAATAGCAATCAAGAGCATGACACCTCCTCCTCCGTTATCATCGCTGCGCCGCCTGCCTCCTCCGTAGAACATACTCCTCATGCCCAAGTCTGAAACCAGGGCAATCAGGCCTGCCATTACCATTACCATGCTCATGAGCTTGATGTCTTCGTTCCCAATGTGGGAGAGCTCATGGGCGATAACCCCAGAGAGCTCGTTGTCATCCAGCTGCTCTACCAATCCAGCCGTCAGGGCTACTGCGGCGTGGTCTTGGTTTCGCCCCGTTGCGAAGGCATTGAGAGCTGTATCGGGGATGACGTAGAGCCGTGGCACCTTGAGCCCTGCCGTGATGCAGAGGTTCTCGGTGAGCTTCCTTACCCTCGCCTCCTGGTTTGGCTGTAAGACTTTTGACAGAGGCTGTGCCTGAGAGGCTGCTAGAGCGATACTATCTGAGAACCAGTAGCTGACAATGCCCTGGATGATCACGATGAAGGAGGCAACCACCAGGATGCCAGGCATCTGGAAGTACCAGGCAAACGCCCAGCCTACACCAAGGAAGATGAGGCTGAAGAGCCCAAGGTAGAAAGCCGTTTTAAAACGGTTTGAGGCAACTTGCGTGTAGAGCGTCATCTTGATTACGGCCTACCAGCCGCGTAGAAAAACTAGAATGAAACTTTGACAACCTCTTTTGAGGCTTCGTCGCTGGCAAAGAACTCTTTGGCGGTGAAGCCCAGGCTCCTAGCAAAGATGCTAGTTGGGAGCACCTGGAGCTTGGTGTTGAATTCACGAACCGTTGCGTTGTAGAACCTACGAGCTGCCATGATCTTGTTCTCTGTGTCTGAAAGCTCAGAGGAGAGCTGCTGGAAGTTTGCTGAAGACTTGAGGTCTGGGTAGCTCTCAGCAACTGCAAAGACGCTCTTGAGGGCACCGGTAAGGACATTCTCAGCCTCTTCAGACTGCTTGAGACCGCTCTGACCAGCGTTGATAGCGGCAGCACGAGCTTCCGTAACCTTCTCAAGAACTGAAGACTCCTGCTTGGCGTAGCCCTTCACAGACTCAACGAGGTTTGGAATGAGGTCGTAGCGACGCTTGGTCTGCACATCAATATCGCTGAGTGCTTCATCAGCTTGGTTTCTAGTAGCAATGAGGCCGTTATAGGCGAAGAAGAGCCAGACGAGAACGAGGGCGAGAACTCCGAGGACGATGTAGAGTGGCAACATGGTGGCTAGTTAGTTACTTCAAAGTATGGGTAAATGCTTCCTTTTTTCACCGTAGCACTTTCTGGATCTTCCGCAACCGCCCTCAGGGTAAAGCTACTTCCCGTAGAAGTGTACTCGTACCAGTAGGTTGTCTTTGTGGGGTCTATTGGGAGCTTTGTCAGGTAAGTTGGAACCAGTTCTGAGAGGAGTACCCCACCTTCAGCAGTCTGGAGGAGCGTGATACTCACCGGGTAGCTTCCCTTTGCGGTTTTGTAGGCGGTGAGCGCCTGCTTGATATCGGCGAGGTCCTTGATGCGCTGAGTATCACGTGCCTTTGCCTCAGTAGAAGCTGGCTTTGTGGGAACTGGGGGTGCAACGGTAATCTTTGAACCCGCCACCGTGATGCCTTCACCAGTTGGGGTGATAGCGCTACCTGAATTTCCACCACCGGTGGTAGTGGAGACACTTCCACCCTCGGCTTCCGTAAGCGTGTTAGGGAGCGAAGTAAGGTTGAGAATCCCCATGAGCGCCGTAGCACTTGCCATGCTTGTGGGTGTAGGAACTTCGATCCCAGTTACCTTTGCTATTGCTCCACTGGTATCGCCACTTGCATCTATGGCTTGATCCCAACTTCCGTAGCGCCACTTAGCGGTGTAGTTATAGGTTTTCTGGAGGTACGTCACCTTTCCCTCTAGGTCTGCGGTGCTGGTCTGAGCAGCTGGGGTTGTACCCTGAGCCCAGGTGTATCGCGAAGTGAGGGTAAAGTTCTCAAGTACCGCACTGGCCGGGAAGTAGTCCTTAAGCTTGTCGCTAGCAACGGTGTACTTGTGGGCAGATAGCACGGTACCAGCCTTTGTTCCCACCTGCTTCTGGTAGGCAAGCTCCCCTGTTGGGAGTGTCAGCAGCTTCTCAAGTGGGATAGGTTGGAGAATTGGAAGGAGGAGCGATTTTGCCACCAAACTACTCTTGATTGAGGAGAGCTGTGGCTTATCGTTGCTTGAGAAGTACATAGACCAGTTATCGGTGTCAGTACTGGCTGGCTTCTCTTTAAGGGCAAGCTGAATAGGATCGTTCTGGTTTACCGTAAGGGCAAGCAGTGCTACGTGGTTGGCACCCTTCTCGCTAAACTCACCTTGGCCCATTTGGCTCTTCAGGCGGTAGACACTCCCTGCCGCCGCATCTCCGGCATTGGTGAGGGTAGGTTTCCCTGTTGCATCTACAAGATCTGATCGCACCAACTCAACCTCACCCTGCACCTGGTATCGGGTACGTGCCTGGACGTAGGAGAGTGCCTGCGTATTGCTTGCAAGGCCACTAGCCTCTAAGCCACTAACCACCTTAAAGAGCACGGGAACGCGTGAGCCATTCTTAGCCATTACGTAGGCGGCGCCACTCCCGACAATAATGAAGATGAGCAACCCAATAATGAGCGTACCAGTGAAGTTACGCTTTTTTGGAGCAGCACCAAAACCTGTTTTAGCAGCTACGTTGAGCGAATTTTGCACGGCAGGCGTGACCCTCCCCGGGATTTTTGGCTTTACCCCGCCATTGAGTGGTATTGGCGCACCCATCTGTTTTGGAGGTGTAAAGGGAACCTGCTGAGCGCGAAGTGGAGCCGCAGGTGTTCCAAGAGCACCTTGCCTTACTGGTATTGGCTTACTAGGTGCGGGCACATCCTTTTCAAAGAGTGGCTGCATGGCAGCTCCCGGTTGACGTGGAACCTGACTCACTAGAGGTGTTGCCTGGCTATTCTGGGTAGCGATAATCTCAGGTGGAGGCAGGATAAAGCTTGCTTCAGGTGCTTCAGCGGCCTGCTTGAGGAGCTCTTCACGGCTAGGAGTTGCAACCATAATTCCTCCAGCTGGCTGACTAGGCTGGGGAATAGTAGGAGCTACTGGTGTTGGTGGTGGAACCACGTTTGCCTGTGGGGCTGCGGATCCTTGGTCTTTCTTAGCCAGCAACTTGAAAGGGCTAAGGTTTGAGCGTGGCACATCTTCATCACTAACGTCACTCGCTGGAGCTGGGCTACTTGCAGGCCCTGGAGTAACTGGTGGTGGCACAGGAATAGCTACAGGAGGCTGTGGGCTAGCTGGTGGTACAACGCCAGGTACTGGTGGTGGAACTGGTGGGAGCGAGTCTTCAGCCATAGGTGTTGAGAGAGCTTGTTACTTTTTGGCGAGCGAACTTCCAAGCTGCGCGAGAGCTGCAATGACCTGACTATCACTTGAGCTTAGCTTTTCTCCCTCTTTGAGTGAGACCTCAACGTCAGGAACTACTCCCTTTTTGTTGATCTCTGTACCTAGTGGGGTGAGCCAGTGTGCAATAGTTACCTTTATACTACCACCATTCTTGAGCTCAACTAAATCTTGAACGCTCCCCTTACCAAAGGTTTTCTGTCCTACCAGTTTTGCTCGGCCGTAGTCCTTCATCGCTCCAGAAAAAATCTCAGAGGCTGAGGCAGATCCCCCGTTCACAAGCACCGCCATTGGCATGGTGTCTGCAACGGGTGAGTTGGTAGCAACCTGCTTATCTTCTATCTTGTTCTTGTACGTCTCTCTCACCGCAGTCCTTGCTTTCAGGAACTCATTATCACTAGCAATGGTCTCTGGAAGGACAAAGCCAATTGCATCAATTGCCGTGGTGAGAAATCCTCCAGGGTTGTTTCTCAGATCTACGATAACCCCTTTCTTACCATCAGCAACAGCTGTGGCAAGGGCGTCTCTGAAGAGCTTTGAGGTATCTTCGCCAAACTGGTTGAGCTTTATGTAGGCAACTTCCCCATTAGGCCCGATGTTCTCGCTGCTCACGCTCTTTACCGTAATGGTATCCCTGGTAACTTTCACGTCAAAAGGCTCATCCTTTCCAGAACGGCCAATGGTGAGAGTTACATCGGTACCCTTTTCGCCCCTAATCTTGTCTACTGCATCCAGGAAGCTGAGGTTCTTTGTTTCTTCGCCATCAATTTTCAATATGATATCACCCGCCTTTAATCCACTCTTCTCAGATGGAGTTCCTTGGAGCGGGCTGACAATGGTGAGCTGCTCATTGATCACCTCAAGCTCAGCTCCAATACCACCAAAGCTTCCCTCAAGGCCAGACCTAAAGAGCTTATCCTGCTTTGGAGCGAGGTAGGTAGTGTAAGGATCGCCAAGACCGGCAACCATGCCTGAAATGGCTCCGTCAACACGCGCATCGGTAGAGGTATCGCCGTAAAACTTTTTGTCGAGGATGTTCCAAGCTTCCCAGAAAGTACCTAGGTTTGGCCTATCGCCAGAAACGGTAACCGATCCCCCTGCTCGCTGGAGTCCAAACTGGTAACCTGTTATGCCGGCACCAGAAACGAGGAGAAGCACGACAACGAGGAGAGCCGCTGGCACTACAAAACGCCTACCTTTATCTATCTGCATGGGGAACTCCTTAGCTAGCTGTTACCTGGCCACCATGTGACCAATGAGGACCACTTTGTTTGGGTCTGAATCTAGTTTAGCAGCCCAGGCATAGCCATAGCCACGGTAGAACGAATTGAGGATCACCGTACCATCTGCTGGAGCGTAGATTGGTGTACCATACTTGGCTGCGAGATCGAGTCCTGTGTGGATATTGCCACCGTATGCACCCGATGCTGCGTACGAGGTGTACCCAAAGCCTTGGGTAAGTGTGTAGTTTGCTACAGGGTAACTCAAGGTGCCGTTACTCAAGTAGCCTGTTGGGTTTACTGGAATATTGTTAATACGTAACTCTAGGTGAGCGTGAGGGCCAGTACAGTATCCGGTGCAACCCATTGCCCCAATGTAGGTGCCCCGTGTTACACGCGTTCCAACCCCTGGTCCCCCGCCGGTAAAGTTACCACTCTTAATAGCCTTGCTAATCTCTACCTGAATCTGTTGCTCAATTTTTGCCACATCCTTCTGTGCCTGAGCTGCCTGAGCCTCAAGTTTTGCCGCAGCAGCAACAGCATCTTTCTGGAGATCTGACTGCGCACTCTTGTAGTTAGCAAGTCCCTTCTTCTGCTCGCCCTGCTGCATCTTGAACTGTTCAAGTTGGTCTGCCTTACGTGCCAAACCAGTACGCGTTTCCTCTACCGCCATTTTTGCTGCGGTTGTCTGGGTGTACATGAGGGCAACAGACTTCTTGAGAGCAATAAACTGTGCCCGCTTCTTCTCTTTATCGCTGACACTCTCGTTTGAGAAAAATGCTAGCTCGTCTGGGAGACTCACCATGGTGATGTAGAGCTGCCTAACCAAGGCATCCTGCTGATCTTGGATACGCCTCAGGTCAGACTCTAGGAGAGCAAGCTGCTGAGTTTTCTTTTCTACCTCTGTCTGGGTGGTAACAATAGTTGACTGCGTCTCAACAATTTCCCCTTCAATCTCAGAGATTTGCCCTGTGACCTGCTTTACCTTTGCAGCAGCGGCTGCTGCTTGCTCTTTCTTCTTTGCAGCCTCAGCGGCAGCCTTCTTAGCAGCCTCTGCGGCAGCCTTTTTCTTTGCCTCGAGGTCTTTTACTGAAGCCGCTCTTACTACCTGTGGACGAACCGGGATAAGCCAAGTAGTACTTCCGGATACAGTAAGAACGGTGAGAGAGAAGAGTGCGATGACAGTGCGCGAAAGTGCGGAACGGTTACGCATAGTGTAGGGAGAGTATACGTCTAACTTAGGCTTCTTTCAAGTACCTTCTCACTGCCACGCCGCTACAGATTATCCCCAGGATAACCGCAACGAGGAGTTGGAGTACGAAGAGGTAGCTTAGGATGCTGCTCAGGGAACCATCGCCGTTTGTGGTGAGAATGGGCCAAAAGAGTGCTGTGAGGGTATTACCACCAGTTCCGTAGCTCTGCTGGACGAGGTGCTGGAGCTGAGTAAGGGTGAGCCAGGTGAGACTTGAGGCCGCAACGGTACTGAGCAACGCGTAGAGCACAGCTTCCACAAAGAAGGGTCCTTTAATGAAGCCGGGACTAGCCCCAACCAACCTCATTACCTCGATTTCCTGTCTCCTGGAGTGAATAGCCAGCCTAATGACATTGAAGATAACCATGAAGGCAATGAGCAAGAAGAAGAAGGTAAAAGCAAAACCGATAACCTTGAGCAGGTTTGCCGTACTAATGTAGTTCTTGATGATATCCTGGTTTTCCTCGTAGCTAGTGAGGAAAATAATCTGCTTAAACCTGTCCTGAGAGACGAACTGGTTGAACTCCGTGATTCCCTCAACATTGTTGAAGCCTACCGACACTTGGCGAGGGAGTGGATTTCGCTCCTCTGTGATGAGACCCTGCAACTCTGGGAGAGTACCTAGGGTTTGCTCAAACTGCTTCCTAGCGTCTTCTTTGCTGAGGAGGCTAACATCCTTCACCTCTGGCTGCGCTTCAATCTGGGTGATCAGGAGGTTAACATCCGTATCACTTGCCTCGTCTTTGACAAAGATGACGTAGTCAATCTTGTTCTCAAGCTCTTTCTGCTGCTGGGCGGCGATAACATCTGTCATCGCAAACACAGTAACCGTCATGAGCGTCATGGTCATGGTGATCACCGCAATAACCGAAAGCCAGATATGGCGACGGAAACCAAACACCCCATACAGTAAGATTCTGAGGAAGGTAGGAAACATCATACGAGGTAGGTTCCTTTCTCTTGATCGGCGACAATCTGCCCTGCCCTGATGGTTACCACCCGTTTCTTGAGCGCATCTACAATCTCACGATCATGGGTAGCCAAGATGACCATGGTACCTGATCGGTTGATCTTGTAGAGGAGCTCAATAATTTCCCAGGTGTTCACCGGGTCTAGGTTACCGGTTGGCTCATCGGCAATGAGGATGCGTGGATCGTGGACGAGGGCGCGGGCAATGGCCACACGCTGCTGCTCACCACCTGATAGCTCGTGGGGGAAGTTATCGCGTTTAGGGGTCATTCCTACGGTCTCGAGCATGAGCTGAACCCTATCCCTAATCTCGCGGGTTGCCACACCCGATACCTCAAGTGCGAAGGCCACATTCTCGTAGACGGTTTTACTTGCCAAGAGCTTGTAGTCTTGGAAAATGAATCCAACCTTACGACGGTAGAATGGAAGCTCTCGCTTGCGTAACAGGGTGATATCCCTCCCGGCAACAATAATTCTCCCCTCCTCAGGACGTTCCTGGAGGGTGAGGCACTTAATGAGGGTAGACTTCCCGGCTCCAGAAGGTCCCACTAAACTCAAGAATTCTCCCTTGTAGAGTTTGAGGGAGACGTTATCGAGCGCAGCGTGTTCACCGTAGTGTTTTGAAACCTCCCTAAATTCAACGAGGACTGGGCGCGATAGGGGTGCTCCAGCATCTGTTGCGGCAGGAGCCGTAGCCTCTGGCGACTGGTCTGAGGTCTCAGCTACAGGGGGCCTTACTGCACTCATAGCCTTCTTCAGGCGTGTTTTCCCAGCGCTCATGATCCGCTTTGGCGCGGAAATAGCATCAGGGGATGCTTGCGAAGGAGACGCCGCAGCGTCTGAAGTAGTAGTTGCCTCTGGTTCTTGACGGGTAGCACGAGCTGGCATATGTAGGAGTATACCACGTTTCTCGATTTAGCGGAGGGCTTTCAAAAATCCCCCTTCTCTTATCCTTCAAGAAACTGCTCCACGAGGTGCCTCGCCTCAACACTCCCCGAAACCCACACCACATCTGGGTGCCTTCGCCACCACGTGTACTGCCGCTTAATGTACTGATTGATACTCTGGTGGGTCTTGGTGAAAGCCTCTTCAGGTGTCAGCTCTCCAAGCACCTGGAGGGTAAGGTAGCGGTACTCCATGCCACAGCTCAGGAGCCACTCCCTCGAGACTCCCTGGTCAAGGAGTCCACGTATTTCGTCAAGCAGTCCCGCGTCTATTCGCTGCCTCAGCCTCTCACCAGCCCAGGCTTTGAGTTCACTTCGCTCCCACGTAATCCCCAGCTTGAGGGCATCGTATCGCTTCAGTTGCTCAGTGCTCTTCTGGCCACCCTTAAACAGGTACCCATTGAGTACCGCTTCCGCGTAGAGCATGCTCCCTCCTACCAGAACTGGCAGTTTCCCCTGCGAGACGAGCTGATCAATGCAGGTGTAGGCAAGCTGCTGGTACTCGGCAACCGTAATGCCCTCGCCTGGGTCTTTCACATCTATCAGGTGCTGAGGGACCTTGAGCTGTGTTTCCTTAGCGGTTCCCAAATCCATGCCGCGGTACACCTGCTTAGCATCCACCGAGACCACCTCGCCCCCAAACTGGAGTGAGATGTATTCGCCAAGAGACGTTTTGCCCGAGGCGGTTGGCCCAATAACCGCAATAAGCTTTGGAAGTCCCCTAGTGTGAGAGGGCTGGTGAGGCATCTTTACCACCTCTATCGTTGAACTCTTGGTTGCTGTTCCGGTAGAAGAAGTTGAAGGCAAGACCAGCCGCAAGAACAGTGAGAGAACCAACAATCAGTGGTGTATCAGAAGCAAGTGAGGCAGCAATGTACCCTGAGATTGCAGCAGGGATTGTCTGAGCAAGTGCCTGCACACTTGATGAGATACCGAGCACCTCGCCCTGGTTGCCAGCACTAGCCTGCTTGCTCACCAGCGAGGTCATGTTAGCCATAGTCAGACCGTTGAACATGGCAAAGAAAGGAGCGATGAGGAAGAGCTGCCACCTCACCGTTGGGAGGAAGAATGCAGCGATACAGACTGCCATACCAATGATGGTAACCTTGAGGATCTGGTCTTCCCTGAAGAGTGCCGAAACCTTTCGGGTTACCACTGCCTGCGAGAAAGCAATCCACAAGCCAAGGTACGAGAAGTAGTCACCAATGTTTCCTTGGGTAAAACTAAAGCGAGTGATCAGGAAGACGCTGGCAAAGGTGGTGAAGAAGGTGAAACCACCCTGCATGAGGAAACTGGTGATGAAAATGGTTCTGAGGGGAGGAAGCTTGAAAACCTGCCCAATGTTGTGGAAGGACTGCAAGAGGTGAAGTTTAATCTTCTCTTTCCTATCTTTGAGAGTTTCTGGGAGCCAGAACAGTACTGCAAAGAAGTTGAGTGCCCCCAAGATTGCGGCAAACCAGAATGGAGTTGAGGCACTAAACCAGCTGACAACACTTGGATCTGCAAGCTTTCCGCCAATGTAAGGTCCGAGGATGAAACCAAGGCCAAAGGCTGCGCCAATGAGGCCAAATGATTTCGCGCGCTCTGATGGCTTGGTAATATCTGCGATTACCGCCTGAGCTACTGAAATGTTTCCACCGGTAATTCCATCAACGAAACGTGAGATGAAGAGGAGTGGAAGGTTCTTGGTAATGATAGCGTAGGCGAAGACAACGTAGGAGAGGGCCGTTCCCGCCAGACAGATGGCAAGGATACGTTTTCGGCCGTACTTATCTGAGAGCTCACCGAGAATTGGGTTTGCAATGAACTGCCCAAACGAGTAGAGAGCTGTAAGGAACCCAAGTGCGATGAACCCATCCTTGAGCGTCCAACCAGCAGGTAGGAGGTAGTCTGGTGAAATTGGGTTTGCCAGGAGTTGCGGAATGACAGGAATGAGAATACCAAACCCAAGGAGGTCAAAGAATACAATGGCAAATACAATTGCGAGGGGACTGAGCTTGAAACCTTTTTTCATGAAAAAAGTAGGTGAATTTTTTGTCTAACGTTGCTAGCCTACCAGAAAACGCGTGCTTGGCGAAGTAAGAGAGAGGCCAAAGAAAGTTTGACCCTCCTCTCAGAGCAACCAAGTGCTACATGTAGAAGTACTCTTCGACAATTTTTCCGTCGACAACTTTGTAGTAGCCATACTCAAGCCCGCTCACCACGTGACCGTTACCCAGGGTAAAATCTACGTCAAAGACAGCAAGGATACTGTCCTGGTTGACCATGGTCTTGGTTATCTCCCCCTTCCTAAACTCTGCAATGTGGCCAAAGGACTGTTCTGTCTTCTCAATCACCCCAGCAAGCCCAGTCACCGTCCTCCCGTCTTGCTCGTGTGAAACCACTCCCTCGGCGTAGAGCTCACGCTCTACCTCCACCGCCTTACCCTGGTTGAATAGCTCTGTTAGTCGCGCTGCAACCTGTTCAGTTGTCATCATCTTGACCCCTTTCTAGTTACTCAATGCTATTTACTTACTATTTGATAGTAGCTAGAGTAGGGGTACTTACAAGAAGTTACCTAGACAATAGTACCTATGTGTCCAGACACCCCCGCCAGCTGCGGCGTCCAAAAAACCCTCACCCTCATTGGGTCAAAGTGGACCATGCAGATCATTTGGAACCTCTGTTCAGAGCCCAAGGGCTTTAACCAAATTGAGCGTCAAATCTCAGGCATCAGCCCACGGGTGCTCTCAGCACGCCTCAAAGAACTCGTCAAAAACGAGCTCGTTGCCAAAACCGTCTTCCCTACCACACCTCCAACCGTTGAGTACGCCCTCACTGAAAAGGGCCTTTCACTCAGACCCATCCTCAAGCAGCTCAACCAGTGGGGCGAGTCAACTCAAACCGTAAACCGCAAGGCAAAGCTTTCGCCAAGCCTCTCGTAGAGGTTACGAGATTTTTCCCTTCAGGAGTTCCAAGAGCTGTGAGTAGTTCCTGGATTCCTCAACCTTTTCACCGTTAATGAAGAATGTAGGTGTAGCAGTTACTCCTTTAGCCTGGCCGTCTGCAACACTCCTCTGTACCTTCTCGGCAACTTCTGGAGAATCCAGGTCATCAGTAAACTGCTGTTCGTCTAGGCCTAGCCTGCTGGCAAGTTCGATGAGCGAATCCTCACCCAAATCTGCCTGGTGGGTAAAGAGGAGATCATGCATTTCCCAAAACTTTCCCTGCTTACCAGCTGCCTCAGCGGCTTGTGCTGCCATGGTTGCGTTGGGGTGAATTGGGTAGAGCTGGTCAAGTGGCATGTTGCGGAACACGAAGGTAAGCTTTCCCTGAAGCTCCTTTTGCCACTCCTTTACCAGTGGGTAAGCTTCGCCGCAGTCTGGACACTCAAAGTCTCCGTACTCTACTAGCTCTAGTTCTCCAATTCCTGAAATATGGTCAGATTCGGTACGAAGCATACTCGTCTTTCATTACGGGTTACTCGTTCATTTGTACATGGCGAAGCTCAATTGTGCAACAAAAAAACAGCTGGTTATCAGCTGTTTGAAATTCGTGGAATAGCGATCCCCCTCTCCTCCGCTTCTTCGTGCTGGTAGAGCCTCACTTCTTCTGGAGCGATGAAGTGAAAACCCGCCTGTTGTGATTGAGGTTGAGCGCAGACAATGTCTACCACCACACCTTCATCGAAGGTGAGCTGTAGGCATCCTTCTCCGACATTGTTCGAGATGAGAACCCTTCCATCACAGAAGTACTCCCACTCAATCTCAGTGCCGTCATCACACTTGCGGTACCAGCTCAGCGTAAGCTGAAGTTTGGTCTCTCCGTAGACCAACCACATTCGACTGTTGTGCTCTCGAGTGCTCATCGATCTGATCAAGCACTTCCTATCTCCTTTTTCCATGTCGTATGCCTTCGTTCCCTCCTGGAACGCAGATCATGTATAGCAGATTGAGATTAAAATAGCGAGCTCCAAAGAGCCCGCTTTTTACTGCAGTAGTACGTCCTACTTACTGAAAACCTTGAAAGCTTTCAGAATGATAATCAAGATAACTGAACCTACAACTCCCCAAAAGAGTCCAATTAAGCTCCATTCTCCTGCTCTAATTGCTCCACCGAAACCGAGAATGTCACCAAAGAGCCACCTTCCAAGGATTGAACCCACAATACCCACCACTACGTTTGCGAGCGCCCCTTGCTCCTGGTCTGTTCCCATCAGCTTACTAGCAATCCAACCGATGAGTGCTCCGATAAGAATCGTAAAGAGTAGTCCCATGCATACCTCCTATGTTAGTTACGTATACACCTACATCCTAGCACAACGCGAACACCGTACCTGGCGAAACCTGTGCTATACGAGCCTAACAACAAAGTAGACACCGAGAGCAATGGCGAAAGCAACCCCGCCAATTGCAAAGAGACCCTCGATGCAGTAGTAGTTTGAACCCCCATTGTTATCAGCCATATGGGCAGCTTAGTAATCTATAGTCTAGGTATACCTCTGCAGGAGCGAAAATACAATACAAAATACGTCCCAGAAGGTAGTTCCAAAAAGGCAGAGAGGACTCTCCGTCGCTTCGCTCCCAGAGAACCCACGGTTCTCTGCGCTCACAAGTTCGCTACTCTCCTCTACGGGAAAACGCTGTTTTCCCGACCCCTTTCAGGTTCTCGTCCTCTTCCCACCAAGTAACCAAAAAACAACTAGGAAAAAAGATATTGAACGTACACCGTAGGTGTACTGTTAGAAGTAGATACTACCTCTTGTGAACGATCTTTTTTCCTAGTTGTTTTTTGGTACCTGAGAGAGGACTCGAACCTCCACGCCCTTGCGGGCACTAGCTCCTAAGGCTAGCGTGTCTACCATTCCACCACCCAGGCACGTGGGAAGCATACCAGAGGAAGCCATTTTTCTCAACTCAAAAAGACCTTGTGTCTCCTGCTAGGTAAGTGCCCAAATCGCCCCGATACCCGCCAGCGTCATGATGGTTGCGATAATCCAACCTAGTGTTGCCCTCACTGGAGTATTTACCCAAGCTCCCATAATCTTCTTGTTGCTCGAGAGAATGACGATGAGGAAGAGTACAACTGGTGCAATCACCCCATTGAGCACCGCCGCGTAGATGAGGGCTTTAATTGGATCGATGCCAACAAAGTTCATCGTCAGACCAGCAAGGGTTGAGGCAATGATAATTGCGTAGAATGCTTTAGCCTTGTTGAGCCTCCTGTAGAGTCCTTCTCTCCAGCCGAAGCTCTCTGAAATGGCGTACGAACTTGATCCCGCAAGAACAGGGATTGAGAGGAGTCCTGTCCCAATAACCGCAAATGCAAAGAGGAGGTAGGCGGTGTCTCCTGCAAATGGCCTGAGCGCATTTGCAGCATCTGCAGCAGTTGTGATAGTTCCTCCGGAAGTAAAGAGTGTTGCTCCGCAGGCAACCATAATAAAGAACATTACCAGGTTTGCGAGCAGCATACCCGACCAAACATCTGTCCTCATTTTCTTTACATCAGCTGCTGAAGTCTCTCGTATGCGTTGAGCAACGCTGGTCTTTCCTGCCAAGATCTCTTCTTCTACCTCCTGAGAGGTTTGCCAGAAAAATAGGTAAGGAGAAATGGTAGTACCAAGAAGGGCACAAACCATGATCAGGAAATCTTTAGTCCACTCAAACTGGAATGTAAGGGTATTGCTGACTACCTGGCCCCAATCCAAGTTTGGGACACTGAGAGCTGAAAAAATGTAGGCGAAGAGCACCAGAGCAAGCCACTTAAGGTACTTTGCATACTTCTGGTAACTACTAAAGATTTCAAAGAAGAGGCTCACGAGGGCAAAACCACAGACGAGAAAACCAAAGTTGAGAGATGGTTGGAGCAGCTGTGCAGCCTTTGCCATCGCACCTAGGTTTGCGCCAAGATTGAAGCTATTTGCAATGAATAGCAGCGCTGCGCAGGTATAGAGAACTGGTTTTGGAAAGTGAGTTCTAATGTTTGCTGCAAGCCCTCTGCCGGTTACCAGGCCAATTCTCGCACACATCTCCTGGACAATAGCCATGAAAGGAAGGGTGAAAGGCGCCATCCAGAGCAACCTGAAACCATACTGAGCACCTGCCTGTGAATACGTGGTAATACCAGATGGATCATCATCTGAAGCCCCAGTGGTGAGCCCTGGTCCCAGATTCTGCCAGAATTCTAGGGGTTTCTTGAACCTACCGTTGTAAGCCTTCCCAGCTGGTGCTGGTTGGATTTCTTCAGGCTGCTTTGCCATAGATTCTTGAGGTAAAAAAATGTAGTACCTCTAGCCTACTGGCATACTGCAGGTTGGTACAAGTACTACACCGAGATGAGCGCCTCAATTTTTGCGTATGTTGCAGGCCCGATACCTGGCACGTTCTGGATATCTTCGGTGCTGAGGAAGTTCCCATGCTCAGTTCTGTAAGCCACGATGCGCTCAGCGTACGATGGACCAATACCTGGCAGGGTATCAAGCTGTTGTGGTGTCGCGGTATTAATGTTCACCTTTCCCGAAGTATCCTTGGTTGGTTGCGCTGGCTTTGAGGTGCTACTTGTTGCTGAAGCCAACCCAGGAACTTTCGCGAGAGCCGCAGTTAGCTTTTCTGCCTGAGCTACTAGCTGGTCGTTCTGGGCAGCCACCTCAGCGAGGGCGTGTTCAAACGTTTCACGCAGGAGTGATGTTTGTGAAGCCGACTGTTTGAGTGAGCTTTCAAGTGAAGAAACTTTTGTAGACAGTTCCGCAAACCTTTCTTCTAAGGTTGTAGCGGGTACCTCTACAGTTGTTTGTTCCTGCAGAACTGTCTGGGTTAGCAAGCGTTTTGCACCAGAGGTAACGGTATCTCTTACAAACACGAGGGCCAGCACCACCCCACATAAAACACCCACTGCAATCAGTTGCTTCCAGTTGCGACGACAGTAAGCTGCCGCACCACTCCATGCCTCTCGTAACCTAGCTAGTGTTGCTTCGTATGTTTCCATGTCGCAACAGTAGCTATTGAGTCAGCTCTCGAGAAGTCTATTCCAACTTTACTTCAATTCCGGAATAGGTGATTTGTCCTTCAGAGAGCTTGTATTCAGGATGTAGTTGTTGGTAAGCATGCAGACTGTCTCGTACCTCAACCAACTGATCCAACCGTGACAACGTTGCAAACCTAAATTCTGGCAATCCTGCCTGCGAGATACCTGTCAGGTCACCTGGACCTCGTTGAGCGAGATCAGCTTCAGCAATCTCAAAACCATCATCACTGTCCACAAGTACCTGCAACCTCTCACGTGCTTGGAGACTTGAGCTGCCGGACACCAGGAAGCAGTAGCTCGCTGCACTACCTCTCCCAACCCTACCCCTAAGCTGGTGGAGCTGGGCGAGACCAAACCTCTCGGCGTTCTCTACCACCAGGACGCTCGCATTTGGCACATCTACCCCAACCTCTACTACTGTTGTTGCAACCAGGATATCAACCTGTCCTTCAGCCATCATCTGCATCACTGAGGCTTTCTTCTGGCTCGTCAGCTTACCGTGAACTACCCCAATCTTGAGTTGAGGAAATCTCCCCTGGAGCCTGGTAGCTTCCTGTTCAACAGCCTTCTTAGCAATACCCTCACCTCCCGAGAACAGGTGGAGAAGCCCTTCAGGCTCTCCTTCATCCTCAGATTCTGTAATTGCTGGGCAGATTACAAACACCTGTCGCCCCTGTGAGACTTCTGTAAGAATTACCTCCTCCATGCGAGATCGTGCCGCTGCACTCCCCACTAGCGTAGTAACTATCGGCTGCCTCCCTACTGGCTTTTCGCGCAAGAACGAAACCTCAAGACCCGCAAAGAGGGTGAGCGCCAAGCTTCTTGGAATTGGGGTTGCCGTCATACTCAAGACATGTGGTGGAACCTGGTGTGCATCGCGTAAGAGCGACCGCTGCCTCACACCAAACCGGTGCTGCTCATCAATCACTACCAACGCTACAGAACCCACCCGGTACCCCCCATTGAGGAGAGCATGGGTGCCAATAACGAGGTCTGCTTCGCCCAGTGCTGCCTCCTCCTTCTTGCTACCCGTCCACAGTGCTACCCGTAAGCCAACTTCTTGGAAGAGTTTTCCAATGCTCTGGTAGTGCTGCACTGCCAGAATCTCAGTTGGGGCGATGAAAATGCTCTGGTATCCCGCCTTCGCCACTAAACAGGCGAGGAGAGATGCCACAACAGTCTTCCCCGAACCCACGTCGCCATTGAGGAGCCTGGTCATTACCTTGCCATCTTGCATCTGGAGTGCCGCATCCCAGACTATCCGCTTCTGTCCTGCCGTAAGTGAGAATGGGAGCTTTGCCACGGTTGCCGCGAGGAACTCAGCATCAGCGGGAATCTTCCTACCCTCCTGCTTGGCGTAGGTTTCAGCTGGGCTGAGAGACCTGAAGAACTGCCATGCCTCACAGACTGCCAGCGTCTTTGACGCCTCCTCTACCTCAGACATGCTCAAAGGTTGGTGGAGGTACTTGAGAGCTGTAGCAATAGGGAGTAGACCGCGCTCAAGCGTCACCTCATTGGGAAGTACCTCAGGTACTTCAGTTGTCTCAAGTACTTGAGACACCAGTTTTCCGAGAAACGTTGAGGTTACCAGCTTTGTCTGAGGGTAGCGGGGGATGATTCTCCCACTCTCTTCGAGCCGTGGTGAAACCATTACCTTGTGACCGTTGAACCAGCCAACTTTCCCCATTACCACATACTCCCTACCTGGCTGCAGTTTTGCTGCAAGGTAGGGTTGGTTGAACCACTGGAGCCCAATCTCACCTGTCTCATCTCCTGCTACCACCCTGATGAGTGGCAACCTCCCGCCTCTCACCCTATCCTGTTTCATTGTATGAACGGTGAGCTTCATGGCAACCGTCTCACCTGGTTTTACCTCACTCACAGCTTTAACTTGGCTACCATCTAGGTAGGCTCGTGGCTTCCAAAACATCAGGTCGCCTATGGTCTCAATGCCCATGAGGGCGAGGCCCTCGGCAAGCCGCGGGCCTACACCATCAAGTATCCTTACAGGGTCTGTTACCTGGTAGCGCATACCACTCCTCCCCCAAGTACTCGATCTCCACGGTACAAGACAAGTGATTGTCCAGGTGATGCTGCCCAGGCAGCTTCGGAGAGCTCAACAACTACCTTGTCAGCTTCGTACGCAACCCGCTTTACACCCAGTGGTTGCTGGTGGTAGCGAAGTTGCGCTGTAAGCTCTTCAACGGGAATTTGAGATGTTATATCGACCAGCGATACTTCTCCACTTCCTCCACATACGTAGCTACTTTCTAGAAAAATAACCTGGGAAAAGAGGTCGCTATCGTCATGATCATCGGTAACGTACACCGTATTACTCAAGGCATCTTTTGAGACAACGTACGTGTGCTTTACGTCGGTTTCGCCCCGGGCCTTGCTGTACAGTCGATTGTCGAGGTAACCTCCCATTCGCTCACCCGTGGTGTAGAAAGCGGCTCCCCGGTGTTCACCCACAACTACTGCATTTGCCATCCTTTCGGCAAGGTTTCCCCCGCCTTTCGGAAGCAACTTGAGCTCACCTGGTTGTGAACCTAGCTCGCCCTCAAGGAAATCTTTCAGGTTAAGGTGGCCAATGAAACAGATCCCCTGGCTATCTTTCTTTGAGGCGGTTGGGAGTCCAAACTCCTCCGCCAGCTTCCTAACCTCAGGTTTTGGGTACTTCCCAATGGGAAATAGCGCATGTGAAAGCTGCTCACCGGTGAGTGAGTAGAGGAAGTAGGACTGGTCTTTCCCAGGATCAACACCTCGGAGCAGCTCCCCGTTCTCGAGCCTTACGTAGTGACCTGTGGCAATGGCTTCTGCTCCTAGCTCTTTTGCCACCTCCCAGAATGCTGAGAACTTTATCTCTTTGTTACAGAGAACATCAGGGTTAGGTGTCCTACTTGCGGCGTACTCGCTAACCAGGTTGTCCACCACCTTTTCTCGGTACTGCCTCTCAAAATTGACTGAGCGAAATGGGATACCAAGATGGTTACAGACTGCTTCAGCATCTGCCTGGTCTACTTCCCAGGGACAGTCAGTGAGGCTCTGCCCGTCTAGTGGAGACCAGTTCTTCATGAACACCCCTTGCACCTCGTGTCCCTCTTTCTGGAGGAGAGCAGCGGCAACCGAGGAATCTACACCACCTGACATCGCAACGACAATCTTCATCTCACGAGCCCGTTTAGCCCAAAGAAAGACTCTGCGGTTGCGGTAGTCTGATCTGCAATACTCGCAAGCGTCTCACCCCTCACCTCAGCGAGGCACTCAGCAACTGAGTACACATCAGCTGGCTCGCACAACCCCCCTCTACGGCTTCTTGGTGGCAGGAAAGGAGCATCAGTTTCAAGCATGAACCTTCCGGCAGGTACACGCTTTGCTACTTCGCGCAGTTCAGTATTTTTTGGGTAGGTCAGGATGTTGGTAAATGAAAGGTGGTAGCCAAGGTCAAGCCACATATCAGCCTCCTCTTGGTTGCCAACAAAGCAGTGGATCACCGTCTTGTGGTTAGGTGCCCACTCGCGCAACCTCGCATAGAGGTCACTAAAACACTCCCTACTGTGGATGATGAGTGGAAGCTGGAGTTCAAGTGCTAGCTGGGTAAACTGGTAGAGCCGTTCTACCTGCTCTTCTTTTGCTATAGCAATCTCTGCATCACCAGTTGGGAGGTGGTAGTAGTCCATACCAACTTCGCCCACAGCCACAACCTTTCCCTGCCCCTGTTCAAAGAGTGAGCGGATGGCAGCAGCATCGTTTGGGGTTGCTTCATCGTCCACCGGGTGTACCCCGAGGGCTGCGTAGACGTTGGGGTACATCTCCGATAGCTTGAGAGCTTCTTCTGAGGTGGTCACACCTGTTCCCGGCACGATGATCTTGCTCACTCCAACCTCAGAGGCACGCTCTAGCACACCTTCGACATCCTCGGAGAGACCGGGATACTGGAGGTGACAGTGGGTATCAATCATGCCTGCAATCTTGGGAAGAGGATGGGTGTTTCTTCTGGAAGCTGTGCTCCAGATTGAAGGAGGCCCCACACCCACGGCTGGTCGCCGCCATCAACGGTACTGTAGATGAGCGAGAGCACCCGTGAAGCTGTTTCTGGGATAGCTGGGAGGTACATGAGGGTAACGTGCCTGATGAGCTCGAGGAGCTCGTAGAGGAACTCGTGGAGCCTCTCGGTATCTCCCTCTTTCGCCATCACCCAAGGTTTCAGCTCTTCAATCCGTTTGTTAGCAAACACCACCAGGCTATGCGCAAGCTCAAGAGCGGTATTGATCTCATACTTTTCAACTGCTGCATGGTAGTCTCGCCACTTCTCTTCAACCACCGCTTGCTCAGCGTTACCAGCGGCAACGTGATCTGCAGAAGGAACCTTTCCGTCAGCGTACTTCTTCGCCATGGTAACCACGCGGCTCACCAGGTTTCCGTAGTCATTTGCCAGGTCTGAGGCATACACCTCGGCAATCCGATTCTGGGTAAACACCCCATCCCCGAGGGTTGGAATCTCTTTGAGGAGGTACCACCTGACAGCACTCTGTCCGTAGAGTTGGAGCATCTCACGGGGATCAACCACGTTCCCCAGGCTCTTACTCATCTTCCTTCCACCTTCGCCCAGGACAAACCCGTGGGTGAGGAGGTTTTGTGGGAGCGAAATGCCAGCCGACATGAGCATCGCTGGCCACAGGAGTGCGTGGAAACGCGAGATATCCTTCCCTACACAGTGGAGCATTGCTGGCCAAAATGCATCAGGAACAATTACCCCATCCACGACGCTTGCGGCTCCGGTGAGGTAGTTGGTGAGCGCATCAAACCAGACGTACATCACCTGGGTGTCATCTCCGGGAACCTCAATACCCCATGGGAGCTTTGATTTCTGGCGCGAAATTGAGACATCCTGCATCCCTTTTTGATCAAGGAAATTGAGGATTTCAAGCTTGCGGTTTTCAGGAACAATCTTGTAGGTATCACTAGCCAAGAGCTCACGTACCTGTGACGTGTACTTTGAGGCGGCAAAGAAGTAGTTCTCCTCTTCAATGAGCTCGAGGAACCTCTCCTCAATCCCAAAGACAGAAGGATCGGTAACCTCATCGGCTGAGGCGAGGAACTCCTCCTCTTTCACGTCGTACCAGGCACGGTAGGTTTTGATGTAGATATCGCCTTTGGCTTCACAGGCCTTCCAGAGCGCCTGTGCCATTTCCTTGTGGGCAGGCTCAGATGTTCTGATGAACCTATCAGCCTCTACTCCTAGCTCCTGAAACAACGAGACAAAGTTGGCCTGCTGCTCTTCAGTGAAGGTTGCAACCTCTTTCCCGGCAGCTCCGGCTGCGCGGTACATCTTGAGGCCATGCTCATCTACCCCGGTTTGGAACCTCACATCGGTGAGCGAAAACTCCCGGTGGTAGCGTGCAAGGAAGTCAGCCTGGACTACCTCAAGCGCATGCCCCATGTGTGGGAGGGCATTTGGGTAGTGAATGGAGGTGGTGATGTAGGTGGTCTTTTGATCCATACCGCTATTCTAGCGAATCTTTGGCTTCTCTGCCCGCAAGACCTACGAGTACCACAAACTCACCGCGCTGCTTCCCCTTATCAGCAAACACCTCCTGCATCTCTGCGAGGTTGCCATGGAAGACGTCTTCAAACTTCTTGGTGAGCTCGCGCCCAACACAGAGCTGTAGGGGCAACTCCCACTCACCGAGGTACTCAAGGAGCGAGGTTATTCGCTCAGGAGATTCGTAGAAGATAACCACGTCAGCGGTTTCGCTCACCAGTGCTTCCTTCAAGCGTTTGAGGAGGGTTTGCTTGCCCTTCTTGCGCGGTAAAAACCCAACAAAGAGTGGCTGCATCACCGGCATGCCCGAAACGCTGATGATCATCGGTAACGCACTGGCGCCTGGAATAGGTGAAACAGTAAAGCCCGCTTCAACCACCCGCTTCACAAGGTAGCTTCCCGGGTCTGAGACCGCAGGTGTCCCGGCGTCGCTGATGTAGGCAACAGATTCGCCTTGCTTGAGGCGGGAGAGTACGTCGGCTATGGTTCGCTCAACCATGCCACGGGGTGCAGCCTCCCGGTAAGAAGTAAGGTGGGTGGTAATGCCGTACTTCTCCAAGAGCACTCGAGAAACCCTGGTGTCTTCGGCAAAAATCTCAGAGACCTCAGAGAGCACTCTCACAGCTCGGTACGTCATGTCCTCAAGGTTGCCAACTGGCGTTGCTACCAGGTAGAGGGTGGCGCTAGATTTTGTCATGGTAGAGGTTTAGCCAATCGGTTTCGCTCAGTTCCTGTGATCTCACCGTTACCGGGAGGTTGTGGGACACCAGCCACTCGCCAACTTCAGCCGTTGGCATTGCCTTCATGCCAGCAAGGACGTTTTTGAGCTGTTTCCTTCGCTCCTGGAAAGCGGCCTTCACAAACTTGAAGAACTTCACCTCTTCACCAGCCGGGAGCGAAAGAACTGGTTTGGCCACCAGCTTCAGAACCGCTGAATCCACTTTGGGAGCAGGCATAAAGGAGGTAGGCGCAACCTTCCTCAAAATATAAGGTGTGGTGAAGTACTGGGCAAGCACCGAGAGGTAGCTTCGCTCACCCGTTTTCTCCCGCGCACAGAGACGCTCTGCAAGTTCGCGCTGCACGAGGAGCGAAAGGAGCTTGGGGCGATGTGCCCCGGCATCTTGCAGGAGAACCTGGAAGAGTGGCGTGGTTATCTGGTATGGCACGTTTGCCACCACCTTGTACTCTGGGAGTGTCTGGATGAGGTATGGCAGCAGCTTCACGGCATCTCCCTGGTGGAGGATGAGTTTTCCGCTAGCAATTGCCTCGGCAAAATCAGATTCTAAGACGCTGAGCATCAAGGGGTCAAACTCGAGGGCATGGACAGTAGCTCCAGTTGCGAGGAGCGCCTCAGTGAGCACCCCAAGCCCTGGACCCACCTCAACTACCGTGTCTGTAGGTGTAACTTCGCCCCCTCTCACTACCTCTAAGAGTACTTCCTCATCTACGAGGAAGTTTTGCCCCAGTGAGTGCTGGGCTCTCACGCCCAGTTGGCGCAGACGAGATACTACAAAATCAGGTGAGATTCTCACGTTCATGTGAGGCTCACCTTAGCAATTTTTAGGAGGAAAAACCAGTACTGTAGAGCTCTTCCAAGTCTCCAATCATGCTCTCGGCTGTCTTGAACTGCTGCTCAACTTCCTGCCGGCGTGTTTCTACAAAACTGAAGAGGCTGCGAGGGTTGGTAACGCCAAAGAGCGGACGCTTCCCCTGCGAAAGCTGGGCGAAGAGCCCCTTCTGCTCGAGTGTCATGGCAACGTGGTAGGCGGTTCCCCTATCAATCTTGGCCTTTCGCGCAAGCACCTGCATGCTTGAAGGCCCTAGCCGTAAGCTGGTGAGGTAGAACTTTGCCTCTTTTTCCGTGAGCCCCATTCCTTGAATATCTCGCACGAACATTGGATACGTTACCGCTTGGTACACCTATGGTACTGCCAAGTGTTTGAGGAAGTCAACAATTTTTTCTAAAGATTAGAACATTGTGACCATGGTGGCCACTTTCCCTTTACCCAGGCAGTGCTATTACTTGAGATTGCTTTCGCAGTAGCAAAAATCTGCGCCTCAGTGTTGGTGATACTCGCACCCTTGTAGCCGGCGGCGGCACTGGCGCTTGCCCAGAAGCCATCGGTGTACTGGAAGAGACCTTTATACAGCCCATTAGATGACGCACTCTGTGGTCTCCCGCCCGACTCTGCAATCATCAGACAGTGCAGCGCCGTACCATTAATGAGGTACTTCTTTGCAGCAGCATTGATGAGATCTTTGTGGGGACCTTCCTTGGTAAGCTTTGGGCCAATTCCAACCAGTACTTGCTCTGTAACAGCAGGCCTCGTCACCACGGTGGCAATTACTTTTCGTGAAACCTCTTTCCCATTCACCCGCTTCACCAGGTAGGTCACCTCTTTCTCACCACTCACCCCTTTGGTGGTAACCTGACTCTCACCTTTCTCAAGGTCTACGGTATTCTTCTTTGAAACTGAAAAAATGATTGGTTCCTTTTTGGTAATTTCCACCTCAGCAACCCTGGTTACCGTAACGGTGGTGCCGTTGGTAATACTCTCATTGAGAGCTGGCTTCACGATATCCTTTGGTGCCAGTTCAAGTCGCCTCTCAGTTGCTAGCTGATCAACCGATGTTGCCCAGGTTCGCACCTGGTAACTGGTGCCGGCATCCACAATGGTAACTGTTGGTGCTCGCTCAATTCTAATCTGACTTCCAATGCCCAGGGCAGGATCTGGAAAGACTGCCACCCTATCTTCTGGAGCCAACACAACACCTAAGCGTGAGAGCATACCCTCAAGCGTGGTTTCAAAAAAGCTCCCGCTGTAATCTTCAGTACTGGCTGGAGATCCTGGGAGCACTACTGGAGGAGAAAGCCTCTCAACGGCAGCAAAGGTGGTGGAGTAACGTTGAGGAGAAGTGGCGAAACCAGCTGATGGGATGCCGACGGTGAGCGTGAAAGCGAGAACCGTGGCAAGCCCGCGAGTGACGTGCATGAACTCAATTGTACGCCAGCTACAAGGCATTGTCTAGTAGCCTCAATCTCATTTGAACCTGTAAAATGTAGGTTCATCCTAGTAGTAGGACAGGATATCCTTGCAGCTACTCTCGATTGGGAATAGCATGGTAGTAGCACATTTCATAATGTTTCCCCATGGAACCTACCGACCCAACTGCTACACCCGAGACCACCCCAGCGCCAGAAACCCAGGCACCTGAGATGCCAGCCGCTGAAGAAACAATGGCCCCTGTTGAGCCTGTTGCCCCTGCACCAGCACCTGTAGCAAGTCAGGATCCAATTGCTGCGTCTCCAGCACCTGTAGCTGCACCTATGGCAGCCCCGGTGAGTACTCCAGCCGCAACTCCCGCACCAGCCTCAGACCAAACAATGGTCTACGCCGGTATTGGCAAGCGCTTTGTCGCTCTCTTCCTTGATGGAGTAGTTCTCGGAATTGTGAGCTACGGTATCAGCAGCCTTGGCGGTGACTCTGAGGTAACGGTAGATGCCTACGGTAACCTCGTGCAATCAGGTGGTATGACCTACATGATGTCCCAACTCATTAGTCTGGTCATCTACGGCGCCTACTACATCTACTTCATTGGCTCAATGGGTCAAACCCCAGGAAAGCGCATCATGGGTATTAAAGTTGTTACCACTACAGGTGAGCACCCAAGTTTTGGGGTGGCTACCATGAGGTACCTCGTCTCACTTCTCAGCGCTGCAGTTGGTGGCCTTGGCTACCTCTGGGCATTCTTCAACAAGGAGCACCAGACTTGGCACGACAAGGCTGCTGGTACCTACGTGGTAAAAGCCTAAGCAACTCCTATGGAGCAACCAGCTCACCGTCAACCGCTCTCGGCTGCGACCATTAGCGCCATTGTTGGTGGCGCGCTGGTGGTTGCTGCAGTAATTGCCCTCGTTAGTACTAACTGGGGAACTTTCAGCAGCGTTGCAAAAGTTACCATCCTCGGTATTCCAGTTGTTGGCCTCTACCTTGCAGGCTTCTTCACCCGTAGCCAAGAGCACTTCAAAGAGGTAGGCACCGTTTCCCTCGTCACGGCAAACCTCGCCTTTCCTTTCGTACTTGGTGTTGCCATCTTCGAACTAGCTGGTGCACCTGCTATTGATGGTGGATTCATGGCTCTCGTTAGTGGGATCAGCTTCCTCTGGTTCTGCATAGTTGAGTTCATCTTAAAGGTCAGGCAGAACAGCTTCCTCACCTACACGGCACTTGCGGCGTGGGTGGTGGCAACGGGAAGCACCCTGCCAAACACCCCATTCTTCGTAGACCTCGTGTTCATTGGCATCGGTCTCATTACCCTCCTTGGTATCCACATGGTTGTACCGGGCGAAGAAGGCCGAAGGCAGCTGAGAACCTACCTGATGCTTGGGTCCCTCTCGTTCTTCACCACGGTCTTCACCCTCGATAGCAGCATTAGGAGTAGCTTTGGCGAGTACAACTCAGAAATTCCAACGCTTACCATAGATGTGATTGTACTGCTTGCGTACGCCCTCCTCGGTGTCATGGGCATTATGGTTGCAGTAGCTGCCGCTAAACAGTGGAAGGATCAGGGCGAGAGGATGTACGGCGAACTACGTTTGGTATCAGAGCAGTCACTCCTCCTCCTTGCTGCCATCCCAACAGCTCTCATCGCCACCAGCCTTGGCGTAGAGGATGCCATTCCCCAGATTCTCATCGCCCTCCTTGTCTCAACCGCTTCCCTAGTATTTGCGGTAAGGCTGAAGCTGAAGACAACTACAGCAGTCAGTTGGTTTATCACAGGTGTCCTCATTGCACAGCTCCTCTTTGCCGCCTTTGCCGCTGCTGAAATTTCCTGGCCGGTACTCGTCCTCGTTATTGGTAGCCTCCTCTTTGTCCTCGCCTTCGTCTTGAGCGCTCGATCACGTAAGCACCCAGTAGGTGTAGAAGCCACCGAGGTTACCCACCAGCCACTCTGGGGTCTTGGCGAGCCACTCCCACCCCTTGGAGGTCCTAGTGCTCCCGCAGTAAACGAGGTAGTAAGGCCAGATGGCAGTACCGTAAGGTTTGTCCAAGAAAGCAAGGATCAGGCAGAGCACTACCTAACGAGCTTTATCCTCCAGGGTATCCTCTTCCTCCTCGTTATCAGGCTGGTTCTCCCTTCGGTACTGGGTGTGCTCTAGAGCGAGAGCCTAGATTTTCTCGCGCAACTCCTCAGGTATCTCGTTAACAAAACGAGATGGCGGGTTTGCCTGGAGCAGGCCGTAGAGACGTCTCTCAAAGGCGTACAACAGGTACAGCCGCTTCATTGCCCTGGTCATTCCAACGTAGGCAAGCCTTCGCTCCTCTTCCATCTGCTGCTTATCTTCAAGGGCGCGGTTGTGTGGAAAAATCCCCTCTTCCATGCCTGCCATGAACACCACGGGAAACTCGAGGCCCTTTGCGGCGTGGAGGGTCATCAGGGTAATCATCCCCTCGTAGCGATTTTCACCCTTGGTAGACTGGGTGTCATCAAGCTCCTGAACCAAGGCTACTTCTTCAAGGAAGGTTTCAAGGTCTTCGGCGCGTGAGGCGGCGCCAATCAACTCTAGGATGTTCTCCCACCTACTCTCGCCCTCTATGGTGCCGTCTTTGATGTAGTCTCGGTACCCCGTCACGGCAATCACATCTTCAAGCAAGATATCTGGCTTGAGCGATGATACCTTGGAGCGAAGCCCATCAATCATGCCAAAGAAATTCTGAACCTTTGGCGGTAGACTTCCCCTATCCTCAAGGTTGAGTTCGCGAAGCCCAGTGACTGTCTTTGGCCCAATTCCTCTAGCTGGTACGTTAATCACTCGCTCGAGTGCCACCCAATCAACTGGGTTATGGAGGAGGCGAAGGTAGCAGATGATGTCCTTGATCTCTTTTCGCTCGTAGAACCTCACCCCACCAACAATCCTGTACGGAATGCCAACCCTGATGAGGGTTTCTTCTAGAAGACGTGATTGGGCATTGGTGCGATACAAGATCACACAGTCATCGAGAGACCTCACCCCGGTGTAGTCTCCTGCCCTGACTAAGCCCTGAATCTCCCTGATAATGAACTCCCCTTCATCTTTCTCATTCAGACACTCAACCACGGTAACGGGTGTTCCGGTTGGGCCATCGGTCCAGAGCTTCTTATCGCTCCTATCCTGGTTTTTGGTAATCACTGCCTGCGCGGCATCCAAGATATTCTGGGTTGAACGGTAGTTCTGCTCTAGCTTAATGGTCACCGCTTCAGGGTAGTCTTTGTGGAAGTCTAAGATGTTCCTAAAGTCTGCACCGCGCCAAGAGTAGACAGACTGCCAGTCATCCCCAATCACAAAGAGGTTACGGTGGGCAGCTGCCAGAATTTTCACCAAGCGGTACTGTGCCTTGTTGGTGTCCTGGTACTCATCAACCATGATGTACCTGAAACGCTCTTGGTACTTCCTGAGGATTTCTGGGTTCTTGTCGAAGAGCCTGATGGTGGTGAGGAGGATGTCGTCAAAATCTAGGGCATTACCAGCCTTCAGGAGCTCTTGGTACCTCACGTACACCTTGTGCACCACCTGCTGGAAAAAACCTGTGGCAAACTTGGCATAGTCTTGAGGGCTGAGCATCTCGTTCTTCGCTCCGCCAATTTGTCCAAGGATTGCGCGAGGGTTGAACTGCTTCGGGTCTAGGTTGAGCTCAGTCATAGCCCGCTTCACCGCCGAGAGCGAATCTCCTTCGTCAAAGATCACAAACCGTGAGCTGATTCCCATCCCCGCCAGGTCTAGCTCGCGCCTGAGGATTCTGCCGCACACCGAGTGGAAGGTACCAAGCCACGGAAAGCGCCCTGGCGCATCATCGCCCCCTAAGAGCCTAGCTACCCTGATTCGCATCTCGTTTGCCGCTTTGTTGGTGAAAGTCACACAGAGCATCTGGAGTGGGCTGACACCCTGTTCCTGCATGAGGTAGGCGAAGCGGTGGGTGAGAGCCTTGGTTTTACCACTCCCCGCTCCTGCCAAAATGAGCACCGGACCCTGAATGGTGGTGACGGCTAGCTGCTGCTGTTCGTTGAGGTCTTGGAGGAGGGTAGACACCTCCACAGTATGCCAGGTGGCTTAGAAAGAAGGAATGGGCTGACTCTCAGCCTGAATCTGGGCGTCGCTGGGTTTATCGATCAGCTTTCCTACAACAAACCCTATCCCGTAGCCAATCAGGGCTAGGAGGAGGATACCAATGACGTAGCGAAGTTTTCGGTTGGGCATAGGTGGCAACCTACTCGTTAGGTAGGTAGTGCTTAATGCTACTTGATTCACTGTGGAGGAAGTAGGCAACCAGGAAAGCCAGAAGGAAGCCTCCTAACACATCTGTGGTGTAGTGCACCCCAACTGCCACCCTCCCAAATCCTACAAGGAGAGCCAGTACTGTGGCTACAGCTGCCCTACCTGGCATCTTACTGAACCAGAGTGAGCACGCAATCACCGCCGCAACCATGGCATGAGCCGATGGGAAACTACCTGGGTCTACAGGAATAGGGAGCGCAAAGATATCTGGGTGCGAAACAAAAGGACGTTCCCTAAAGAGAAACATCACGATGGCGCTCTTGAGCGCTACTACAAACACCACTCCCATAAGCGCCAAGACCACAGCCTTCCTACTCCCCAACTGGCGAGGTGCCCCGTTACCACCACGCTGGTACCACATGAGCGCTAAGTTAGCCGCCATCACGTAGATGATGAGCTGTGCACAAACGTAGGAAGCAAAGCCAAACCACTGGTGACTAATCCCAAAGTCTACCAGCCATTTTGAGACGTTATAGTCTAGGGCATGTACTGCGGGAAACATGCATCCAGTGTATCATGCTGGTATGCAGCTCTCCACCGCCATATCTGATTTCCTCGAGCACCTCGCTGTTGAGAAGAACCGTTCCCCAAGAACCATCGCCCTCTACCAGCACTACTTCAACCGGTTTGCCACCTGGGTCAAGAAAGACGTAGAAATTGAGAGTATCACCCTGGATCAGGTACGAAAGTTCAGGCTCTACCTCCACAACTACCTAGATGAACGAAACGATCCCCTCGAGCTTCAAACCCAGAGCTACCACGTGGTAGCCCTCAGGTCTCTCTTCAGGTACGCCAGGAAGCGTGGTCTCGCCACCCTCTCAGCAGATCAGCTTGAGCTCCCCAAACTAGATCCGCGTGAGGTTTCCTTCATGACTGCCGATGAGCTTGAGACTCTCCTCACCACCCCTGACGAGACCACCATGACAGGTTTGCGCGACAGGGCGATCATGGAGCTCTTCTTCTCAACAGGTTTGCGAGTCAGTGAGCTTGCCTCCCTCACCCGGGAGCGAATCAACACTTCCACAGGTGAAATGAGGGTTGTTGGTAAGGGACGAAAGGAGAGAATTGTCTTCATCTCTCCCCGCGCTGCCGAGTGGTACCAGGCATACATCGATAGGCGATGCGATGACCTAAACTCAGCCTTTGTTGGGTACCGAGGAAAAGGTGTTGGAGACCAGCCTTCACCCAAGGTTGAATCTCAAGCAACAGCCCTCACCCCTCGTAGTATCGAGAGGGCAATCGAGAAACACGCAGTGGTTGCGGGTCTCGTGAAGAAGGTTACTCCCCACACCCTGAGACACTCCTTCGCCACCGACCTCCTCCTCAATGGTGCCGACATCCGTAGCGTCCAAACCCTCCTCGGGCACGCTTCAATCACCACCACCCAGATCTACACCCACATCACCAACAGCCAGCTCCACGAGGTGCACAGTAAGTTTCACGGTAAACAGCTCCACGAAGGTTCCCCCGACCACAAAGAAACCTCTCCAGAGGGAGAGGCTACTAGTAGCAATACTATCCAGGACGTTGAGGCTTAGGTAGTCCAACGCTTCAGCTGCTGGAAGAGTGGGATTGGCTTATTTACGTCTACTGGCTGACCTACAAAGTCCTTAATCTGCTTAATGCGTGCCTCGTGCTGCTTGGTAAGTCCCCTAAGACTCTCGAGCTTCTTTTGAACGATGCTTGCCTCGGTTTGAGTTGTGGTTGTTACTGTGGCCATGTCACCTCTTTTCTTTTTGTTTTTTTGTTTCAAGAAATTATATAAGTATACGGCTAAACGGCACTTTTGTCAAGTATGCAAACCTGGTGAGTAAGGTGCGTGAGCTGGTACTTCTTGACTAGTGAGGTTTAATTATGTACAATTTGTACAAATTATTCACCATTAGTCTCTATGACAACTAAAACTATCTCTGCCGCTGAAGCCAGGAAGCGTTTTGCTGAGATCATAGACGAAGTCTCGTTTTCTGAGACAGAATACATTGTTATGAAACATGGGAAGAACACAGCGAAAATTACTGGTACAGACGCTAATACATCCCCTACGATTACACCGGAGATAATTGCTCAAGTAAACTCAATTACAAAAAGATTTCAGGAGGATCTGCGCACCCTTGCAGATAAGTAGATAATGGTAACGTACGTCACAATCGAAACTGTCCACTATATTCATGAAGAACAACTCTCCAAATTTGGTGGGTTACCTGGCGTACGTGACATAGGACTTTTGGAATCAGCACTCGCTAGACCTGCTGCTGGTTTCGGTGACTATGAGACATATACAGATATTTTTATGAAGGCTGCAGTGCTCTGTCATTCATTAATCAAAAATCACCCTTTTCGAGATGCAAATAAGCGAACCGGCATCGTAACCACTATTTTTTTCTTGGAAAGTAATGGGCACACTTTCAAGGCAGCAACAGGGGAAATCGTTGATTTCGCCCTCAAAGTTGCCACCGATAAGGTAGATGAAACCCAAATGGCCGTGTGGCTTAACGCACACAGTGAACCCAACCAACTTTAGCTACTTGCCCAGCCCAATCTAATCTGGTACAGTAGCGAAGCCATTGGTTATTGCTCCACCAACATTGTATCTAGCTAAACTACTCTGAGCAGTCCGCTCTTTTGTGTATGCGTACCCCCTCACTAAAAAACTACGAAGCCACCTTCCTCCTCGGAGAAGATGCAACCGAGACCACAGCCAAAGAAAAGTTGGCTACCCTCACTGAAACCGTTAAGGGTTTTGGTGGAAGCGTCAGCAAATCAGAGCTCTGGGGCAAGCGCGAGCTCGCCTACCCTATCAAACGAAACCTCAACGGTTTCTACACCACCTTCTGGTTTGAACTCCCAGCAGACAAGGTGAACGCTCTTGAAAAACTCCTCAGGTTTGATGAAAAGATTCTTCGCAGTCTCGTTACCATCGCCTACACCTCAGCCCAGCCTGGCAGTCTCTACCCTGTAAAGGAAGAAGACGAGAAGCCAGCTAGAGGTAACAAGCGTGGTGCAGCAGCAGAATCAACTGAAGCCGCTGGAGCTGAAGAAGAGCTCCGCCGCACCTCAAGCAAGCCTGCTAAGAAGGCTGCTAAAACTGAGGTAGTTGCAGAGGACGATCAGAGCGAAGAAGAGCGTATGGAAAAGCTAGACGCCGCTCTCGGCGACATTCTCAAGGACGAAGCGTAAATCTTAATTTCGCACCATGCAGAATCTCAACCGCGTTGAAGTCATCGGAAACCTTACCAGAGATCCTGAGCTCCGTTTTACCCCTAGCCAGCAGGCTGTCACCTCGTTTGCCGTCGCCACCAACAGGCGCTACAAGGACCAAACCGGCAACTGGGTAGACTCCCCACCTGAGTACCACGACATCGTTGTCTGGGGCCAGATCGGAGAACGTTGCAGCCAGGTACTCCACAAAGGTGAGCGAGTATTCATCGCCGGAAGACTTCAGACCCGTTCATGGGAAGCCCCAGACGGTCAGAAAAAGTACAAGACTGAGATTGTCGCAGACACGGTCATCGGACCAGATGCGGTAAACAAGAATCTCAGCGGAGGCGCCTCAGCCTCAGGTGACGATTTCGCTCCAAGCAGCCCTGTTTCTTCTAGCAAGCCTGCAGCTGGCAAAGCCCCAAAGAAGGCAAACCCAGAAGAGGAAATCAACATTGACGACATTCCATTTTAACCAACTTTCATGCCTCCACGTAAACCTGTTCTCAAGGGTGGCTACCCTATCAAGCGAACCCGTCGCGCAACCGTAACCAGAGCCGTCAAGGAAATTGACCACAAGAACCTTGCGCTCATCAAGCGTTACACCAACGAGTTCGGCCAGATTGAGTCTCGCCGCCGAAGCGGAAACGCTCCTGTTACCCAGCGAATGATTGGTACCGCTATCAAGCGTGCCCGTCACCTCGCCCTCCTGCCTTTCGTAAAGCGCTAAGCTCCGTTGTATGTTGAGTATTACGGACCTCAAAACCGGTACCAGCATCGACATGGACGGAAGTCCGTTTGTTGTCCTGGACTACCAGCACAGTAAAATGGGGCGTGGTGGAGCTGTTCTCAGAACCAAGCTCCGCAACCTCAAAACTGGTGCTGTAGTAGATATTACCTTCAAGAGCAGCGATAAGTTTGAAGAAGCCGTCCTCGATAGACGTGCTTGCACCTACCTCTACCAAGAGGGAAATGGCTACGCATTCATGGATAGCACCAGCTTTGAACAGTTCACCCTCTCCCCTGAAGAAGTAGGACCAAAGTCTCGCTTCCTCAAGGAAGGTAGCGACATCCAGATTCTCTTCTACGAAGATAAACCGGTGAGTGTCGTATTCCCCATCAAGATGGACTTTGAGGTCACCCACACCGAGCCAGGTGTAAAAGGAGACACCGCCACTGGTGGCACCAAACCTGCCACCCTTGAAACTGGAGCCGTCATTACCGTTCCACTCTTCATCAAGATTGGCGAAAAGATCAGGGTTAACACCGACGAGGGAACGTACGTAGAGCGCGCAAAGTAGCCCAGGTAGGTCAGATAAAAAAACCGGCCCCAAACTAGCCGGTTTTTTTGTTGAATCGTCCCCACATACAATGCTATACTTGTTTTACACTAGTGGTTAACTCAAGAGGGGCAGTACCATGATCATGAAGTGGCTAATGGGAGACCAGCAGACAACTCCACCACCTGTACCAGCTGCAGGAGGTTCTTCAGGTTCACTCCCCACACCTCCACCACCACCAACGCCAGCAGCCCCTGCACCAACTCCTCCTGTTGCTGCCAGCCAGCCAGCCAGGGTAGTCTTTGTTGAAGCCAAAGAACCTGCTCCAGTAGCCACCCCAGTTCCACCTACCCCTCCTGCTCCACCTCTGCCACAGCTCCCTGAAATCCCAGTAACCCCAACTGCTCAGCCTGTAGTAGAGAAGGTTGAGGAAAAGGCAGCAGAAGCACCAGCTACCCCACAGGATCAAGGTGCAACCATTACCATGAGCGATAGGCTTGGTAACGCCGGTGACCTCCTCAGTGAAGCCCTCAGCAGTTCAATGGAGCAACCAGCTCCCCAGGAGCCATCCTTCTCGTTTACCCCAGCCCCAAGTTCTGTAGACAGTGAGCCAGCCAGCCCAGAAGCTGTAAAGGTAGAGGAAGCTCCTGTTGTAGAGCAGGTAGCTCCTACCGCTTCTGAACCAGCTTCAGTTGAAAGTCATGAACCCGCTACCTTTGTAGTCCCTTCAACTCCGGCACCTGAGACTCCTAAACCTGAAAATCCCGTAGCACCTGTCCAGGAACCAGTAGTAGCAAAGGTAGAGCCAAAGGAAGAAGTTGTGGTCCCAGAAACACCAAAGCCTGAAGAGGTTGTGTTTACGGCAGAGAAAGCTGCAGAGCCTGTAGCAACACCTATCGAGCCAGCAGATAGCCCAGATCTCCCAGACGTTTCGGGCGACATTAAGCGCATCCTCCAGGAACGCTGGATTACCTTGGCAAACAGTGAGCTCAGCAAGCTAGAGAAGCGCCATGCTGAGATTAGCGGAGCCCTCGTTGATGTGGAGCGTGAGCAGCAAGAGCTCATGGCTAAGAAGCTCAAGCTTGAGAACGAACAGGTTCAGGTTGAGAGGTCAAAGACAGGCTGGGAGTTCAAGAAGCAGGAAGCACTCACCACTCTAGACAAGGTTGTAAAGGATATTTCAGCACTGTAGCTACGTTCAGAAACGGGACGAAAAAAACCAGGTGAAAACCTGGTTTTGTGATTTAGATTCCCGTAAAATCGGAATCCTGTTTCGAACGCTTTTCTCTAGCGTGGAGTACTGCAACTGCCCCAATGGCAAGCACCGTCCCCAGAGCAAGTAGCCCGAGGCCAATCCTGCCAAAGTAGCTTGGCTCTCCAGCACCGTACCAGGCTGCTGGCATCATTTCAGTTGACGAGGGGTTCTCAAGACCTAGAAGGTCTTCAATGCTTTCTCCATCTTTCCCATGCATGTAGCACCTAACACTGGTAACCTAGCAAAAAACTTCCGCCACATCAAGAAAACCAGGTCACTCTAACCTGGTTTTCTTCGTCCCGTAACTTACATGAGCTAGAAGCCCATCCCTCCCATAGGGTCGCCCGCTGGTGCAGCAGCCTCAGGCTTTGGCTTGTCTGCAATGAGCACCTCGGTAGTGAGCACCATTGCCGCAACTGAAGCGGCATTCTGGAGAGCGGAGCTGGTTACCTTGAATGGATCGATGATACCCGCTGCAAGCATGTCCACATACTCACCGGTGAGGGCGTTGAAACCTTTACCCTTCACTGATGAAGACACCTCTTTCACCACAATGGACCCATCTACACCAGCATTCTCAGCAATCTGCCTGAGAGGCTGCTGGAGAGCCCGCTGGAGGATCTTAACACCCGTAAGCTCTTCTCCGGTAAGCTTCAGCTTATCAAGGACGTCTGAGGCGTCTACAAGGGCAGTGCCCCCGCCTGGAAGGATTCCCCCATCAACCTCATCAACCGCAGCCTTGGTAGCGGCGAGGGCATCCTCAATCCGGTACTTCTTCTCCTTCATCTCAACCTCGGTGGCAGCGCCAACCTTGATTACCCCAACCCCGCCAGCAAGCTTGGCGTAGCGCTCCTTGAGTTTGTCCCTATCGTACGAGGAATCTGTCTTCTCAATCTGAGCCTTAATCTGAGTAATGCGTGCATCAATTTCCTTCTTCTTCCCTTTTCCGCCCACAATAGTGGTCTTTTCCTTGGTGGCTACAACCTTGTCTGCTTTTCCGAGCATGTCTAGCGTGGTGTCCTCAAGCTTGAGGCCAACTTCCTCAGTGATAACCTGTCCTCCTGTAAGGACGGCAATGTCCTTGAGCATCTCTTTGCGCCTATCGCCAAATCCGGGAGCCTTAATGGCGAGGGTGTTGAAGGTGCCCCTAATCTTGTTGAGAACCAGGGTGGTGAGAGCCTCGCCCTCTATGTCTTCAGCAATAATGACCAGGTTCTTTCGCCCCGCCTGTGCCAGACTCTCCAAGAGAGGGAGAATTTCCTGGATAGAGCTAATCTTCTTATCGGTAATCAGGATGAGTGCGTCACTGAAAGATGCTTCCATGCGCTGGGTATCGGTGGCCATGTAGAGGCTGATGTAGCCGTTATCAAACTGCATTCCCTCAACAACCTCAGATGAGAGCCCGAGTGTCTGTCCCTCTTCTACGGTAATCACACCAGACCTACCAACCTTACCCATCACTTCTGCGATGAGCTTACCTACCTCAGCATCACCTGCGGAAATGGTAGCCACGTGGGCAATGTCATTCCCCTTCACCTCTTTACGCATCTTCCTCAAGGCCTCTACAACGGCAACCACGCCCTTCTCAATGCCGTGTCTGACAATCATGGGGTTAGCACCAGCTGCGACCACCTTCAGGCCCTCGTTGATGATGGACTGTGCAAGCACTGTAGCTGTGGTAGTTCCGTCTCCTGCAACATCATTAGTCTTTGAGGCAACCTCTTTGATGAGCTGGGCACCCATGTTCTGGAACTTGTCCTCGAGCTCAATTTCTTTAGCGATGGTAACGCCGTCGTTGGTAATGACCGGGCCGCCGTAGGCTCTATCAATCACCACGTTCCTACCTTTTGGTCCGATGGTAACCTTCACGGAGTCTGCCAGGATGTTTACCCCCTCGCGCAGTTTGGCGCGAGCATCTTCTGAAAATGAAATTTGCTTTGCCATAGTTTTGTTTGTTATTTGCTGATTACACCGAGAACGTCGTGACACTCAATGACGTAGTAGTCTTCGTCACCAATCTTGATTTCGGTTGGTCCGTACTTTGAGAACATGATGGTTGAACCCTTTTCAATTCCCATCTCTTTGAAGGTTTCAAGCTTCTCCCCGTGGTACTTCCCTGTGCCTACCGCCACAACAGTTCCCGTCTGCGGTTTCTCTTTGGCTGAATCTGGAAGCACTATGCCTCCCTTGGTAACTTCTTGGTTATCAAGTGGCTTAACGAGGATTCTATCTCCAACTGGTTGCAACATAGCAGTACTGGTTACGGCTAAATCTTTCGCTTCTCACGTTACTGAGCCTCAAAAAAAATGTCAAGTATACTTGACATTTAACCTGTTGAAACGTAATGAAACCATCGCTTGCGCTTGTGACACTCCTGCACCTATACTGGTTACACAAGTAAGTGAGAGTTATATGCCTCTAGAGCAACCTGCAGTACTCGTAGATACAACCGTCGCCCAAGGTGTGGCCGACACTATTATGGGTGGAAGCGCCAGTCCTGATGAAGTTGCTGTGGTCAGAGAATCGGCAGCTGACAGCTTTGAAACTCACGTTGGTGAAGGCAAGAGCAGAGGAGAGGCAGCTCGTCTCGTTGACGAAGAGATGCAGAAGCTCATGCTTGAAAAGTTCTCACCAGCTGAGATTAAGGAACTAGAGGCAAAGGCGCGAGCAAACGCTGCAGCCTCTGTAGTTTCCAGAATGGAAGCAGATCGCGCACTCTATGACCAAATTATGCGCACCCAACTTGAGGGTGGACCAGAGGTAAACTCTCACGGCATGACGGTAACCAACCCAGAGCAATTTGCCAACGCAGAGAACAGACTAGCAGCGTAAAACGCGGTGTTACAGGTACGAAAAAAGCCTCCCGCGGGAGGCTTTTGAATTTGAGGTGAGCACGCGTTAGGCGTGTACAACCAGTTTGATCATCCTGAAGGATGTGACCTGTTCCCTAAGGAACTGGCCGTCAGTCTCGAAGTACCGATCGAAATGAACAAGTGCCATTTCTCCTCTAACCCCAGGAAACTCGGCCAGAATGGCCGCGATATCGCTACTCAAACGAGCAGCTGTCTCAGCGTCTCCGCCAGCGCGGATTTCGCGGACCCTTCCCTGAAGCTTATTGTAAATCGCAGAACCAGTTGGCGTCATTCCAGTAGCAGTCATCACGCAACCAACCTAGCATAATCCACTGATAATGTCAACCTACCTACAGGTTACAACCCACAAAAAAACCACCCAGAGCGGGTGGTAAGGGAATGTGAGTTGAGGAGCTTGAACATGCTCAGAGAGCCGTCTTTTTGATGCCGAAGAGTTTCCTCGTCCTCTCCTCTACCCTTCGTGACCAGCGTTGCATCGGTGCCTTCCAGCTATCTACCATGCTGATTGGCCAACGGGGTTCCAGCTTGCTAATTGCATCCCCAAGCGGGACGCGAGCACCCTTCACGGGCAGCTTTGCCATGCGGTAGCAGGTCCTGAACACGTGGTCCCAGATGGCGAATCCGTAGAAGCCCACCACGGCCATGTTCATGTTCTGCCTAAAGTGGTGCACCAGGTGGAAGTTGTAGACCCTCCTGATAATGGCTGACCTGGCCAGCAGAGGCTCCCAGTACTTGGAGTACGGAAGGTGCTGAACCATGTGCCAGACTTCGTACCAAACGAAGTACACCGTTACCGCGGTGATGGTGGCTAGGAGTATCGGCTGACCTGGGAAGATCAGCTTAAGCGGCAGGGCCAAGAGAATCCCGAAGACACCGTGGAAGATTACCATGCTGTACAGCGGGAAGTGCATTGATGCCTCTTGCTCTTTGCATTCAATCGGGTACCGGTTATCTACCGGAACCAGACCGCCTTCCGCCTTTTTGACACTGGTAGTGACGTTGGTGAGCCCATGGTGGTTCTTGTGTGAATTGCACATGCGCTCAAGGTAAGGAAGGGTTGGGTGGTGTAAGAGGTACCTGTGGTAGAGGTACTCAAAGAGGCTCAGTGGCAGCCCCAAGACAACCGTCCAGCCAAGGACACTGTAGCTTGGCATGACGTACTCGGCCGTTAAGGCCTTGTTTGCCCATAGCCAGTAGAGATAGATGGCAGCGGCGAGATTCACCACCACCGAAACGACAAACCACACAAAGGGAAAGTGAACTTCCCCCTCATCTGGGGTAAAGACATCAGGTTCTTGCTTCATATCAACTCAAATTGACAAAGGCCAATTAGTGAAACAGTAGCACACTTTGCCCCTACCTGGTACCAAAAAAAGCCCCTCCGTAGGGCTTCTCAGGTAAAACAAAAAGCAGTCTACATATTAGGACGCTCGGGTCTGTGTGTGTATAAACCGTTGCGTGTAGACTGCTTGATGACTCGCCAGGTGTCTTGCTTATTCCAAACAAAACATTGAGTCTTACTTAGGATGGCAGGCATCCTGACGTTCGCTCCGCTAGTAAAGGTACAAAACTATTAATTTCTTTTTGTTTTGTGGTGCGGAACTTTTGAGAGGCGCTATATGTGTAACCTCTCAACGCAATCATTATATGATTTTTTAGGCTCTAGGTCAATCAGTTGTAACCTGTTGGGAGGCTGCCTATGGGCGAAAAAAGCCACCAGTGCCACTTTCTCAAATATTTACTTTTTGGGGCATATACATCGCCCCTCTACCCTTGCTGTTGATTCCTCAGGTCTAGGTCGTAGAAACGGCTGTACTGCAACTGAGTAGAGAGCTTTACGTCCCCTGTTGGTCCGTTACGGTGCTTAGAAACGATGATTTCTACGAGGTGATCGTGCTCTTCCTTGTTCTTGTTGTAGTAGTCATCACGGTAGAGGAACATTACCACATCTGCGTCCTGCTCAATGGATCCTGATTCCCTAAGGTCTGAGAGCATTGGTCGCTTGTCGTTCCTGGCCTCTACAGCACGTGAGAGCTGCGACAGAGCCACTACCGGGCAGTTGAGCTCCTTAGCAAGCGCCTTCAAGGAGCGTGAGATCTCTGAGACCTCCTGCACACGGTTGTCCTGGCTAGCCCTCCCCGAGCCCGACATGAGCTGGAGGTAGTCAATCACAATCAGATCCAGGCCGTGCTCAGCCTGCAGCCTCCTAGCTTTTGCTCGTACCTCCATAACCGTTGCCATTCCAGCATCGTCAATGAAGAGTGGCACTTCAGCTAGTTGAGCCTGGGCCTGAATCAGGTTGCCCATGTCAATTTCGCTCAGCTGGCCGTTACGTAGCTTCCAGGAGTCTACTCGCCCAATTGAAGAAACCAGCTTATCAACCAGCTGCTCTTTTGCCATCTCGAGAGAGAAGATACCCACCGTCTTCCCCTCAAGAGCAACTGCCTCAGCAATGTTGAGGGCAAAGGTTGTTTTTCCCATGGAAGGACGGGCGGCGATAATCACCAAATCAGAACGCTGCAGGCCACCCATGAGCCTATCCAACTGGCTAAACCCTGTAGGAATCCCGCGAAGCGAACCATCGTTCTTTGCCAGCATGCCAAGCCGCTCAAAGCTGTCATCAAGGACGCTCCTGATTGAGACGAAGTTCTGCTTGAGGTAGCGCTGGGTTACGTTGAAGAGGTTCCTCTCGGCTTCATCCAAAATCTCCTCCGAGGTTCTGTCCTCCTGGTACGCTAGATCCCCAATCTGGTTTGCTGCCCCAATGAGCTTTCGTAGGAGCGATTTCTGCCTAATAATCTGGGCGTAGTAGGAAACGTTGGTTGCGCTAGCAACAGCGCTCACCAGTGACGAGATCTTAGCAGGACCACCCGCAATATCGAGACGCTTCTGGTTGGTGAGCTCCTCACTAACGGTGAGGAGATCAATAGGGGTACGCTTCTCGAAGAGGGCGAGCATTGCCTCGTAGATCATCTGGTGCTCGGGCATGTAGAAATCCTCAGCGTGCAGGGAATCTGCCACCTTCATCACCGCCTCAGGATCTAGGAGGAGGGAGCCTAGGGTAGAAACCTCAGCATCAAGGTTCTGTGGAGGAATTCTCCCCGCCAAAACAGGGCGAGGAGAGCTGTCCTGGCTTGAGGCGTCTCGCCGTGATGTTTTCTTCTGATCTGCCATGAATCTAGATTACCAGTCCCAAGTGTTGACGAGCTTCAGCGATAGTTTCAGCTGCCACCTTGCGCGCCGCTTCTGCTCCTCTGTGGAGGATATCTCTCACCTCTTGTTCGTTCTGATCTAGTGAGGCTTTGCGCTCCTGGATAGGGCGAAGGAACTCAACCACAGCTCCCAAGAGGAGCTCCTTGGCCTCCTTGTAGCCCATGCCGCCTGAGGTGTACCTCTCGGTAAACGAGCGTGAGCTCTCTTCTGAGGCAACGAGGGTGAAGAGCTGAGCGATAACATCGTTACTATCCTTTGGCTCTTCTGGGCGCTTTGAGTCTGTGGTAATTCTCATGATCTTCTTCTCGAGTACCTCAGCGCTATCAAAGAGGCCAATAACGTTATCGTAACGCTTGCTCATCTTTCGCCCATCAATACCGGGTACCGTCTCAATGCCCTCAGGGTGGATGGCTTTTGGTAGGGTAAATGTCTGACCGTACAGGTTATTGAACCGCTCAGCCCAGTCTCTTGCAAACTCAACGTGCTGCTGTTGATCTTTCCCAACAGGTACTACCTCAGCCTGGTACATCAGGATATCTGCGGCCATGAGCACAGGGTAGCTAAATAGGCCAAAGTTGATATCGCTCCCGTTGGCAACCGAGTCTTTAAAAGCGTGTGCCCGCTCAAGCACCCCAATACCAACCTGTGCACCAACCATCCAGGCAAGCTCTGGGTGAGGGAGAGCTGACTGCTGGAAGAGGTGGACCTTCTCTGGGTTAAGACCGGCGGCAAGGTAGGCCTTGGTAATCTCCAAGATTGCCTTATTGAGGACTACTGGATCAGAAACTTGGTTGAGGGCATGGAGATCGGCAACAAAAATGAAACACTCGTAAGCATCTTGCAGCGCCACCGTGGGTTTAATGGCCGCAAAGTAGTTACCAAGGTGAATATCCCCAGTTGGACGGATGCCAGTAACCAAGCGTTTTGCTGCCATAGGAGGTGAATTAGTCTCCTGTCATGGTAGCAGTCTCAACCTGGCAATGCTAGAGTGGAAGTATGCAGCACGATCACTCATACGGAATCATTCCCTTCCACCTAGAAGCCTCAGGAGAGGCTCACTTTTTAACCATCCAAAACCTCACTGGAGGACACTGGGATTTTCCCAAAGGTCACCCAGAAGATGGTGAAGACCCAAAGCGTGCAGCTCTAAGAGAGCTCCAAGAAGAGACTGGTGTTGAAAGCTGTAAACTCATTCCAAACTGCGAGTACAGCGTCACCTACCAGTTTACCGGCGACGGAGGTGTGCCAATTGTGAAGCAGGTAGACTTTTTCCTCGGCATCATCCCATCCAAAGAGCTGACCCTCCAAGATGAAGAGGTGAAGGACGCTAAGTGGCTGCCCTTTGCCCCATGCTACCAGCAGCTCACCTTCGCCTCAGCCAGAAAACTTTTAGAACAGGCAAACCAAGATCTAGCCCAACTGCCGCCTGAGCTCCTCGGCGTCGCGTAGGTACTCAATCCCGCCTGGCAAATCATGAGTGTGGAGCGATGCTCCAAATACCTCCTCTACCACCTTGGTATCGTCATCACCAGAAAGACGGTTCCTCCCCACCTTCCCGCACCCACAGCAGCGGTGCACGAGCATCAGTTCGCCCCCGTTTGATTTGAGCGAAAGTGCAATGGGCTCCATGGAAGCTAGGCAGGTAGCACGCCTATCACCAACCTCCTCATCCACGTGGCGAGACCAGAGGCAGCGCGGGCAGTGGTTGCGCTGGGTTGAGCCAACCGCCTGCATAGGTACGTCAAACCCACAGTGCTGGCACCTGAAGTTTTCAGCGCGCGCCTGTTTGAGCAGCTTGCGGCCGGTTTTTCCTAGCCGCTTGCTATCTGGGTCCTCGAGATCCTCTGGATCGAAGTCGTCGAAACGTTTCATGCTACATCACTAGTTGCCATGGCTCTCGCTGCTCACGAGAACTCTCGATTGGTGGGAGCTGCTGGCAGCACTTCTCAACGTACTCTGCGAGAGCGATATCCTTCTGTGCCAGGTACGCGAGGGTTGCCCTCACCGATGGATCTGGATCCATCATCGTTACCCCGTTGAGACGCATGTACGCCTGGAGGAGGGCTGCCGTAATGCTACGTGGTCCCAGGTTACCGGTTGCAATCACGTTGTAAGTCCCCTGTCGTTTCTTCATCTCATCGAGAATCTTCTTCCGCTTAGCGCTATCGCTTCTCCCCTCAGAAACAATTGCTCGGTTCATGGCAGCAGTGAGATCGTAGCCGTTGGCGTGGCTGAAGCCCTTCTCACTGGTGATGATTCCGATGATTTTCTCTACCACCATTGAGGCGGTGGTGAAGCCCATCATTTTCATGAGGAGGGCAACCTCGTTGTAGGTGTAGTGCCCGCTCTCGCCGCCATCAAGGGTGACGCAGTTAGCTCCTGCAATCTTTGATTGGTGGAAGGTGTCGTCAAAGATGGCAAGCCCAGGCTTTAACTCTGAAACCCTCACGTTTCCTTCTGGAAATGAGCGCGAGAGCATCACCAAGAGCTGTGATGTGATCCCTGAAAATGCTGCCTTGTGAATAATTGGCCGATGCTCAAGGTTCTCACCGTGGGTGAAGGGAATGTTGAACCCAAGACCACCCGATCCTGTGGTTCCTACCTGAACGTAGTGGAGTGGTGTGGTTACGTGAGAGAGTACCTCGTACAACCTGGTGTAGAAAGAGATGAGCGAGTTGTAGCCCTCACCTTCGTTCCCCGAGAAAATGGTTGCCAGGTTCACCGTATTGAGGATGACGCTTGGCTCCTCTTTCTGCACTAGCTTATCCAGAAACCCGGGCACGAGAATATCTGCTTCAACCTTCTTCACCACTTTTGGGAACTCAGTCTCAGATAGCTTACTTGGGAGGTCAACCACCACAACAGTTGCCCCGTGCTTGGCAACAGCACGCGCGAAGGTACTCCCAACTAACCCTGCCCCACCGAGAATGAGGTACTTCTTATGACGATGCATGAAAGAATAGTAGCACAGGCTAGCAGGTGCGAACAGATTATTCTATGATGTACCTATGTCGTTCTCAGATGCTCTTCCTCGGAAAAAACACCTCAAGGTTATTAACCTCATTTCGTCATTCAGCTGGCGTAGTTCAGCTAACCTCAAGAAACAGGAAGAGGCACAGGCAGTTGATCTGTTTCATGCAATGGCTAAGCGGGTTCCAGCCTACCGAGACTTCCTCGCAAGAAATGGAGTAGACCCAAAGAGTATCGTTACCTACGATGACTTCCTGAAGGTTCCTCCAACCACAAAAGAAAACTACATCAAGCAGTACACCCTGAAAGAGCTCAGCTGGGATGGAGAGGTTGATGCGGTAATGCTCTCAACAAGCTCAGGATCATCTGGTGAGCCACAGTTCTGGCCACGGGGCGACAAGTTGGAAACGGAAACGTCACTCGCGTACGAGATTCTATTCAGAGAGTTTTTTAACCTCGAACACAAAAAAACTCTCGTCATCAACGCCTACTCCATGGGTCTCTACGTTGCGGGAACCTTCACCCTCAACAGCTGCATTACCATCGCCAAGAAAGGCTACCCGCTAACCGTCATTACTCCTGGTATCAACAAAGATGATGTCCTCAAGATTGTTCAGAAAATTGGCGATAGCTTCGACCAAATTGTCCTCTGCGCCTACCCACCCCTGGCAAAAGATATTATTGATGAGGGAAAGATACTCGGTATCAACTGGGAAAAATACAATATGCACTTCATTTCTGGGGGCGAAGCCTACAGCGAGAAGTGGCGAAACCACCTCTACAAGAGCGCTGGGGTTCCAGAAGAACGCTACCTCACCTCATCGGTAAACACCTACGGCTCGGCTGATGCCGCCATTCTTGGGCATGAAACCCCTTTGAGCATCCTGATTAGGAAACTGGCAAGTGATGATAAAGATCTCTGCAAGGAACTCTTTGGTAGGGTAACCGTCCCTTCGTTCCACCAGTACTACCCTTTCTGGAAACAGGTTTCCACCACCGAAGACAATGAGCTCTGCTTCACCACAGATGCTGGCCTACCCCTCACCCGCTACAACATTGAGGATAGAGGCGGAACCTACACCCACAGAGAGATAATGGCCATCCTCAAGAAACACGGCTACACCGAAAATAGCATCACCAGCAAGCTCCCAAGAAAGTCACTCAACTGGAAACTACCTTTCGTGTACCTCTTTGGTAGGACAAATGCAGCTGCAACCATCTACGGACTCAACATCTACCCAGAAAATATCAAGATGGCTCTTGAACACGATGAGGTATTCCCCCACCTTTCAGGAAAGTTCCTCTTGGCAACAGAGTACAATCGCTCCCATGACCAGTACCTCTCCCTGAGACTAGAGCTGAAGAAAGGTGCAAACCTTGACCGTAGAACCCATACGAGAATCAGGAAAATCATCTACGAGACAATCAGGGAGATGAACGCTGAGTTTAAGGTCTTGAGCGATACCTTCCCCAAGCGAGCAAAGCCGCGGGTCAAGTTTCACACCTACGCCCACCCCAAACACTTCCCAAGCCGGATCAAAGTGCAGTACGTAAAGAAACCATAGCCATGGACACCAGCAAGCTCTACCAACCCATCCTCATCCAAGCAACTGACAAGGCAGGTTTTGATGCTGCATGCTCTCAGTACAGCGTTTCTGACCGGGTAGACAACCTCATGGAGCAGGTAGAAGAGCTGTACGAGGTCACCCATACCGCCGCTAGCCGCAACCGCGACGAATCCCACTTTGCAGCCTTTACTACCGAGCATTTTGGTCCTTCCCTAGAAGACGCTGGCGTTTGGGTAATCTACCCGTGGCTCTTCAAGGCAATCAAGGTTGCTCCAAAAGAGATTTTCTACCGCTTGAGGACTGCGAGAAACCGCTACATCATTCTTGAGGACGAGCAACACCAGTACGAGAGAGGTGTAGTTGGTATTGCAGGTATGAGTGTAGGCTCAAGCATTGCCACTGTTATCGCCCTCACCAACGGCTCTGAGGTAATTAAAATTGCAGACTTTGATACCCTCGCCATCACCAACCTAAATAGGATCAACAACTCAGTTGCTAACCTAGGGCTTAGCAAGGTAGTAATCACCGCGCGCAGAATCTACGAGCTCAACCCCTTTGCCCAAGTTGAGGTCTTCCCTGAAGGAATCACCACCGAAAACATCAATGAATTCTTGGGGGGCGAGCACCCAATCAACGTACTCTTTGATGAGATAGATGACCTCAAGATAAAAATTGACCTCCGCCTCCACGCCCGAGAGAGCAAGATCCCCGTTGTCATGGTTACCGATAACGGCGACAACGTCATGATTGACATTGAAAGGTTTGACCAAGGTATCACCACCCTCTTCCATGGCGCCCTTGAGGAGCACGAGGCTCAACGCCTCTTCTCAGCTCCCATCATTGACCCACCTACCAGGGTAAAGATGGCACTCAAGATCATCAGTGCCGAAAACAGCACCCCGAGGATGCAAAAGTCCCTCCTTGAAATGGGCAGAACCATTCCCTCAGTTCCCCAGCTTGGCACTGCCACCACCCTTACCGGAGCTGCGGGTGCATACATCGCCAGGAGGCTCATCCTAGGTCTCCCCGTAGTGTCTGGGCGAATTCACCTCTCCCTCGATGAGCTGCTCATCCCAGACTTCATGAGCGACGAACAGGTTAAAGAGCGCCAGGCGATGACCCAAACATTTGTGGAGACCCTGGGTAAACTGTAAACTTGAACGAGAAGTAGCATAGCAGGGGCAATATGGGACTAGAGCTCTACATTGCGAGTATCGCTGCCATTGCAAATGTGGCAATGGGACTTGTTGTGTTCATCTTTAACAAGCAGAGTGCCACCAACAAGTTCTTCTTCTACCTCTGCCTCTCCATTGCATCCTGGATTATCGCAACATACCTTTCGCTCCATGCTACCACCATCGAGGTAGCCCTCTTCTGGACGAGAGCCGTGATGCTCACCGCTACAGCCCAATCCCTCTTTGTCTACCTGCTGGTGATCACCTTCCCAGACCAGAGACAGCCTCTCAAGAGCTCCCGCTACCAGCTCCTCTTAGTTATTGGAGCGATTGTAGGATTCATCACGATGAGCCCCTACCTCTTCACTGGTCTCACCACTGCAGCCGATGGTAGCTACAGCCCAACCCCAGGTCCTGGCTTTGCCGCCTTCCTCCCCTACGCACTAGGGCTCGTCTTTAGTGGTCTCTACGTCCTCATCAAGAAGTACCTCTCATCACGGGGTACAAAACGCCACCAAATCTTCCTCCTCCTCTTAGGACTCGGCCTCATGTTTGGGCTCATTATTATTTTCAACCTCTTCCTCCCGCTCCTCAATTCAACAAATGCGGGTATCGCTCTCAGCCCTCTCTTCACCGTTATCTTCGTTGGGTTCACCACGTACGCCATCGTAACCCAGCACCTCTTTGATATCAGGCTATTCATCAGGCGAACGGTAATTTTTGCATCGCTCCTTACCTTCATCTTTGTGGTATACGCCACCGTACTTACCCTCTTCGCCCAGCTCTTCCAGCTTGATAGCCTCAACAGTGCTTCTTTCATTGTTAACCTCATTGCCGCTCTGATCATTGGCTACAGCTTCCAGCCACTAAAAGTTTGGGTCTCGGAGCGAACCGACAAGTGGCTCTTCAAGAAAGAGTACGAGCAAGAGGTGGTCATTAAAGAGCTCTCCCAGAAGCTCAACAACGTTATTGCCCTAGACGAAGCCCTGGAGGTAGTGATGCAGACAACCGCCAAGGCCCTCCACCTCCACCATGCCGTTACCTACGTTTTCCAGCAGGCTGACCGGGGCGAACAAGCCATCAAGCGCATCAAACAGATTGGCTACTCAACCACCCAGAGGCTCATTCTGGAAGAACGCGACTTTGTGATGCACTACTTCTGCAACCACCCAAAGATTCTCTTCACTGAAAGCCTGGCTGCTGAACTCGCCCATGAAAAACTCCTCATTGAGGGTAAGCGAAAGCTGGAGGCTGGCAAAACGCAAGCCGAGTTCATCCGGGAGCACGCCATTAGGTCTGCCGTTGCCAAGAAGCTGGAACAGCTTGAGGTAGCCGTGGCCATGCCACTCATCCTCAAAGACCAGCCAATTGGGCTCATCCTTCTCTCAAGCAAGCAGTCCAACGAGAGCTACAGTAAGCAAGACCTCACCCTCCTTGAGCTGGTGGGAGACCAGGCCATTTCGTCTATCCAGAAAGCAAAGCTCTACGAGGGCGACCAGATGAAGAGCGAGTTTGTCTCCATTGCCTCACACGAGCTCCTCACCCCTATCTCGGCTATTGAGGGGTACCTCAGCATGATCCTAGACGAGAAGATTGCCGGAAAGGGACTAGATCCTCAAACCACCGACTACCTGAGCAAGTGTTTCTCTTCTGCAAAACGCCTCTCGATGCTGGTGAAAGACCTCCTCTCAGTTTCACGCATTGAGTCTGGCAAGATGAAGTTTACCGCCCAGCAGCTCGATAGCATCAAGTCTATCCAGGACACCATCGATCAGCTAAGGTTCATCGCTCAGGAAAAGAACATCACCCTGAAGTTCAAGAAGCCAGAAGTTGCATTCCCACCAGTACTGGCAGACCCAGATAGGACCTCGCAGGTACTCATTAACCTGGTGAGTAACGCCATTAAGTACAACAGATCTGGTGGCGAAGTTTCAGTAACCACCGAGCTCCTCAAGAAGGAGCGTATGGTCAGCATTACGGTTGCCGATAACGGCCTAGGGATGGATAAAGAGCAAATGTCACACCTCTTTGAAAAGTTCTACCGAGCAGATTCAAAAGAGACGGTTGGGATCATCGGAACGGGGCTTGGGCTCTACATCACCAAGTCTATTGTTGAGCGAATGGGTGGCTCCATTGTGGTGCAGAGTACCCCAGGCAAAGGTAGCGCCTTTACCTTCACCCTACCCCTCCTCGAGGTTGAAAAGTCTCTCGCTACGTAGTCAGCCACCTCTGGTCATCGTTCCACAAGACCTCGCAGTCCTTGCGTGTCATTCTTTCGATGCTACAATGAACCTGTTACATTTCACCAGCACCTCACACCTATGGCGTACGAAGGCACAACCATTCTCCTGGCAGAAGATGACATCATCCTTTCAGAGCTCTACACTGAGCGCTTAAAGCAAGAGGGTTTTACCGTTGTACATGCTGGAAATGGTGAAGAGGCCCTGGAGTTTGTGAAGGAGTACAACCCCTCCCTCATCATCCTGGACATCATGATGCCAAAGATGAACGGCCTCGATGTCTTGAAGAGCCTCAAAGAGAACCCTGAAACCGCCAAAATCCCTGTCATTATTGTCACCGCCCTGGTGCAGGAAATTGAGAAGCTCAACAAGATCATGACTCAAGCTGATGCCTACGTTGTGAAATCTGAGGTTCTCCCAGGAGAAATTATTGAGGAGGTAAAGAAGCGCCTGAATAACGCTGCTGGCACCCCAGACGCAAGCGCATCACCATCCCCTCTCGGCGTGTACGAAGGCGGTGGAGGCCCTCAGCAGCCTCTAGAGGTACCAGCAGAGGATACCGTTTCTTCAGAGCCTCCTGCCGCAGCCTAAGCTCTAGTAACGAGACACAGAAAAACCACCCGCCCGGGTGGTTTTTTCATAGCCTATCAACACTACTTTACGAAAGGATTGGTTTTGCCAATGTTGTTTGGATCTACCGTTACCTCTGGTCCCTGACGCTTATTCTTCTTGTTGAGATTTAAGGTAGGTATCTCTGGGCTATCAATTTGCTTAGCCAGGGATGCCTGCACCTCATCCTGGACTTCTTTGGTAACGGCAGTCTCATAGGTAGCAGGCTGCAAACCAATCCAGGTAATTGCCGTTGCACCACTCAAGAGCATGAGTGAGAGGATGAGTAGCACCCAGTTGATCGGCTCAACGAGAGCAATCCTCTTTGCCTGACGTTTCACGCTACTCATCTTTCCCTCCTGTTGTTGGCTTGGAAGTTGCAGCTGGTGCAGGGGTTGCCGCAGGTGCCTTTTGAGCAGAGAATGCCACAGCACTGAGCGTCATGCTCACTCCTGAAGTCCCCGATGCAAAGGATACATCTACTACCTCTATGTACCGCTCAAGTTGGGTTATGCCATCCAAGAAACTCCTGAGGGCATCGTAGCTCCCGGAGAGACTGACGGCAATTGTCGAAGTAGCGGTACCAGCTGGAGGCGCCTGTACCGTAGCTATTGCCGTGGTGCTCTTTGTCTTTGCTACGGTTGTTTCAGCGGCTGGAAGCAGACTTACCGATGTCATGGTAACCCCGGTACTCTTTGCCAACGCCTCAATCTGGATAGAAAGATCGTACACGTTGCTCTCGTCTGGAAGGAGCTTTGAAATCTTATCCTTCTCGAGTTCAAGTTGCTGACGTTGCGCCTCTAGTTCAGCACTCCGAGAGCTAGGAGCCACCGCTTTTGTTGATTGCTGACTGTACGCCGCAAGTTTTGAAAGCTTCCTCCCAATTGGCTTAATTGAAGGGTACACCAGACCAAAGAAGCCACCAGCAAAAACGACACAGAAAACGAAAATCACTACTACTGCTGGTGCTATTTTCTTCACTTTGCCACCTCACTGTACCGGTAATTCTTGATTGGACTTGAAACCTGAACCACAAAGCTTACCGTGCCCTTAGTTGGTGAGAACTGAAAGCCCTCAACCACCACTTTTGACACTGTTTTATTCTGCCTGAGAGACTCTACGAATGTGGCAAAACTCAAGTTTGAGGGGGCTTCACCTACCAACCTAATATTCACGTCGGTTGGGTTAGTGCTAACTGAGTAGGTAGAGAGTGTAATATCTTTTGGCACCAAATTACCTACCGAAGTCAGAACGTCTAACCAAGAGAGCTCCCTTGCTGCCAGCTGGTTGAGTGCCGCTACCTTACCCCCAATCTCACCCACTGAAAGTACCTCAAAGCTCTCATCAACTACCTTTCCGGTGCCTGTACTAATCCCAAGCACCTCCTGCTGGTGAACGATCTGCTCATCCAGCGAAGCCTCTACTCCCCTGAGCATCCACCACGGAAGCAGGATGGTTCCTGATGCCATCAGAACAGCCAATACTAGTGCAGGAACGGCGCGCTGCCTTGAACGCTGTGATGCAAGTTCGGGTGGGAGGAGGTTTATCTGCTTCATACAAGGGTACTATACAGCGAGTAGAGAGCTGCACCGAGAGCAGCGCTGTAGCGGGCATCGCTTCCCCCAGGAAGAGGTACCACAGGAACCCCCTCAACTACGGCAATGTCGCTATCCATGAGCTTCTCGAGCTTCTTCCTAAGCTCTGCAGCCTCTGGGTTGGCTGAGACAACGTAGGCTTGCGAAATTGAGGTGCTACTTCCCGTTCGATTGGTGAAAAACTTCACCGCGTGCTCAATTTCGTCGGCAATTGCTGAAGCCGCAACATCAGTATCTTCGCCTGCTTTGGTCATACCTGTCACCCAAACAACACCTCGCTCAACCACGGCAACCATCGCTTCGCCCCCGTGCCACTCCACCACAATGGCAACATTCTGATCTTTTGGTGGCACCACGGCACGTGAAATAGCCGCTGGGCGGGTATCAATGCTCACAGGCCTCAGTTTTGCATGCTCACAGAGGGCAATGATCTCGTGCACAACCTGTTTATCAACGGCAACCACCGAAACGTAAAGTGGAGGCTGAGCAGGTGCTTTCTCTTCTTTGTCTTCTTTGTCTTCCTTCTCATCCTTATCTCCTTTATCTTCACGCTTCTTTTCTTTTGGATCTCGCTCAGGTTGAGTTGCCTGGTTGGCACGACGAGGGAGCACCTGGAAATCAATTTCCATGGTATCAAGCTCACTAGGCAGGTAGCTTGAGACCTCAGACCTCACCACCCCTGCAAGTTCCGCATCAGTTACGCTGGCAGGTATCTCGAGAATTTTCCTGAAAACCTTATCTTCTGGAACGGAGAGGTAGGCATCGCGTGTAGTAATTCGCTTAGGTTTTGCGGCTGTGAGTGCCTCATCAAGCTTTCCCCCCATAGCGATAATATCCAAGCCGGTGCCGTGGTGTTGTTCTTCAGCTGGAATGAGAGCTTCACCAATGCTTACCACCCTGGGACTACGCGAAAGCTCAACCTCAACCACCCGCACCCCTGCGGCAATTGCTTCTACCCCGACAACAGTTTTCTGGAAGAGTCCCATCCTTTGGTGCTCCGTTTAGCTAGACTGCATTAATTAAACCATAGATTGGCTGGAGAACGGCAATCAAGATGAAGCCAATTACCACACCCATGATAATCATGATGATTGGCTCCAAGAGTGTTGAGAGGTTCTTGGCCATGGTATCAACCTCCTTTTCAAAGAAGTTCCCTAGCACCTTGAACATCCCTGCCAGGTCTCCTGACTGTTCCCCCACCTTAACCAGCTGTCCCACCATGGCTGGGAAGTGCTTGCTCTTCCTAATTGAGGTTGAGAGAGGTGTGCCGTTCTCAACTTCCCTAGACATTCGCTCAATTTCATCTGCGTAAATAGCATTACCCATAACCCCTTTGAGGGTTTCAAAAATCTCGAGCACCGGCACCCCTGCCTGCGAGAGAAAGCTGAAGGTCTGGGCAAACCGTGCGATGATAGCCTTACTGGTGAAGCCTCCAATAATCGGAACTTTGAGCTTAATACCATCTAGAATTCGCCTACCCCGGTAGGTTTTGTACATCGCCTTGAGGCCAAAAATGATCCCACCAATGATGATAACAAGGACGTACCACTTGGTTGTCATGAAGTTGGAGAGTGCCAAGACAATCCTGGTACTGAGCGGAAGTGCGGTACCAGTTTCAGTGAAGAGACTAGACAGCCTTGGGATAACGAAGGTGATAACCAAGGTGATAACTCCTACCAGGAGTACCGAAACTACCGCCGGGTAGATGAGTGCTCCCTTCACTTTACCCTTGAGGTCGTACTCTTTGCGTTGCTGGTCGGTGAGTTTCAGGAGGATATCAGCGAGGTTTCCACTCTTCTCTGCAGACTTCACCATGTGTGAGTACACCTCGGAGAATGACTCAGGGTACTTCTCGAGAATCTTTGAGAAAGGAGTTCCCCCCTCTAGCTCTGTTGCAAGTGCCCCAAACAGACGTTTTGACTTCTTGTTTTGGGCTTCTTCCTCCAGACTCTTCAGTGCCTGGAGTAGCGTAATTCCAGCATTAAGCATTACCGCAAGCTGCTCGGTAAAGATGATCCTCTCTTTGAGGTTGAGACCTTTTTTGCCAAATATTCTGCTCAACCCTCCTGATTTTGCCTCAGCTAGCTCAACGATAATCCCGTCACGCTTGCGCAGCTGGCTGAGCGCCTCAGCGTACGATGGCGCCTCTAACGTGCCCTTCACCGGCTTCACCCCACCATCTTTGAAAACAAACTTGAATGTTGGCATGATGGCTACTCTCTGGTTACTCGCCAGACCTCTTCTAGGCTAATCTGCCCGGTGACAGCTTTTGCGATACCATCTTGGACCATGGTCAGCATGCCGTTACTCACCGCTTCATCCCTGATAATCGAGCCTGACTTTCGCTCCAGAATGTGGGCTCTAATCTTTTCAGTCATGTCGAGGACTTCAAAGATTCCCATTCTCCCAATGTAGCCACTGCTCCCATTCTCCTCCTTTGGCTGGTAGACCACAGGGTTCTTGAGATCCACCCCTTCGTCCTTCAGCTGCTTCTGCACGGCTTCTGGCATCTTCTCAATCTCAGCCACAACCTCGTCAAGCTCATCCCCGGTGAGTTTTCGCTCCTGGCGATGTTCGGGGTCTAACTTTCGTGCCAAACGTTGGGCGATAACGGTGTGAATTGATGAAGTGATCAGGAATGGCTCAATTCCCATATCAATCAACCTTGGGAAGGCTCCCGCAGCATCGTTGGTGTGGAGGGTTGAAAGCACAACGTGACCAGTAAGGGCAGCCTGCACCGCCATTTCAGCTGTCTCTTTATCCCTAATCTCTCCAAGCATCACCACATCTGGGTCTTGCCTTACCACTGCTCGAAGCCCGTTTGCAAAGCTGTAGCCAATATCGTTGTGCACCTGGCTCTGGTTGATGCTCTCAATGCGGTACTCAACAGGATCCTCGAGGGTGAGGATGTTCACATCTGGCTTCATGAGACGCCCGAGTACTGCATAGAGCGTGGTAGTTTTACCCGATCCCGTAGGTCCGGTAACCAAGATCATCCCGTGGCTTCGCTCAATATTTTTCTTGAGAATTTCAAGGCCACTTCCCTGGAGTCCTACCTCTGAAAGGTCCCTGATTCCTTGCTGTTTATCGAGGATACGCATAACCACCTTCTCGCCAAATACCACCGGAATGGTTGAGATACGGAAGTCTACCTCCCTCCTGTCCAGGTTCATACTGAACCTACCGTCTTGCGGAAGACGTTGCTCGTCAATCTTGAGGTTTGCGAGGATTTTGAGACGTGCCGCCATGGCATCTTGGATCTCCTTAGGAAGTTCAACCCTCACCATGAGGATGCCGTCAATCCTGAACCTCACCACCACCTTGTGCTCGTAGGGCTCAATGTGGATGTCTGAAGCACGCTCTTTTACCGCCCGTTTCAGGAGCGAACCAACAATCTTGGCAGTTGGAGCATCCTCATTATCTTCCTCGAGGGTTGCCTGCTCCTCTTTGGCTGCAGCCAAATCCTGCTTTGAAATGCCAAACTCTGAGCTTGCAATAACTTCTTGCACCTCTGCTTGCAGACCCGTGTACTGGTCAAGGACAAACTGGAGGTCATCTCTTGAAGTAAGCACTGGCTTGATAGAGAGCCCTGTCTCCTTGCGAAGCAGCTGCACTGCATCGAAGTCCTCAGGGTTAATCATCGCAACAGTAAGCTCTCCTTCTTTCAGATCAATTGGGACAGCGCTGTACTTTTGGGCGAGCGGAAGTGGGAGGAGTGAGAGAATATCCTTCTCAACCTTCAGCTTTGAAATATCAACGTAGGTTACCGTTGAGGCCCGCCCCAGAGGACGCTCTTTCTTTACAGGCTTTTCGGCTTCTGGCTCTGAAGGATCAGGAGGAGATACCTCTCGGAGCGGCGCTTCATCTGGTTCACCCTCACCATGCTCCTCCTCAAACAGCTCTGCGTGGTCTTCCATGGCTTTCTTCACCACTCCAACAAGCTCTGATGACGGCTCAAACTCTGGCTCAACCGTTGGAAGGCCAATTTCACCAGATTCAGACTCGTGGCCAGGGTACTTCACCGTGAAAAAGTGCCCGAGACCCGGCACTTCAACTTCTTCACCAACGGAGATCTCCCTCCCAATCACTTCCCAGAGTGCGCCTTCAAGACGCTCAGCTTCTGCTTTGCTGAGCTCTGCGGTACTCACAATGTGTTCAATAATGTCTGGTGATGTGATCATTGCCCCTCGCTTTGTAACAGGTTCATTGTACCATGCTTTTCGCTATACTAGGGGCATGACACTCTACCGCCAGCACCGCCCTACCCAGTTCAAAGATCTCATCGGTCAAAACCAAGCGAGAAACATCCTCCAACAGGCTATTTTGAAGGATAGGGTCTCCCATGCCTACCTTTTCAGCGGACCAAGGGGAACTGGTAAGACAAGCACTGCAAGGGTATTTGCCAGAACCATCTGCTGCACCTCCCCTGTTCTCACAAAAACTAGCATTGAGGCGTGTGGTACCTGTCCAAACTGCATAGCTATCACCAACGGCCACACCCCAGACCTCCTTGAAATTGATGCTGCCTCAAATAGGGGCATTGAGGAAATGAGGAGCTTGCGCGAGCAGGCACAGTACGGACCAATTCAACTTCCACGCAAAATATACATCGTGGATGAGGTTCATATGTTGACCAACGAGGCATTTAACGCACTCCTTAAAACTCTCGAGGAACCCCCTTCTCACTGCCTCTTCATTCTCGCCACAACAGATGTGCATAAGCTACCAGCTACGGTTAGGTCGCGCTGCCAGCTCATCAGGTTTGAAAGAGCCAGCATTGAGAGCATCGTTACCAAGCTTGAGAAGATTACGGCAGCTAATACTTTGAAGGTCGATGCACAGGTTCTCCAGATTATCGCGGCTGCTGCAGACGGAAGCTTCCGCGATGCTGAAACCATCCTCGAGCAGCTCACCACCCAACACCCTCACGTCACCACAGCACTCGCCGAGGAAGCCCTAGGCACCGTTTCAGCAAACCACATTAGCAGCCTCTGTGAAGCGGTCCTTTCCGGATCCTCTGATGCTACTAGTAGTATCCTCTCCAAGCACTTCTCTGACCAAAGCCTGAGGTACAGCTGGATCATCCAGGAGGCAATTACCCAGGTTAGAACTTCAGTAAAGCTGGAACCATCCCACCTCACCTTTCTCAAGAACCTCCTCGAGGCACACATCCTCCAAAAGAGCTCTCCTGTCCAGAACCTTCCCCTCACCATTGCCTGTTTAGAGAGCGCTGAGGCAATTTCTGCAGGCTCCGGTGAAAGTATGAGCTCTCCAAAACCAATAGTTGCCCCAAAGAAAACCTCACAAGAGCCAGTTTCCCCGGTTGAAGCAGCTACCCCTCAAATTGTTACCGTCAAACCAACTAGCTCACCAGCAAAAGCTCCTGCAAGTGTGCCCGTGGTAGAGCTACGAGAGGCTGAACCTGCTCCGGCAAGCGTAGATGTTCGTAAAGCTTGGAAAGCCTGCTGCGAAGCAATAGCCGTGGTAAACTACCCTATCAGCCAGCTGCTCAGGCAGACCGTTTTCCACGTAGCCGAGGCAAATACCATCACCATCTACGTGAAGTATAAGTTTCACGCAGACAAGCTCTCAGAGAAGAAAAACCTTTACCTTGTGCAAGATGCTCTGAAAGAGGCCACAGGCTTCACGTGGGCAGTGAAGTACCTCGTAAACCAGGCAATCCCAAAGCCTCAGCCAAAGCGCCAGATCTCAAGTAGCCAGAGCGGGCAAGATACCCCTCCTTCAGATCTCACCCCCGGAAGTGTTGCTTCTGTCTTTAGTCCCGCCTCGTCATGAGCGAAGTTAACCCTACTGGGAGACCCCACAGTGTGCAGGTAGACCGCGAGCTCTGCCAATCTGCTATGACCTGCCTCGCCTGGAATATCTACGAATTAGACGATGAATCTAAAGCAGTTCTCCTCACCAACAACGGTAGTAACTCTGATGACCCAGGAAACCTGCTCACCACGCCTGATGGTACCGTGCTCGTGAATGACCTACTCAACACCGAGGATGTCTCCCTTGCAGAAATGCAGGAACGGGTCCTTGAATCAGCTCAAATTTGCCCCTTCAACGCAATTATCGTGAAAGACGAAGCAGGTAACCAGATTTGGCCGGTTCTCTAGGACGACATAAACTTACTTGACCAACCCTTATACTTTTGGTATTTTCTTCCTCGTGCGGGAAGTTGTGTTTCGTTTTGCTCAACCCATATTGCAACTCGATAGGCCATGTGTCTGAGGACACCAGGGGTTCAAATCCCCTTTCCCGCTCCACATGGAGAATTCTAGGTTCACGGCGCCGTCCAAAGTCAGTCGTGAAAGGACGTGTTGAACAGTCTGTTTAGCACAAGGTAGCCTCGCCAAAGCTACATTCTCCGCCATTTTCAAAAGGACCAGGCATTGCTGCCGGTCCTTTTTTCGTTACCCACCTAAGGATTCCTAGAGCTCTTGAGGATTCTTGCGGAGCACCATCTTCACCACAATGTAGACCACAAATGCTACTGAGAGGAACCTAATGAAGGCATCAATCACCGCCCCATACATGAATACTGAATCTCCTACTTGAAAGGTCAGTTTCGAGAGTACGCCATCTGGTGTAACCAAAGATACGAGAGGTGAAACCAACCCATCAACGATAACCTTTACCAAATCATTGACTGCCACACCAATCACCACACCTACTGCCAGCGGCAGAACGTTGTACTTGTGCACAAAGTCCATGAATCCTCCCATCATCCCTTTTGCTGCTGCAATTTTTGCCATACAGATCCGTTACTAGTTAGTTCTTAACGAAGTACATGCTGAGGAAAGTGATTGTTGCCGCAAAGCTGAGCGTGTTGATCACGAAGGCAACGAAGAGCTTCTTTCTGAGGGTAAGTGGGATAACAGCCTCGCGCTTAGCAACATCAATCTTCTGGAGCTGAGGGTTGAGCACAAAGGTCTCAACTAGCTGGGTGATAAATGCTGGGATGAAACAGACAATAGCAGCGAAAGGAATGCCAAACCAACTAGTGCGTGAGAAGTAGATGTAGGTTCCAATGAGGACAAACCAGAGTCCAGCCCAGGTTACAATCCTACTGAATGGCTGCAGCTTAACTAGGAGGTAGGCTGCACTCTTGGAACGATTTGCACCGAGGCTAAACACCTGGAGTACCAGCCACATCCCAAAGGTTGCAGCAAGCCCTAGCATCAGGAGGAGAATGCCCAGCACAGAAGGGTTGAAGTAGAAAGGAGTGGTGCCTGCAAAACTGTCAGTTTTTACCTTGAACCAGGTTCCGAAGTTACTGAATAGCGTCTTGGCTCCCCATGACTTTGCATCACCAAACTTCACAACGTAGTGAACTGCCTGACGACCTGGATCAAGGACGATGAGGTAGTACTCCTTATCTTTCTTGAGGTTAATCCTCTGTTCTGAAGCAACGGTGTAGCTCTGGAGGAGCAGCGGCTCACTCATACTCCTACCGGTTGTGTCTTGGGCAATGAGTGCTGAGTGGTAGGTATCGTTTGGTAGCGGAAGACCTAGCTCACGAGATTCAGTAGCATCAGTTGGGTCCATCAAAATGAGGATTGGATCGCTGTTAGCACTCACTTCCTGCTTTACCGTGAGGAGTGAAATAGTTTGTTCGCCATCTCTCTCAGGAACAAACTTGTAGATATCAATAGGGATATCCCCAACCAGCTTTCCGTAGATTGCGGTGTTTGAGTAGACATCGCTAACAACCTGCGCTGTTTCGTATGGCTTCTCAGAATCAAGCTGTTTTCCAGTATCAAGAACAGGACCTGAGGCAAGAATTGGCGAAGCACCAAAGACCAGAGAGGCAAGGAGTGCTACTGCCGCGGTCCAGAAAGGACGGTTACGCATGGTGGTTACATCTAGGGACTAGTACTTGTATCGTATCCAGAAGTATCTCGTTAGTCCAGCATAGGCCTCTCAGCGCCAATTCTACCGGCACAGCATAACTTGGAAGTCGAATGATGCCGGTAGACCGATTTTTTTGTTACTGCAATTTGTTGCCAGTAGTACTGTTGGAATCACTAAACAAAAGAGAAAAGTACTACTAGAAAGAGTTTTTCTGTTTGCGTGCTCCTACAGCCTTTTGTACTAGTTGCGTGCCAGGTGTGTATAGATTATAGTGGTTGCGAGTTAGAAAGCACCTACCACCCAAGAGATTATAAGGAGTGGCCATCAACGTTCTCATGCTTGGCTGGGAGTTACCTCCCTACAATTCTGGCGGTCTTGGTACCGCATGTTTGGGTTTGACTGAAGGTTTGTCATCCCAAGACATCAACATCAGGTTTGTTGTCCCTAAAATTTTCGGTCCACTTCCCTTCAACCACATGGAGGTAGTTAGTGCCGTAGATTTTGGCGATGACAGCCTCCTGAAACAGCTATTAGAGCGTGAGGATATCCAGAAAGAACTCATCACCCACCAGCTCGCCTACGGAGCCAGAGTCTCTGTTGATGAACAGAAGCGTCTCCTCGTTGAACACCTTAGCCAGAGCCTTCCCGTCTCACCTAATACCCAGGCCGTTTGGTATGCACAGCAGGCTGAGGCAATTGCCAAGAAAGACAAATCCTTCCAGGTTGTTCACGCTCACGATTGGATGACGTACTATGGTGGCATTGCCGCCCGCGCCGTGGCTAAGGCCGCCGGTAGGACAGTTCCCTTCATCGCCCACGTTCACGCAACCGAGTACGACAGGTGTGGTGAGTTTGGCGATCCAGCCATCATCGAAATTGAACGTCGTGGCCTCCAGGAAGCAGACAGGGTCATTGCGGTAAGCCACTACACCAAAGAAATCATCCACCGCTACTACCAAATTCCCCTCGCCAAGATTTCTGTGGTTCACAACGGCATCCCAAAGCACCGCCAGCCAGCTCGTTTCAACCTTGCTGCCCTCAAGGCACACCACAAGATCGTCCTCTTCATGGGAAGAATCACCATGCAGAAAGGACCTGAGTACTTTGTTCAGCTTGCAAAGGCGGTTACAGACCAAGACCCAAGCATCAGGTTTGTCATGGTAGGAAGTGGTGACATGGAAAAGCGCTGCATTGAAGACGCCGCGCGTACCGGCCTCACCGGTAAGATGCTCTTCAGCTCATTCCTCCGAGGGAGCGATGTTGACCGTGCCTATCAACTAGCAGACCTCTTCGTGATGCCTTCAGTATCAGAGCCATTTGGTATCGTCGCTCTTGAAGCAATGCAGAACGGCACCCCTACCCTTGTCTCAAAGCAGTCAGGGGTTGCTGAGGTATCAGACAACGTGATGAAGGTAGACTTCTGGAACATTGAGGAAATGGCGGCATCAGTACTCCACACCCTGAAACACCCAGAGCACCACGCTGCCCTCAAAGCCGGTGGTCACCAGGATCTCCTACACCTCACCTGGGATCACGCTGCGGCTAAAATGCATGACGTTTACCGTGATATCTTGGGTAGCCTCACCCCAGCCACTCTCCAACTCCAACCTGCAATTGCCGGGGTAGTGTAGGTATGCCAAGCGTCTGTTTCTACTTTCAGGTACACCAGCCGTACCGAATGCGGCACTTCCACGTCTTTGATATTGGCGAAAATAAGCCCTACTTTGACGATAAGGTAAATCGAGAAATTTGCCGAAAAGTTGCTGAAAAGTGCTACCTCCCCGCCAACGCGCTCATGTTGGAGCTCATTAACAAGCACCAGGGAAAGTTCAAGGTAGCCTACTCAATTTCAGGGGTAGCCCTGGAACAGTTTGAGGAGTATGCCCCAGACGTCCTCGAGAGTTTCAAGAAGCTTGCGGCCACCGGCTGCGTGGAGTTCATTACCGAGACCTACTACCACTCCCTCGCTGCCCTTTTCAACGCCACCGAGTTTAGAGAGCAGGTGAAGAAGCACCAGGAGACCACCAAGCACTTCTTTGGTATCACCCCTACCACTTTCAGGAACACCGAGCTCATCTACAGCAACGGTATTGCTGACATGGTTGAAGACCTTGGTTTCAAGACCATGCTCACCGAAGGTGTAGACAGGATCCTAGACTGGAGATCACCTAACTTTGTCTACGAGCCCCAGAACGGCAGAGGGATGAAGCTCCTCCTCAAGAACTACAAGCTCTCAGACGACATTGCCTTCAGGTTTTCCCAGAGAACTTGGGGTGACTACCCGCTCACTACTGAAAAGTTTGCCAAGTGGGTACACCAGGTTGCAGGTGGTGGCGATACCATCAACCTCTTCATGGACTACGAGACTATTGGTGAGCACCAGTGGGTGGAAACCGGCATCTTTGACTTCTTTAGAAACCTCCCTGAAGCCATCTGGCAGCACCCCTCGTTTAGCTTCAACACTCCATCAGAGGTTGCTACCATGTACCCTCCAGTAGCCAAGGTTGACATGCCTGACGCTGTCTCTTGGGCAGACACCGAGCGCGACCTCTCCGCCTGGCTAGGTAACCCCATGCAGGATAACTCTATTGCCTGGGTCTACACCTTTGAAAAAAGGTTGAAGGCGCTCAACGATGCCCACCTCCTGCACACCTGGCGCAAACTGCAGACTTCAGACCACTTCTACTACATGTGTACCAAGTACTGGTCTGACGGTGACGTGCACAAGTACTTCTCAGTGTACGATTCGCCCCATGACTCCTACGTCATCATGAGCAACGTCCTCACCGACCTTGAGATTAGGTTGAAACTTGCTGAGCCCACCACAAGCCTGCCAGTTCCCCCAGCAGTCAAGAAAAAGGTCAGTGTAACACCAAAGACAGCACGTGTTACCACCCCTACAAAGGTAAAGCACCCCGCAAAAAAGTTAGTGAGGAAGTAACCCTCCTCCACCTGGGAGGTGGGGCGGGTAGCTGGTTGCAGCGTGGAGATTGGCAAGTCTCCGTAACCTCCTCACGCGCTCAATAACTCCTAGGATAATCCCTGCTAGTACCGTAGCTGAGCCGCCAAGCATCCCCGCGTACTGGCCACTACTCAGCGCTGCAACAAATTCTTCTACCGCCGGAGTACTACCTGGGGTAGCACCTGGAGCGATAGTTGTTTCTCCGCCGGCAGTGCCGCCTCCGGTACTTCCCTGACCTTCATCGTTACCGGTGCCACTTGTGCCACCAACCGCTGTAGCCTCAGGCGATGTGGTAGCCTTTGCGGTGCTCTTTGCGGTTGACCCAGCTTTTGGGGTAGCGGTAGTGGTAGAACCACCAGATTGACCTGAGGAAGCGCTTGAGGCAGATGCCAACGTCACCTCTGCAATGAGGAGGTCATCTGGAACTGTGAGTGTAATAGACTGACCGGTGAATGTCCCCTGCACCCCAGTCCCCAGGCTTGGACGGTAGGTTTTCAAGCTTTCGATTGCTGTGCCAAAGTCTAGGGTTGCTGATAGGTTTTGGTCTGCATCAGAAACGCTGGCAACCTCATTCCTGAGGAGGAGGTAGTACGTACCAGTAGACTTTCGCAGCAGCGTTCCTTTCACCGCAGAACCGGTACTGGTAATTGCGTAGCTCAGTGGTGTTGCGGTAATTGAAGTTCCTGGTGTCTCCTGGAGGAGTGAAATGGTATTTTTGAGCGAGGTGTAGGCAAGCTTTGGCGTGCCGTTATTCCCTACCAAACCAAAGTTACCTTCTCTTGGTGTTGCAGCACCTGCTCCTTGGTCGTAGAACTCGTAGAAGACGTAGCGCGATGCACCTAGGTCAAAGAGATCAACTATGCTGCGCAGCCCCATCTTTGACTGCTCAACCTGCGTCACGCTGTCGTTACCAGATGCATTGTACCTGGAGTATCCAGTCTCACTGACAATGAGCGGCTTGTTGGAGAAGAAGTCTTTAGGAGAGTTTAGCTGGTAGAGCGGTAGGTTAGCAGGGTTAGTAAGGCAGGTGCTCAGTGGAAAATCATCACAGTACGCATGCAGGTTTCCGTAGCTAATACTTGGTTGGAACGAAGCCTTCATATCGGCGTACAGGTTAGAGGGCCCAGCTGTTGCAACCGCTGAGTACTCTTCTATATGTACGAGCGATGGCGCTAGAATGCTCACCCCACTCGTGGCAGGTTCACTTGCAAGTACCGTCTTTAAATCCTGCATGTAGGTTGGTAGCACAACTGGCCAGTTTGGACTCTTTCGGAGCGACTTATCGTACCATGTGCCTCCACCTGTCTGACACGCTGTTTCAAAGGATCCACAGTGATCAACCTCATTTGGACCCTCCACCGCAACCAGAGGCGTTCCCCCCACAGTAGAGTGCATCTGCTCGTTCCCGCACGTTATCGTTCCGGCCTGGACAATCCGTTTCACGCGTACAATGAAGCAGTGGTGGGTTGGGTAGTTGCTGGAAGAGATATCCTCGCCGTATGAAGTACTCAGGAGGAGTTTCACTCGGTTTCCCTGAGGTGTAACCAACTGGGAAAGGTTGTCAGTAAATACCTTAAAGCCGGTGGAGGTGTTATCGGTGCCCGGCAGTCCATCCCGAATAAACCTAATACCACTCTGGCTCAAGAGTGTTTTTATGGTTCCCAACTGAGCCTGATAGGTACTGTAGGTTAGGTGGGTATCCACCCCGATACCTTCAACAAAGCTGTCAGATGATTTTGGAGTTACCGCAACAGGGTTAGAAGCAAAGCTCCTCGCACCAAGTGTCTCTCCCACATTTGCAACACGTTTTGGTGAGAATTCTCCAGACATACCTGAGTACCACAGACCTGCTGCAGCTGAAGTACACCCACCAATCAGTGTAAGAATGGCGAGGTGAGCGAAAATTCGTTTTCGACGTGACTGATCCACACCAAAAGTATACCCTTTCGCGTAACCTGTTACAAAACATGAACCCCTGCAAAGAAGCCTAGTACCACCGCGCAAACTATTGCAAAAAAGGTTGCAGCGGGTGTACAATACTTACATAAAATGTTCATACATTTCAACAAACTATCATTCACCGGTTAGCAAAGGAGGAGACATGGGAATACTAAGCAGTGTTGAAGACAAGCGAAACTTTAGGGTTGCTGAAGAAAAGTCTTTCACCCTCGTCAACGGAGACAAACTTTTTACCCTCGATGAGCTCTCAGAAGCCATCAATCTCATTGAGCCTGAGGTATTCCACAACCACGTCAACGAGCACAAGAATGACTTCGCCAGTTGGGTAGAGGGTGTGTTTGAAGAGCCTGAGCTTGCCTCACGCCTCCGCGAGCACCCTACTCCTCTCAGGATGATGGTAAGCATTGAGAAGTTCCTGCGCATGGGAAACACCCCAGCAGCCCCTGCCGCTGAAACACCGCAGTTCACCGTAGGCGATTCAGCTACCCCACAAGCGTAGGTTGGCTCACGTGAAGCCAACATCAGCCCACCTCTTCGAGGCTAGTTGGGAAGTTTGCAATAAGGTAGGCGGCATCCACACCGTTCTCACCACAAAGCTTGCCTACGCGCAAGCCAAGTTTCCTGATTCCTACACCACCGTAGGACCACTCCTCTCTAGCAACCCAAACTTCCACCAGGAAGACACCCCAGAGGTGTTTGCCAAGGTGTTCGCCAAGCTCGCTGAACGCGGCATAGAAGCCCAGTACGGGTACTGGATCACCGAGGGTCACCCACCCTGCATCCTCCTTGGATGGGGCGGTCTTGCTAGTTCGCTCAATACCTACAAGGCAAGCTTCTGGGAGCACCACAAGCTCAACACCCTGAACACCGACTTCTTTGATGTAGACACCCCACTCCTCTGGTCTATCGCGGTAGGTCACCTGGTAGCCGAGTACCAAGCTGAGACTGGTGAGAGCACCCTCTTCCATGGCCACGAGTGGCTGGCTGCTGGTGCCTTCCTCGTCCTCCACGACTACCCTGCGGTAAAAACGGTGTTCACCACCCACGCCACCGTCCTTGGAAGAGCTCTCTCTTCTGGTGGCGAAGACATCTACACCCACATCGAAAAGATAGACCCAACCGAGGCTTCAGAGAGCCACAACGTAATTGCCAAGCACCAGCTTGAAGCCCTCTCAGCCCAGCTCTCAACGGTTTTCACCACCGTCTCGCACCTTACCGGGCGCGAAGCTTCGCAGTTCCTTGGGCGAAAACCAGACATCATCACTGAGAATGGGGTAGATAGTAAGCTCTTCCCTGCCTTTGATGCGCTCTGCGATATGCACGATGAAAATCGCGAGGTTCTCCACGATTTCGTCAGTGCCTACTTCTTCTCTAGCTACCGTTTTGACCTCAGTAGCACCACCTACCAGTTCACCATGGGGAGGTACGAAACCCACAACAAGGGCTACGACCTCTACCTCCAGTCCCTCGGTACTCTCAACAAGGAGCTCATTGCTGAGAACTCGCCCAAGACTGTTGTCGCCTTTTTCTTCGTCCCAGGTGATGCCTTGAGAATTAGACCCGAGGTTACCTTCCAGCTTGCGGTAAACAACCACCTCACCCACACCCTCCACACCTACAGCGCCCGCCAGCAGCGTGAGCTCTACCAGTCACTGTGGGAAGAGGGCGAGCACTGCGCCAACATTACCATCTTGCCTGCCCAGGTTATCGAGCAGCTCAAGCAGCTCATCGTGAAGCTCCCCGTGTACGAGCAACCTCCTATCTCACCATTTGACCTGAGAAACCCCGATCAAGACGGTATCCTCAATGCCGCCAAGGCAGCCGGCCTTACCAACAGAGAAGAAGACCGGGTAAAGGTTATCTTTTTCCCTGCCTACTTTGATGGCTTTGACGGCATCTTTAATCGCTCCCTCTACCAGCTCATCTCCGGCTGTGACCTCGGCGTCTTCCCTTCCCTCTACGAGCCTTGGGGCTACACCCCTATGGAGAGCCTTGCCATGGGAGTACCAGGAATCACCAGTAACCTTGCCGGGTTTGGCCTTGCCGCTTCAGAGCGCGCCAAAGACGAGAGAGGTTCGCTCATCCTAGAACGTGAAGGGCTAAGTGACTCAGAAGTTGCTGCCACCCTCACCAAGATGCTCAAGACTGCGGTAAACCTAGATCCCCGCGTCCACATGCTGGATAGAATGAGAGCCTACCAGGTGATCCAGAAGTTTGACTGGCACGAGCTCTACGATAGGTACCACGAGGCGTACGCCCTCGCCACCAAATGATCATCAGGCACGTTACTGCTGTAGGAGAAGCCTCGGGAGAGCCCACCGGCTACTCCGCTTCTTTCCTGCGCGGAAAACGTGACTGGTTCAGCCAGTTTAACTTTGGCAGAGCCACCCGGTACGAGGGCTGGTTCCTCACCAACGAGCAGGATGAGCCTCACCAGTTCTGGAAGTTCCTCGAGAGAGTTGAGATATTCCCTAGCAAACCAGAGCTCCCCGAGAGCATTCATGCAACCCCGGGAGCTGTGAAGCACCAGTACTCAAACGGTCGTGATGTTACCTTCCAACTGGTTACAGACCTTCCAAGTGCTGGCGGTATGCGTATCACCTGCAGCAAGCCCGCTGAGCTAGAACTCAACCTGGATATGCGCGGTATCTACCTGCAGCCAGATGAGGGGCGAACTTACGAGGTAGCCACAGAACGTGGCGGCTACATGGTAAGCTACACCGATCCAACTCTCGCTGGTACCACCCTCTACCTCTGCGTTACCTCGGGTGACCGTCTCAATAAACCTGAAATTACCTGGAAGCCTGTGAGGTACGGGAGGGACTCCCAGCGAAACTCCGAGCCATCTAACCTCCACATTGTCAGCCTTGGCACGGTTGAGACTACTAACCTTTACCTGGGCATTGGTTTCAGTGAGGAGCAGGCACGTGCGGGTGCCAGAGCAGCTTCTAGCCTCAAACCTGCAAGCTTTGAGACCATGCCTTCTGCAACTCCCCACCAGGTTAGCCTCTACCTTGCAGAAACTTCCCTCCAGTACCTCCACGTCAGTACCGGCTACTACGCTGGCTTCCCTTGGTTCCACCAGCACTGGAGCAGGGATGAACTGATTACAGGTCTTGGACTCCCCCTTGATCAGCAGCTCACCCTCATTTCCCGCTACCTCAACACCTCAACCTACATGGGTGAGCTTCCCACCTACGCTGGGTCTGGCACCTACTGCTCTGATGGCGTAGGTTGGCTCTCCCTCCTCATCCGCGAGGTAGGCATCTCAAACATCCCTGAGGCTATGCGGGGCGAAATCACCACGTTCCTCCAGGGTGCAATCTCAGGACTCAACCAGTCTCGAAAAACCCCTACTGGTCTCATCTGGTCTGGACACAACACAACCTGGATGGACACCATCGGGAGGGTTGGCTGCCGCATTGAGATTCAGGCAATGTACGGCCTCTGCCTCCAGCTCTTAGCTGAGCTCACCGGTAGCCAGCAGTTTGAAACCGATCGCGAAGCACACCTTGGGACAATCAGGCACACCCTCTTCCAAGAGTACCTGCGTGATGGTCTTGAGGAAGATCTCTCGCTCTCAAACCAGAAACGCCCAAATGTCTTCCTGGCATACCTCATCCAACCCGATCTCCTCACCAGAGATCAGTGGGATGCCACCTTCACCACCGTCCTAGATAACTGCTGGACCCGCTGGGGAGGAATTACCTCGCTCAACTGGCAGGATCCTGAGTTCCAGAAACAGAGTACCGGCGAAAATAACCTGAGCTACCACCAAGGAGATAGCTGGTTCCACATCAACTGTCTCGCCGCCATATCCCTCCACAGGCACAACAAGGAGCTCTACCACAGCGTCATCGCCATGCTCACCGACAGTGCCTGCAGTGAACTCCTCTGGCAGCACTACCTAGGAACACCTGGCGAAATTGCATCGGCTGAGAGTGGCGCTTCCTGGGGATGTGGTATCCAAGGCTTTGCCGGAGGTCCACTGGTGAAACTGCTCACCGAAACAAAAAATGAGGCCTAAAGCCTCATTTTTTCATCGCCCCTACCGAGGACTACTCTAGCGGACAGGCAGTACCGTTAATTCTTGCGCTCTCATCTACAACTAGCTGTTCAACCGTAGCTAACTCTTTGAGGTATGGCTGGTACTCGGCATCAATGAGGCTGGTGAGCTCTGATCTCTCGGCTGAGGCTGAAGGACTATTTGGATCGATGGCAGAGAGCGCGTAGCGGTAAGGCTGCACCTTTACCTCGTAGCCGGTAAGCATGGCCTTTTTCTTCCCGTCAATGAAACGCTGGAGGTCTGCGAGGTCTTTAGTCTTCTTCGCCTCACACTCGGCCTTTGTCTTTGGTGAAGCTTCAGGGGTAGCAGCGACACCGAGCACTTCAGGATCAGCGTCCTTGTTTGAGGTACTCACACCTGCAACCTCACCCTTCTCCTGAGTTGTTGTAACCTCAGTTCTGCTCTGGACGAGGAAGTACTGGGCAACAGGGAGAATGCAGAGGGCAAAGATGAAAGCACTCCCCGCAACCAGCCTGTGGAGGAGGTGCTCGCGTGAGAGATCTTTTGTAATCTTGTGACTGTAGTCTGGGTGGGTCTCGTCGTACATACGTACATGCTACACCAAGAAAGGCTTCACGCAAAACTCCCCCTGAGACCACTTCTCACTGGGTAGTTTCGTCCCAGGAATGCTCCACCTGTTGCTCAAGGTGTGCTTCAGCTTCTATACTGTAGGTACCATGTTTACATCTTCCACACCAAAAAGAGGGGCTTCTGGTTTGGGTGCCCACGATTACGTTGCCTACTTCTGTGCCGAGTACGGCATTACTGACAAGCTACCCATCTACTCAGGAGGTCTTGGAGTTCTTGCTGGAGATATTGTCCAGGAAGCAGCTGCCCAGAAGCTGCCGTTTGTAGCGGTTGGCCTCTTCTACAAGAAGGGGTACTTCCACCAGTTTGTAGATACCTCAGGCCAGCACGAGAGCACCACGCTCATCACCCCCGCCAAGGTACCCCTCCACCTCGCCGTAGATGAGAAGGGCGAGACCGTCCTCATTGAGGTTCCCGTTCAGGAGCGAATTGTCTACGCCCAGATCTGGAGATTCAACATCGATGGCACCTCGCTCTTCCTCCTCGATACCGACCACTGGAAGAACAGTGATGCTGACCGTAACATCACCGACCAGCTCTACGCTGGAGACCAGGCAAAGCGCATCCAGCAAGAGCTCGTTCTCGCTGTGGGTGGCTACCGCGCCCTGGAGAGACTTGGCATTGTCCCTACCATCTTCCACATGAACGAAGGTCACTCGGCCTTCCTCAGTCTTGAGCTCATCAGCAAGCACATGAAATCGGGAATGAGCCTTGAGGCCGCCAAAGCAGCAGCTAGGCAGCAGCTCATCTTCACCAACCACACCCTGGTTGCAGCTGGAAATGACGCCTTCCCCCACGACATGGTGAAAACCCTCCTCGGGAAGTACGCCTTTGACTCAGGAGTTGGCATTGATACCGTAATCTCCCTAGGAGACGCCCCTGAAAAGCCAGGCAACTTCTCCATGACCATGCTGGCACTCCGTATGTCACGCAAGAGCAACGCCGTTTCCAAGCTCCACGCCAAGAAGGCAAAGGACCTCTGGCCAGACTTCAAGCTTGAGGCAGTTACCAACGGTGTCCACCTCCCCCAGTGGGTAGCGAAAGAGTGGCAAGACCACTGGACTAAGCTGATGCCAACCTGGAAGACTACCACCTCAGACCCAAAGATGTGGCGCGCCCTCAGCAAGCTCTCGGATGCCGACCTCTGGGGCACGCACATGGAACTCAAGCGCAAGCTCTTGGGTAAGGTGTACGACGAAACAGGCGTCAGACTTGAGGAAGATGTACTCACCATTGTATGGGCTCGTAGGTTTGCCACGTACAAGCGCCCAGACCTGTTGTTCAACGATATTGAAAAACTAAAAGAGCTAGTTTTCAGCTCTGACAAGCCAATACAAATTATTGTAGCAGGAAAGTCACATCCAGCTGATCAGCAGGGCAAAGACATCATCGCCCACATTGAGTACCTCGCCAACTACGACCTCAAGCGTCGCGCAGTATTCGTAGATGACTACTCCATCACCCTGGCAAAGTACCTTGTTGCTGGTGCCGACATCTGGCTCAACACCCCAATCTTTGGACTTGAGGCTTCGGGAACCAGTGGCATGAAAGCAGCGGCAAACGGCGCCATCCAGTTCACCACCCCTGATGGTTGGGCATACGAAGTAGACTGGTACGGCCTTGGCTACGCCCTCCCTATCCACAAGGCTGAAACCCACATCTACAGCCTCTTCGAGAAGAAGATCATCCCAACCTTCTACAAGCACGACAAGAACGGCATCCCTCGCCTCTGGGTAGCAATGATGCGCGACACCATGGCCACCATCTCACCAATGTTCTCAAGCACCCGTATGGTCAACGAGTACGTCAGTAAGATGTACGGAGCGAAGTAACCCATGCCTCGGATCAGGATTGACTACGAGAAGGTTCTCAGGCGCCACGTAAAAAACCTCGAAAAGCTCCAGAAATCCTCGGGGCTCTTCATGGCATCTGCCCACTCGGTCAAAACTGGCTACGACAAAGCCTGGCTGCGCGATAACTTCTACGAATGCCTCGCCTTTGAGTATGTAGACAGGTGGGATGTAGTTGCCAAAACGTACCGCGCCATCCTGGATATCTTCCTCAAGCACGAGGCAAAGATTGATGCCGCCATTGCTGAGAAACCAGTAGACCGTAACGACTTCATCCACCCGAGGTACCACCCAGACAGCTTTGATCAGTTCTGGGAGGACTGGGGCAACAAACAGCACGACGCCGTTGGCGCCATCCTCTTCAGGATTGGCGAGTTAGAGCAGAAGCCTGGCTTCCACATTGTGAGCAGTGCGGCTGACAAACGGATCATCCAGAAGCTGGTCAACTACCTCTCAAGCATTGAGTACTGGCTAGAGCCAGACAACGGGATGTGGGAAGAGAACGAGGAAGTGCACGCCTCATCGGTTGGAGCGTGTGTAGCTGGCCTCAAGAAGGTCTCAAAGCTCTCGTACATCAGGGTACCACGTGGACTCATCGCCAAGGGTGAAGCGGTACTGGCTAAGCTCCTCCCGAGGGAATCACAGCAGAAGTTTGTAGATTTGGCGCTACTCTCGCTGATCTTCCCCTACAACATCGTGCCCGCCAAGGAGCGCGATCAAATCCTCTCAAACGTTGAGTACCACCTGGTGAAAGACCTAGGAGTCCTCAGGTACAAAGGTGATAGGTACTACAACCGAGACAACGTAGACGGCACGTCGCAGGAAGCGGAGTGGACCTTTGGCCTCTCTTGGCTTGCCATCATCTACCAGCAGCTTGGCAACACTGAAAAGGCAAAAGAGTTCATGCAGCGCTCTATGGCTACCATTAACTCTGTAGGCGATATCCCCGAGCTCTACTTCTCGCACAGTGAGGTCCACAACGAGAACTCACCTTTGGGCTGGTCTGAGAGCATGTTCATCGTTGCCCTCCACCTCTTCCTTGAGAAGCACCTTGCCGACGAAGAATAGGCTGGTTTTACTCCCATTGTGATTGACTTTTTACCTGATTTCAGGTATTTTTGCGACGCTAAATTCGCCGTACCAATTGTGGTTACACCGAAGGAAGCACGCGTCCCCTGACAACACGGTGCTCTATGCTCATCAATCCTCTCGTTATTCCTTTGGCCCTTGTGGCCTACGTCCTTGGCTGTGCCTCGCTCGCTCGCATGTTTGCCCGCTTGCTAGGTGTAGACCTAGTACGAATCGGAAGCGGCAGCGTTGGTGCAACCAACCTTTTCAGAGCCCTCAAGCACCACTCCCGCGTGCAAAGGTTTTCCTTCACCGGATTAGCCTTTGCCTGGGATGTGTTGAAGGGGTACCTACCCGTCTACTTCGCCCACAAGCTCCAGCTCAACCCTGGGGAAACCCTGGTAGTTGCTGCTCTCGCCGTTCTTGGTCACACCTATCCGTTTGGTGGAAAGGGAGGAAAAGCTGTGGCCACCGGCCTCGGCGTCCTCCTGGCTCTCCAACCAGTCCTAGCACTCATCTGCCTTGTCATATTCTTGCTCGGCTTCGTGCCAACAGGGATTGTGACGGTAGGGTCTGTCCTTGCTGCGGTAGCACTGGTGGTTCTCTCACCCTTCATGATGGGAAATCTCACCTACACCGTAACAGGGGTACTTCTCGGTATTACGGTTGCCCTACTCCACAAGAAGAACATTCTCAGAATCCTTCGGGACGAAGAGAAACCGATCTTCCACTGGAGGTTAGGGTTACGTAAGTTCCCAGAAAACGCGAGGCACTGTCTGTTCTTCATCCACGTTCCTGGCGACACCGCCGAGGCGTGCAAGGAAGCAGCAGTTAATCGCATCTGGTGGGCGAGGTTTCTCCCGGCAACCTTGATTCAGAAGGCAATGCCCCACATGCCAAAGTGGATGAGCTACATGGGTCACTCCAAGGGCATCACCATGCTCAACGGACAACCCATCATCTGCCACTCTGTGGGTATTCCCTACGAGATGAGCGCTTTCGTTGACCCGAAGCACCCTCATTACGAGGTTGCTTTCGTGCACATGCTAGATCTCACTGACTACTACATGGTGCTCATCCCAGAGCTTGAGGTAGTTGGTCAGGGTGCAGGCACAGGTATCACCCACAAGAACGGCTACGACTACCTCAAGCGCATCCGGGAGAAACACCCAGACCTTAAGGTGACCAACGGCAACACCTTCACTGAGGTTGCCGCCACCCTCACCGAAGCAAGGCTCCAGCAGACGGTTGATACCGACAGGTTGCGCCGTGGCGAAGCTGAGGTTAAGGCAGTGGTTGGAGCCGCCGGCTCGGTTGGTAGGAAGGTAGTGGAGCAGCAGCTCCGCAACCCCGACTGCGCTGAGCTCTTGGTGGTAGGCAACCCTGACAAGGAAGGTGGCGGTCTTGATCGCCTCCTCCTCGACTGGCAAGCCATCAACCCCGAGAAACCCGTAAGGATCGTGAGCCTCAACCAGGCAACTACTGAAGCCGCTACCCTCTTCCTGTGTACCAACGCAAGTGGCGGGTTGGCCTTCGACCCGGCTCACTGCAGGAAGCGCCTGAAGATTGTGGATGTCGGCAAACCTGCCAACAGCCCCAAGAACCTTAAGGATATCCTCCCGGATGCCACCCTGGTAGCCGGCGGTCACGTGAAGCTCCCTGGTAAAGGGATGGGCATGGGCAAGATCATCGGCCTCTTTGGTCACGTGGTCTTTGCCTGCTGCGCCGAGACCATCATCCACGCCACTGGCCTCACCGCCATGTGGCGAGATGCCAGGGATGACGCCTACGTTGGCGCCCCAAATCGTGAGTATGCAGAAGAGCTCCGAAACCTGGCTGGACAGCTGGGAATCACCGTAGATGCTTTCTACGACCCCCACACCGACCGCGAGATCACCTTCACAAGGTAGAACACCAGTTCTACCTTTTTTTATTTCCTAATCTACAACGAAACGTGGCAGCGTCTCTTGAAAGGCGGTAATCACGTTGTACGGGAGGGTTTGCATGCAGAGCTCTGCCATCTCGTAGGTACTGAGGAGCTCACCATCCTGTTCGCCCAAGAGTACCACCTCATCGCCTACCTCTACGTGGGGAATATCTGTCACATCAACTATCGTCACGTTCATGCAGACCTTCCCCCTGATTGGCGCCCGCTTTCCGCTCACAATCACCGAGCCACAGTTGCTGAGAAATCGGCTGTACCCATCAGCGTAGCCAACCGGAAGCATTGCCAACGTTGTTTCCCGCTCTGTCACGAAGGTCCCACCGTAGCTCACCGCTGTACCTTTTGGCACCTTTTTGAGCTGCACCACCCGAGACTTTACCCGAAGCACCTGCTTGAGAGTAACCCCCTTCGCCTCGTAGTGAGCGACATCGGTAGGGTGGGGAAGGTAGCCGTACAGGGCACGCCCTGGTCTCACCATCTCGTAGTGGCTCTCTGGGTAGCGCAAGATGGCAGCGCTGTTTGCGGCGTGCCTGATCTGCGGGACGAAGCCAGCCTCTGAGAGCTCCATGAGCGCGTGTTCAAACACCCCAAGCTGATCTTCAAAGTATGGGTTTGCACCTACTGCATCAGAGGTTGCAAAGTGGGTACCTACACCGGTTACCTCCAGGTCTTTGAGCGCAAGGACGCCAAGGGCAAACTCCTGAAACGCTTCAGGACGCACACCAAAGCGTGTTAATCCGCTATCCAGCTTCAGGTGTACCTTCGCACGCTTACCCACCTCCTTGGCCACCCTGGCAAGCGAGAGGGCATCTTCAATGCTCGAGAGAAACGGCACCAAATCTGCCTGGACAACCTCTGCCATTCTGGCGTGTGGAATGTACCCCAGCACTAGGATAGGCTTAGTAATCCCCTCCTCCCGAAGTGCCAAGCCCTCATCAGGGTTAAAGACGCACAGCCAATCAACCCCAAGCTCAGCGAGTAGCTTTGAGCTCTCGATGATTCCGTGACCGTAGGCATTCCCCTTCACACAGGCTGCAATTAATACCTCGTCCCCCACTAGCTTACGTATTTGAGAAAGGTTGTGGGCGAAAGCTGACTTGCTCACCTCCAGCCAAATGAGGTCTTTGGATTGGTCTCTACTGTTAGGCTTCATGTCCTGCTCCTTGCTGAATCTTGTGTAAAAAGAAGGTCCCAATCAGGAAAGGTAACCAGAAACTTACACCTCGAAAGGCGATGGTTATGGCTGTAGCTTCGGCCTCTGGCACCCCCTGCCCTACCATTGCCAGCGCCATTCCACCCTCCGCAAAGCCAATGCCCATGGGGGTTGGCGAAAAAATGATGAAGATCACCGCTACCACGTAGGCGGTTGCCGGAACGAGGCTCACCGGATCCACACCAAATGCCAAGAAGGCGCAGCAGAGGGAAATAAAGTTTGAGAGGTGGGAAAGCCCCTCGTACATCACTACAGGGGTAATCTTTTTGAAAGGTAGTGCCACTTCGGTAATCTTGTGCCACTCCTCTTTCCAGGTGTGAGCACGCTTCTTCCCGATAATTGCAAACAGCCAGTTGAGAGAGTTTGGTCGCTTCCAGAAGTAGAGAATCAGTCCTACCAGGGTAAGAACCGTTGAGGTGAGGAAGAGTACTCCGAGGAGTACTGGGGCTGAAAGTTCCTGTTTAATGAAGAGGAAACAGGCAACTAAGAGGGCCCCAACCACGAAAGCCACTCCGTCAGAAAGTACCGCAATGGCCGTTGCAACGACACTTCCCACTGCTTTGTAGCCCTTCTTCCTCATCTCATCTACCACAAAGGCGGCACCCGACACATTGAGGCTTGGAGCCACCACGTTTACCGCAAGGGAAGCCAGGGTAATTGGGAGGTACTCCCGCCTCCTCCTCTCCATCCCCATGCAGGCAAAGCTCTCACGAAGCGAATTTGCGTGAAAGATGTAGTGAAACGATTGGAACACTACGGCAAAAGCCATCCAGTACCACGTTCCGTGGAGCATAACCTCAACCACACGGAGAAGCTCGTTACGGTGGTTAACCAGGTAAAAAACGAGGAGACCCGCAAGAGCCCAGTACAGTAGCTTTCGTACCTGCATGCTACTTATTCAGCTCAGACACGTAGGCTGAAAGCTCACCCCAGAGCGCTGGATCTGCGGATGCTAGCTTCAGGTTTGCTTTCAACCAACCCGCTACGTTACCACAGTCCAGGTAGTCTCCCTGTGGGACGTGCACGGCTACTGGCTGCTGTTTTGATAGCGAGAGTACCGTATCGGTGACGTAGAGCTCACCAGACTTCTGATCAACTCCCTGGTTCTCAAGGAGTGGGAAGATGCTTGGGGTAAAGACGTACTTACTGATGTTTGCTAGACGAGAGGCGGTAGTTCCCTGGGCAGGCTTTTCAATGAAGGTAGTGAGGAACTGCTTACCACCCTCTTCCCTGGTCTCTACAATGCCATACTTGTGGGTTAGCTCTGACTCAACTTCTCGGCAACTCAAAACTGCAGCAGCTCTCGTCTCCTCCCATACCGACATGAGTTGAGAGGCACTGCTACTTCCCTGGCCGCTGTAGGTAAAGTCATCACCAGTGAGGTAGAGGAAGGCTTCCTCGTTCTCCAGGTACTTCTGGGCAAGTCTCACCGGCACCCCTGTTCCGTAGCCATCTTCGTGACTCTGGGTGACAAAGGTGAAGGTAGCCTTGTTGTGGAGGGTCTCAAGGGCTGCGTACTTTTCGCCCCAACCACGCTCATCAAAGAACTGCTTCACCGCGGGTTGCTCGGTGTAGTAGTAAGGAACTAAAGGCTGGCCTTCTCGCACCGTAAGGATGATGTTGGTGATCCCTGCAGCGATACAGTCGTCTACCAGGTAGTCCAGTACGGGGCGATTGAGTACAGGGAGCATTTCCTTCTGAACACTCTTTGAAACAGGAAAGAACCTGCTGCCAAATCCACTTGCCGTAATGAGAGCGGTACGAATAGCCATAGGTTGTATGTTACAGTTACCCCTTCAGAATAGCCTAAATTGTTGCTCCTGTGTCCCCCAGGTGAAGAGGATGAGGGCACAGCCCACGAGTAGTGGTAGGTACAGACCAAGGGTACAGGCTGCTGCAGACCAGAAGATGAGGATGGCGATGAAGCCCTTGGTGGCGAGGTTGCCCATTTGTTTACCACGAAGCATCTGGTTGAGGAGGAACACGCCAATGGCGCCGCTTACAACCCACCCAATGAAGTTACTCAAGGGTACCCCAAAGTAGCTACCCGGAGATGTGTAGCTCCAAAAACCAAGCTTAACGGCAACTGGATCTAGGAGGAGATCAGTGAATACGAGAAGCAACACGGCCAGGACAAACCTGGCGGCACCCCTAGGCACAACCTTTGCAGAGATTGCCACGGCACCAACCACCAGTGGTACCCAGGCAAAAGGTACCGTCCACGGCACCAATCCTCCGAGCCGCCACCCCATCTTTGAGCCGTAGGTGAAAAAACCGTAGGGAAACCCCGTGGTAATTGAAAGTGCCTCAACTAGGATGGCGAATGAGGCTAGTACCAAGAGTATCCAGAGCTTTTGCGGCGACACCACACGGTAGAGGGCTACGAGCGCTGGGAGTGCAAAAACTATGACAGCCAGGTTTGATACTGCTGAGAGCTCACCTCCAAAAGGCACTGCAGCTGCAAAAAAACCTGAAATAGCACTCACAATCAGTGCTGCAGCAAACCCTATCCCTCGCCGGTTTTTGGCCGCGCCTCCCACGTTCCTACCCTCTTATCACAAGGAAAAAGAAGAAGCTAATCCCACCCGCGTAGAGAATACCCAAGTACAGCACAAAGGTGAGTACGTGAACTGCCTCCCTAATATCGACGTTCTTACTGAAGGAGAAGATGAAGTTGAGGAGTGCACCAAAGATAATGATCAGGAGCGAGTAGCCACCAGACTGGTAGCTCTGCATCGCTCCAAAGAGAACTGTTGAGAGGCCAAAGGCGACAACAGAGGTAAACCTGATAAACCACACGTTGTGGAGCAGGCTGTGGAACTGCTTCTCGCGTTTACGTTGCTGGAGGAGTTGGGCTTCTGAGAGCATCACTCGTACTTAAGTGCGTCGAGAACTCTAATCCTACTTGCCCGCTTGGATGGGTAGTACCCCGTACCAATTCCCATCAAGAGGACGAAGAGAACCATTGCAACCACAAAGAAGAATGGCACGTAGAAGAAGTCTACTGGCAGGGCTCCGTTGCGGTTGGCGTAGACGTTGAAGATGAAGTTGATGGTCTCGCCAATAATGGCTCCCATCACGAGGCCGGCAATACCTCCTACTGTACTAATGATCATTGCCTCGGTGAGGAACATCCTCCAGATATCCTGGCTAGTAGCGCCGTTAGACTTGAGAACACCAATTTCCCTCGTTCTCTCCAAAAGCGAAACGGTAAGGGTATTGAACATGCCAAGTACGGCAACGAGCATTCCAATCAGGCCAAATCCAGCTACCACGTACCTGAAGATGGTAAAGAACGAGTTAATCTGGGCGATGGTATCCCCTACGTAGCTGGTGAAGAACCCATCCCTACTCACCTGCTCACGAATATCTGGCACCTTCTCTTCGCTTGTAGTCACCAACTTTGCGGTGTTGTAGTTTGCTACTAACACATCCGCTTTAATTCGCTCATACGGCAGGACAATAAACGGAGATTCATTCTCATCGATAACCCCTACAATCTTGAGGTTCTCAATGGTGCGCTTCTCACCATCCTTGAGCGAAGGTGAGAGTGACTTACTTGCCTGCACCTCCACCCCCAGGGTGGTACCGGCAAAATCGTTCACCGCAATGTTGAGGGTGGTGAGGAGGGCAGTACTCACCACAACGCCATCACTCTTTGCGTCGTCCTGGTACACCTCACCTCGCAGGAGCCTAAGGTTGCTCATCTCAAAGAACTTCTTGCTGTACCCATTGATTACAATGTCGCTCTTGACGTTCTTGTAGAGCACCTTGCCGGCAAGGTTAACGGCAGCCTCAACATCCTCTACACCTGAGATTCCCTTGAAACGTGAAAGGTCCTCGGGGCTAATTGCCACAAGGTCACTATCATCAAGGTTTACATCAAAGCTTCTGAGAGCGTTCTCGGTACTCACCTGGCTAGTGGTCATCTTCTCAAAACCGTACCCAAGTGCGATTAGAAAGGTTACCGCGCTCACGCCAATAATAACTCCCATGATGGTAAGGATAGACCTGATCTTACTGTCCATCAGGCTCTTCCAGCTAATAGCGAGGATGTAGCGCCACCTCATTTGAGATCCTCCCGCTTGATGTTGTCTGAGAAGACCATTTCAAGGACATCTCGGTACTTAGGAGGTTCAATCTTGCGCTTTCGATTCACGGCAATCTTATCTACCTTTCCATCCTTAATGTGGATCACCCTATCGGCGTAGTGAAGGAGATCAAGGTTGTGGGTAACCATGATGATAGTGCGCGAAAGCTCTTTATTAATCCTGTCAAAGAACTCCATGACAATATCTGAAGACACAGAGTCAAGGTTTCCCGTTGGCTCGTCTGCCATGATAATCCGGGGGTTGTTGATGAGGCCTCGTAGGAAACTCATACGCTGCTGCTGTCCTCCCGAGAGATCTACCGGCTTGTAGTAGGCAAACCGCTCAAACTCCAGGAGTCTCAAGAGCTCATAGGCGCGTTTTCTAGCTTCAATCTGGGTATGCCGAGCCAGCATGTGAGGGATGGCAATGTTATCAATCACGTTGAGTGCCTTCACCCAGTTTGGCGTCTGGTGTACGAGAGCGATGGCATCCCACCTCAAACGTGCCCTTTCATCTTCAGTCCACTCGTAGATGTTCTGCCCCTCAATGAGCAGTTTTCCTCCTGTTGGCTGCTCCCAGCCGTTCATGACGTTGAGGAATGTAGACTTACCACTACCGGACTGACCCTGGATCATGATGAATTCGCCAGGCTGAATGGTGACATCAATATCTTTAAGAACGCTCACGGTACTTCCATCCCCTGTTTTAAAGTTCTTCACAATGTTTTTAGCCTCAATAGCAGGAGCACCTGGCTTTGGGGTGTGCTCCTTGTCATCTCTCAGGCCTCGCTCATGCCTTCGTGGGGCGACAGACTCCATTCCAGTTGCACGAAAAGTAGCAGCAGACTTTGCAAGCTCTGCAATGCTCAACCCCCCTTTCTTTTCGTGTTTCTTCGTAGCCATTCCCCTCCTTACTTGAATACTGAACCGAGCCAGCCAAAGCTCCTGCTGAAGATAGCCAGAATCTGCTCAAAGGCTCCCTTGTTTGCCCTACCTACCACAATTGTCTTGGTTTCTGTCTGTGCCTGGTTACCTGCTTCATCTGTCACCGTAACCCTGTAGGTGTAGGCGGCGTTTGGCTTTCCGAGGCGAAGGAGGACGGTGTGCTCCCTACTGAGTGCCTGCTCAGGAGAAACAATGGTGAACTGGGTTGCCCCGGTACCCTGAGCTGCTTCAACTACTACTTTAGCAGGCTCATTGGTGGTCAACCTAACGGTAAGCTGTGCTTCTGCCGCCGCACCTTCTCCACTAACCCTTTGGCGCTCGGTAATTGCCTCTACCTTAGGAGGGAGGGTATCAGACTTGGTGGTAATGGTGTGGAGCTGCTGGGCTGACTCGTTTCCGTACCTATCTCTACCACTGATCTTCAGAACGTAAGGTTTGGTAGGTAGGAGGCCATCCAGAATAAGTTCGTGTTCGAGAGAGTAATCCACACCGCTGTAGATCTTCTCAGTGCTTCCCTCAGTGCTGTACCTCACGATGGTGGTTGCATCAACGTTGGTAGAGAACTGAACGATCACCGTAGGTGTATCAACCCCTACCTTGTTCTCAAGCTTCACGTTGCTCACCTTAGGAAGTGCCAAGGTACTTTGGGTGTAGATGTCTGAGGTGAAGATGTTGCCCTCTTCATCCGTAGCTTTAATCTGGAAGTTCTGGATGGTGTCACTTGGCAGCCCTTCAAGTTTTACCCGGTGGGTGGTGGTGTAGAAAGGATCTTCTTTCACTGTTCCCCCAAATGCCTGGGTAGCACCGTAGACAACCTCACCCTGGGAAGGTACATTTGACTGCCAACTTACCCAGAAGCTGCTGAGGGTAATGTCGGTTACCTCGAGGCCTGCCACAACTGGTGCTGGCTTGGTAAGGAAGGAGGCAACTGGAGAAACTCCCGTGTTTCCATCTTCATCCAAGAATACCGCACGGTAGAAGTAGACGGTGTCTGGCTGTAGGTTACCCAAGAGCACCTCGTGGCTGGTAACCAGCTGGGTAGGTGAATTACCTGTGGTATTACCAAATTCTTCAGTGGTTCCGTACTCAACTGCAGATGTGGCCTGGCGAGCAGTTGCCCAACTTACCTTGGCTGATCGTGCCTGTGACACTGCTGACGGCTCAGAAACGATGGCTGGCGCCTTGGTGTACCTACCTGTGGCAATGGCTGAAGCAGTTGAGGAAGATGCTGAGTGGTTTCCGGTCTTATCAATAGACTGGACGTAGTAGAAGTACTCACCATCTTTCACCAGGTCTGTGTGTACGTAAGCGGTACCGCTAGTGTTTGCAATCTTTGTGTAAGGACCGGCTTCGTCAGAGGCAGCGTAAATGTCGTACCCGTTGAAGTTGTTAGGGTCGGTAATGGTAGGAACCAGCCAAGAGATAACCAGCCTAAACTCGCCTCCCTCTTTGTTTGAGATATCACTTGCGGTAACCGCAGTAGGTGCAGGAGGAGCTGAGGTATCAGCGGTGAAGTCTACATAGGCGTACTGGTCGTAGTCAATGTTACCTGCCTCATCTTTAGCAACAACGTAGAAGCGGTTAGTGCCACGCTGGCTGGCAAATGGAGCAGGCCCCACAGCCTTTGCAGTAGTACTATTGGTATTGAACTCATTTGGAAGGGTGTTGACGCTGTAGTAGTAGGTAAGCTTATTGGCTTCACCAATGAAGGCAGCTGGATCTTCCCACTCAAAGGTAAACGAGTTGGTAGTGTTGGTAGCTGGTGTTACCTGAAGGTTTGTTGGTGGCGAAGGAGCGCTGCTCCCAAAGTAGTACTGCACCGAAATTGGGGTTGGAGCGACGTTGCCTGCAGCATCAACAGTTCTCAAGTAGAAGACATTTGCCCCGTCTACATAGTGGGCGGGGGTATGGGCACCATCTGGGAGTGTTACCGTTGCACTGAGAGCTGGCGAGACGTCGTACCAGGTATTGGCACCATCTGCCCCAGTGCGGTACTGGTACTTGAGGAGACCAGAGTTTGCGTCACTAGCTCCACCTGAAATGGTAAACGTGTACGAGTCTACGTTGGTGTAGCCAACTGGATTTACCCCAATACTTCCTGGGTTCGTAGGTGCCGTAGTATCAAGCTTGTAGGTGTAGGCATCCCAAATAGCTCCCTGAATGTTACCCGCATCGTCTACAGTCTGGATTCTCAGGTAGTACGTCTGCCCGCTACTCATTGCTCCCGCCGTGTAGCTTCGCCCACTCTGGAGCACCCCAGCAGTACTTGGAACTGCCGTGTTATCTGTGCCGTAGTAGACGTAGTAGTTAGCTACTCCACTGCCACCTGCTGTATCTGCGGCACCGTTCACGTCGCCAGCGGCAGGCCACTCAAAGTACGGGGCGCTGTAGTTGTACCAGGTATCAGATGTGATGTTCACTCCGCCAGAAGCCTGTGACTTTGCCAGCGCAAGAGCAGTAGGGTTAGTAGGAGCAGTAGTATCTTGGTAGTAGTTAACCTGGAAGCTACTCACCGTAGGACTGAAGACACCATCGGTGGAGCTGAGACTGAATCTCACCTGGATGTAGCGGTTGTAAGGAGATGAAATGGCGTAGGTGTAGGTTGTACCGTTGCGCTGACCAGTACCGGTACTTGCCCAACCTGACCATGAACTATTATCAGCAGAACTACGGGTTTCGATGGTTACCCCACCGTTACTTGGCACCGTGTAGTCCACCGTGAGGTTTGCCCACTTGTAGACAGTTGAGAGGTCTATTGAAGGTGAGGTGTATGAACCAGTTTCTTCAAAGCTAGAGTTACTGCTCTGAATAACGTAGCTGTAGATAGCGTCTGTCCAGGTAGCGGTTCCCTGCCCAGCGAAGGAGTAGATCTTGCTAGTACCATTAGTGGTTCCCTCACCTCCGATAGAAACCTGACCTGGGAAGTTTGCTACGGTTGCCCACGTGTTTCCTACAATGTCGTAACGATAGACGCTGTTAGTGTTGATACCACGTGCTGCATAGAGGTAACCGTTTCCACCATCAACCATGAAGCCATCGTTGTAGACTGGGTTTGGAATTGAGGCAAGCGCTGTCCAGGTTCCACCAGGAAGAGCGGTGGTATCAAACCTGTAGAGAATGTTTGGATTGACGTTGCTACCACGAAGTGTGTAGATGTAGCCGCTGCGGTACACGAGGTCTGAACCGTAGTCTAGGTTGAGCAAGTTAGTGGTAGGGAGGGCCGCTGACCACCTTGCCCCAACTGAAGCAGAGGTATCGTAGCGGTACCAACCGGTAGAGGTACCTGCTCGCGTGTAGTAGATGTAGCGTGAACCGTCGTAAGCCATAGAAGAGCCCGCCCCAGCAATGATAGGAAGTGGGTCTGAGGTTTGCTCTGCCCACGTATCGGTGGAGATGGTGTAGATGAAGAAGGCAGTACCATTGTTGGTACCAGTTCCCACAGTTGCATAGATTTGCTGGGTATTTGCCCGGTAGACCAGCGAACCTCCTAGGTAGACACCCGAAGGTAGGTTACTCAAACGGGTAACCGCCCCTGTGGTTGGGTTGTACTTAATGAAGTCTGAAGAGTAGTTACCCCTGGTAGCATAGACAGTGCCATCTGAAGCAGTAATCATGTCAGCTCCGTACCCAACCCCAAAGTTGCTACCACTTGCGTAGTTGTAGCCGAAGAGGCCGGCTGCAGGTACACGCCAGGTGTTCTTGGCTGAGTTGTAGGTGTACATCTGGGTGTTATTTCCACCCCTCAAGACGTAGAACTTCGTCCCCTGCTTGAAGGCAAAGGCACCGGTACTCATCTGGGCAGGAGCGGAAGCTACCGCCGTCCAACCTGGGTTAGCAGGGTCGTAGAGGTAGGTCTTGGTTGAGATTGCTCCAGCGTTGTAGAGCAGCTTCTGGAGATCTGGATCCCAGGCAATGAAAGCTCCGGCATTTGGCATGATTGGGAGAGGCGTACTGTAGAGCTGTGTCCAGGTGTTGCTCCCAATGTTGTACTTAGCAAACCCACCAGATTGACCATTACCTTGAATTGCATAGATGCTACTGGCACCATCAAATGCCAGACCGGCACCAGTGGTTGGAATGTTGTTTTGGCCCACCGTTGGGAAACCAAAGTCCACGTTTGCCATGGTAGTCCACTGTCCATCGCTGGTGGTTGCAGGATCGTAGCGATAGAAGGCATCATCGTTGTTTCCACGCATGGCGTAGATGTAGGTACCATTACTGACCATGAACCCGCCTGTAGAAAAGGCAGAAGGAGAATCTTCGGCGCTCAGGTCATCCCACCCCGCGGCGTCGTTGGTGATATCGTACCGATACATCTTCTGGGTACTGTTACCGGCATGAGCGTACAGGTAGTTTCCTGGTCCGTTAACGAGCATGCCTCCGACGTTTACCACTGGCAAGTTGGTACTACTGAGCGTTACCCATGCGTCAGTGGTTGGGTTGTACGAGTAGAAGGTGTTGGTACCGTTTCCACGTAGCACGTAGATGAGCCCAGTGGTTGATTTGTAGACCATCCCAGCTCCAGCTCCCACACCAGCAGGTACCGCGGTGAGCCGCTCTTCCTGCCAGAAACCAGCCTTACTGGTGAGCCTAATTTGGTCTGAAGTGGTAACTACGTTTGACTCGGTTCCCCCACTAAAGTCTGCGGTAAGCGTTTTAGTTACCGTTGTTGGGGGTGAAACACCAGCATAGACGTAGGTAAAGCCAGTGGTTGCTGTTGCTACGTTGTTCTTAGCATCTACAGAAGCAACCCTCAGGTAGTAGGTTCCTGCACTAATTGGCTGCTCTACCGTATAGGTAGTAGCCGTTTGCTGCCACCCAAGTGATGCTGGATCGGCACTTGCGTTGGTACCAAAGTAGACGTAGTAGCCAGCCAAACCAGACTCCCCATCGCTCCCAGCAGTCCAGCTACACGATGGTTTAGGGTAGGTATAGGTATTACCAGAGGTAAGCGCAACACCCCCCACATCCTGCGAGTTACAGGTAAAGGTGGCCGGGTTAGTAGGAAGCGCTTCATCAGTATTGTACGAGAGTACGTAATCACTAACCGTAGGAGTAGTAGACCTTCCCGTTCCGGCGGTGAGATTTATTCTAATCTGGAGGTAGCGGTTGGTGGGCGAACTAATGGTGGTACCACTGACGGCAGCCCACGAAGACCAGGTACTCCCATCGGCACTGGTGCGGGTATCCGAGCTTACCGCAGCTCCACTTGGAATTGAGGTGGAAAGGGTCAGGCTATTCCAGCTGGCGACGTAGGAGAGGTCTAAAGTTTGCGAAACGTAGGTTCCGGTTGCTGCGTACTCGTAGCTTCCCGTACTAAAGCTGAGGACCTCGGAACTCCCTGCTCCCCTGGTTGCCAAGATGGTGTTTGAACCAATGTACTCAATGGCAGCACCGTTGTAGAAACCGCGTTCGTTGGTGGTATCGTTCTGGGTTGACTTGAGCTGCCTCCAGGTGCCGCCCGCAATGTTGTACTCCCAGAAGGTGTTAGCGTAGTTGCCCGCGGTGGCGTAGATTTTGCCGCTGTTGTACGCAAAATCAAAACCGTAGTAGGGAGCAAATGGCATCCTACTGAGGGTAGTCCAGTTGTTGCCTGCAACGTTATAGCGGTAGAGATTGGTGTTACCCAAGCCTGGGTTCATGTAGACGTTGGTACCATCGCTCACAAGCCTTCCCCCCGTACTCACCGCAACTCCCGGATCAGTTGGATCTAGGGTGGTCCAGTTGTTGTTCCCAATGTGGTAGGCGTAGAAGCTTACCGTATTTGTACCTCTCGTTGCGTAGATGTAGCTCCCACTCCCCGGGTACACAAAGTCACCACCATCAGCGATGGTAGCTGGGGCGTTGGTCATGGTTGTCCAGCCACCTGCATCGTTAGTGACATCGTACCGGTAGAGCGTATTGGTACCGTTACCTCTCAGGGCATAAACGTAGTTTCCGCTCTTTGCCAGGTTGGTACTATCACTGTTGATGGTGCCAAGACCAGTAACCGTCAGGGCTGCCCAGGTATTGGTAGAGATTGTGTACTTGTAGAAGTTATTGGTATTCCCTCCTCGCAGACTGTACACCGTATCTGATCCATCCCAGAGTAAATCATTCCCGGTACCGGTTGTTGCTGGGTACGCTGCTGGTCCAACAAAGCTGTTGCCGGCAATGTTGTACCGCCAGTGCTCCATAGTGGTATTTCCTCTGAATACGAGGAACTGGGTGAGACTTGGGATGTAGACCATGCCGGCGTAGCGGGTTGCCGCTGGAAACGCGGTGAGCGCCGTCCATGCTCCCCCACTACAGGTGAGCGCGCTAATAGTACACCTGTCAAAGTTTGCGGTATTGGTACCGCGCATGAAGTAGAGGGCACCTGAGTAGTAGACCCCAAACGAGGTTTCACTGATGGTGGTACTGTAGTTGGTACTCATGGTTGACCACGTGCTGGTACCAGGAGCGAACCGGTAGATGGTGTTAGTACCAGCCCCCCTTGGGGTGTAGAAGTACGTTGAACCATCCCAAATTAGGTCAGCTCCGTAGCCAACCGTGGCTGGAGGACCTGCCACCGAAGACCAAGAATCAAGTGCCGTATCATAGAGCCAGAAATCTTGGGTGCCACCGGCGCGCAGCAGGTAGAGGGCAGACCCAGTCCACCCGAGTGTTGAGCCGTTGAACACGGTATCAGGTAGATCTGCTAGTAGCGTCCAGGTGTTAGTTGAGATGGTGTACTTGGCAAACTTTGCGATGTAGCCACCAAAGATGGCGTAGAGCGTATCTGCTCCGCCCATCCGCAAGCTTGAACCGTAGGCACCGTATGGAGCGTTTGTGAGCACCGACCAAGTGTTGAGGGTTGGCGAGTACTTCCAGAAAGCGTTGTCTCCGTTACCCTTGAGGACAAAAACGTCAGTGTCATCAGTGGCAAATGCCGCCCCTAGCGTGAGGGTTTCTGGTGGGGTTTTCCAGGTTCTGGCTGTCCAAGCACCATCTGGGGCAACCTTGAGGTCTCCAGCGGTAGTTTCACTGTCAGTATTACTTAGGGTTCCCTGGTTCCAGGCATCCTTGTTTGAAACCGTGTAGGTGAGCGGAGCTGCAAGGGCGGTAGACCCAAAGCCACCCTGGAGAACGAGGGCCCCAACTATGGCAATGGCAGCTACGTAGTGTCCGAAGATGGCCCAGTGAATTTTCTTGTGGTGAGGGTGCTGGTGCCAGCGGTGATAAGTACCACCCTTGGACATCAAAAGATGGTGCGCTCGCTTGAGCGGACGGTGCTTTGGCGGGAGTGCCTGAACCTCGAAAATCGTGTCTGAACTTCGCATCTCTGTCATTATACCGAGAACGAACCTGCAAAATCGAGCATTTTAACCCCCCGCAGGTTTGCAGAGAGGGATAACCTGCTCTAGGAGTAGTCTTTAGTCTAAGGTGAAATTGAGCTAGATAGTTAACCTGAAAAGTGGAAGTTTGAACCTGTAAATTGCTGTTCTTAGCTATAAACAAAAAATATACGCTTACTGGAGCGTATATTTGGTAAGTTTAATACACTAAACACTAAATCCGTCTGTGTCGGGAAATCTGTCGCTTTGCTACCCTCCTCCTACGGTATGCCTTGCCGTTTGTGTACCAGTACAACCACCCAAAGAACCCCGCAAGCAGCATCACAACAAGGAGCCAGATGTTCCAAACCACAAACCACCTAGACGCAGTGAGCCTGAACCCCGGGCCATTGGTGAGCGTTAGCTCTGCCCGGTAAATGCCTATGGGGAAAGCACCCTCCCACCTAGCAGTAGTTGTACGAACTTTTCCTGGTAACGCTGAGATTGATCCGTAGTCTTCAATGTTCACCTCATCGGTGGTGAGCCCCAGGATGTTCCTGACCACAATTACCCCGTGAGGTCTCAGGTGGACGTTTCCAGTATTCTTGAGCGATGCCTTCATTGGTACTTCGCCCCCGATGTTCACCCAAGGGATACTGAAGGAACTGATCTCCCCTCGTTTCAGCACGTCTCCCTTCACGGTGAGGAAGAAGAGCACCCCAATCTGGGATTGAACGTTGAGCTTACTGGTCCCACTCTCGGTTACGTTGTCGGCAAGTGGATTCACAAACACCGAGACGTACCTCCCACCAGGCTGGGCATTCTTTGGGATGACAATTGCTACTTCAATTTGCCGCTCGACGCCTGGATCGAGAATCATTTCCCTATCAAACCTGAACCAATCTTTAGCCGAGCTACTCCCTGCTGAGCCATCTACCCCAAGCCTCCCTGCTTCATCAATACTGTAGACATCTGCCGCAAATGCCTGAACAGGGAGAATCTCGTTTGAGAGGTTCTCAACGCTGATCATCCGGGTAATGGTCTCGCCTGGATTTGCCTCATCCTCTATCAGTACCGGCGCTATCCTCAGGTTCACCCTACCTTCAGCATGGGCGCGCTGTGGGGCGCGGTACGGGGCGAAGAGACCCAAAACCAGCAGAACCCCTACGATGGCGCTTGCTGGGCGAAGTAGGAGCATTAGTACTGCGGGATAATGGTGTAAATGATACCGGTCTGGTACTGACCAGATTCCTGAGCCGTGGTTACCTGGGTTCGGTAGGTAATGGTGTGGTTGTCGGTAGCTGCTGCGCCGGTAATTGCCGAAACCCTGTCTGCCACCTGCCTACCGAGCGTTGGAGTGATGGTGGTAGGAAAGTTGCAGTACTTGGTAGCGGTGGTGAACTTGTTGCCGTCAATGTCATCTGAACTGGTGAAGCCAAACCCCCCACCTCCTGGCCAAGGCACCGCAGACCCGCTACAGCCACCATCAGAGATGTCTGAAATGGTCTTAGAGGGTGAGGAAAGGGAGCGAAGCAGGTCTGTCTTTGAGCCGTACACAATGTACCCATTGTAGGCGTTGGTAACGATGGTAATCACCGTATTTGCGGTGGCGTTCCAGCTGTTTGCCGGGTTGAGAGCTGGGATGTTTGCTGTGGTGCTGTACGAAAGGGTGGTACTTGGGCTAATTCCTACCCCATCCGAGCAGACGGCGCTACTCACGAGGTTGGCGTTGTTGGTCGCCCTCACACAGGTGATGTAGTTTGTCCCAGTCCTCAGAGCGAGGTTTGCGTGACTTGAACTGTAGCTGGTACTGGTACCATTTGCGTTCCAGACGTTGCAGGCTGACCAGCTGTTCCCCGTTGCATCCCAGCACTGGTTATCAACCTCTCGTTGGAGCTTATACTCATACAGGGAGATACCTGATTCCGGATCACTCCAACCGCTCCAGTTTGCCTGGATGGTGGTCATGCTCGTCTGGGAATCAACATCTGCTCCTGCACCGTCACTTACCGTACCCGTAACTGGTTCGGTGGTATCAAACTCTTGCCCTCCAGATTCAGCTCCAAAACTTCCCGAGCTGCTATTACCAGAGGCAGCATCACCACTCCCACCTGAGTTTTGGTAGCTTGAGCTACTCGCGTTATTTAGTGCTCCCTGCCCGATAACTGGGTCCTTCACTGTAAAGCTACCGGAAGAGAAATCTTCAGCAACCGCAACACTCCCCATGGTGAGGAGGAGGATTGCAGCGAGAGTACTGAGGATCTTCCTGGTATGCATGCTATTTCCCCGTTGGAGGAGTTGCGGTGAGGAGTGGGTTGCTGGAGGGGTTGGTGAGCACAAATGGACCTATCTCTATCACCTTACCCGTTTTTGGGCGATAGAGAACGGCTCTCCCTGCTTCTGTGTAGAGGAGTACCTTATCACCTACCTCAGCCCGCTTAAAGAAAGGTTGATCAGTGAGCTTGGTGGGATCGGTCACCGTGGCTAGCGAAGGTACCTCACTTTTTGGGAGCTCAAGCGAAGCCTCTAGCTTCTCGAGGATTTGGTCAATCTCAAGCTTAGGAGAAGGGGTAACGCCTGCAATTTGCTGGTTCTTTGGTAGGAGATCAAGGTAACCGGCTCCAATAACTAACCCTGCACCAAGCACGGCAGCTCCTGCAACCATCAGGAATGTGGAGATACTCGCTGCCTTCATAGCCTACCTATCTGTTCCGACGTAGACACGCTGCATCCTCACGTTCTTAGCGACAGCATTGAGGGTTGCAATTTGGAACCCTGCTCTGAGCGCAGTGGTGGTCCCTGGCAGGTTACTTGAGGTTGAACCGTTAGTGGTAACGCTATCGGTGAGATTATCAAGCCTGTAGTAGATGGTTGACCCCTGAGGCGCTACGTAGATGTAGAAGTCATAGACCTTGGAAGCTGCAAAGGCGACACCCAGGTCTGCAACGCTCTCTGTGGTGTTATCCTTGGTACTAAACTTCCAGTTGAAGGCGGTGGTATCACGAGCAGGAACTAAGGAGAAACCAGCTCGGTGTCCCACTGGGTTATCAGCACCTACTGCAGTTGCCATGGTCTGGTTGGTGAGACCAACAAAGATACGAGACCCTGTCGTGAGGTGAGCGTAGCTTGCGAGTGAATCCGGGAAGTAGAGCCTTGCAAAGAAGAACCAGCCATTTGCTCCAGCAGTAGAACCTCTAAAGAAGTTTGTTGCAGCGGTACCGGTACCAGCCGTGTTTCCTGCCACCGCACCACTAACAAAGTTGGTCATGAACCCTGTTGCTTCGGTTGCCGCTGGGTGAGAAAGCGTACCTGTTGAGGTAACTGCTGTTCCGATTGTAGAAACAGAGGTAGTAGTGTTTGGCGAGATCATTGCTACGTTGTTCTCAAACAAACTTGGCTGGAGGCTGTACTGCACCCCTGAGGAGCTTTTCACTTTAAGCATTGTTCTTCCGCCAAAGTCACTTGCGTACACAAGCAGGTCATTCGCAGCAGGTGTACCTGGATCAGCAATTTCAGTTAGTTTTATCCCTCCAGACTGGATACTCAACCCCACATCCCAGCCAGTCCCAATATTGATAGCTGTCTCAGTTCCGGCACCTGGACTAGATGGTCCATCAAGCTTCAACCCGTTGAGGGCAACCCCTGATACCGGTCCAGTTGAGTTTGCGACAAACCGCATGCCGTTCCAGGTTCCCCCACTAGTACTACCTGGGTTCACATCTATTCTCACACCAGATCCCTCAACTGCTGCCGCTCCCCCAACGTAGTCAACACTAATGCCGTTGGCATTTGCGGTTGTGGTGGCTTGGCCAGTGTTGGTGACTTGAAAGAGACTGGTGGTGGGCGCCGCAGTTGCTGCCACCCTTGAGTAGGCACCGGCGGCAATGTTCATGAAGAGCGCCTGTCCAGCGGTTGGAGCCATTACCACTGAGCCTGCGCTATCAACCTTCAGGTACTGGGCACTTCCGGCACTATCCTCAACCTCAAAGATGTTGCTAGTAGGACTCCCTGCTGTGGTCTGCTTCACCTGGAGTGAAACAATATCGCTGGTTGGTGCGATGCTGTTGGTGACATTGGTAGCAGTTCCATCGTTCAGAATACAGTTGCTACAGGCGGTGGCTGAGAGGGTTACCCATGTGAGGTTTCCACTACCGTCGTTTCTGAGGACGGTGTTGGATGTTCCCTGCGCCGCTGGCAGGCTGAGTGCGTAGCTGGTACTGGTTGCCCCACTGGCAATGGTGAGGGTATTTGCGTTGGTGGAGTTTTGAAGGACAATCGTTCCGTTTGCCGAAGAGGCGGTACCAAGGGTAATACCACTTGCAGAACTAAAGCTTGCGCTAGTACCGGTAATCGCTCCAGAGAAGCCACCTGTGGTAGCTGAGAGCCCACCTCCCAATGTAGCACCACCAGCAAGGGTGAGCGCGCCAGCTGAGGTAATTTTGTTTGATGAGCTGAAGAACTGGAGATCACCCGTAGCACCACCTCCCTGGATAGTGAGGGTATTGGTACTGCTTGCCCGCACACTTGGGTTGGTAGCAGTTAGGCCCACATTTCCACTAGCATCGAGCTTGAGGATGTTGTTTGCGGCCGTACCAGAAGTGGCACCATCTAGGAGATCTGAGTTGATAGCGTACCCTGAAGCAACCATTCGCTTACGTGGCGAAAGTGTCTCGTACGTTCCACAACCACCACTGTACGCAGCAACCTCAACCTGGAGGTAGACAGCATCGTTGTCGTAGAAGTTGAAGGTGAGCGGGTCTGGGGTGTCAATACCCACATTTGCGGTAAATACCCCGTACTTCACGGTGAGTTGAGCCGCCCCAGGCGCTCCTGTTGGCCAAATACGTGAGCCAGATCCAGGTGTGGTGTGGTCCCAGAGAGAGAACTTGAAACAGTAGGTTGTTCCAGATCCTCCAAGGAGGTTGCCCGAGCTGTCGTAGAGCCTACCCTGGTAGGAGAAAGCGTAAGGAACCCCTGCAGCTGCCTGAGCCTTTTGAACCTGGAGAGGAGCACTCCCAACCAGTGAACTGAGCACCAAAAAACCTGCCAGGAGGGTAACCCTGACAAACCTGGCAACAGACGTCTGCTTGCCAACCTGTAGCGCTTTCGGGGTATCTGTACGTGCGTGTGGGAACTTCACGTAGCTAGTATACCTGAGCGAGACCAACCAAAGTCAACCTGTTGGAACCTGTCACCCGCTAGACGTGCGCTCTAGTAGCGCATTTCAAAAAAACTTAGTTTTCTCGGTACTCCCCAGGTTTACGAGCAGCAAAATCAGCCATCAGCATACCTAGAAATGGTGTTTGCACACTCAAACAAAAAGGACTAGTGCAACTACGCACTAGTCCAACCAGAAGAAATAGTGTTGAAGGATTTCTACAGTTTTCCCTGTGACCGGTACGCTGCAGCAATCCCCCGCTTGAGCTGTACTCGCCTGCCTGCCATCGCACCAACAAGTCCCATTGCACTAACGACAACTAGCGAGACTTCGCCAGGTCCCGTAGTTGGGAGCTTGCCACCTGCTGCTGGAGTAGCGGTAGCCTTAGCAACGGTTGTCCCCCCAACTTTTGGCGTTGTTGCCTTGGGTGTAGCGGTGGCAACAGCGGTAGGTAGCGGTGTAGGTGTACTCTTAACCGCTGGGTTAGTAGTGTTTGGAGTAGCGGTAGGTGCCTGCTGGAGAGCCGGCGCGTTATTTACCGTAACCTTAATCTCTTCTGACCGCTTGGTCACAAAACGGTAGATTGTCCACCCTGCAGCGAAGAAGACGAGTGCGAGTACGATGAGGATAATTGCATTACGCATACGGGAGAGGTGCTACGTTGTTACTGTATGTCGTACTATAGCAGATTTGAACTAAAGAAAAAGGCTCTGGTAGTTATAATTGCTTCAATAATTGAGAATCCTTTGCCTTGGTTTTTTGCTCAAGTGACACCTCACCACGTACACTGGATGCATGCGTACATCTAAAGCAAGAAGGCGAGTTCTAACCTACATCGGAGTATCTCTAACAGGACTGGTAGTTGCAGGCGCCAGCGCGCTTGCCTATTTCAGGCCAGTACTCAGCGTTGACGAGACCAACCTACCGAGGTTTGTGACCCATGACATCTTAGACCCGACCGCTATAGGTTCTGTCTCGCGTTTCCGATCTGGCTATGGCCACAGTTACACCTCAGGAGATGAAACCTGTAGGAGTATGAAACAGTACTTCATGCCCCCAACCGAGTCTGGGTTCTTTGATGGGAATGCCACTCCCCCTAGTGATATCGATCCCGCAACAAACGTCCCTGTCTACAGCCCAGTCGCCGGCACCATTACCAAGGTACAATCAGAGCAGTCTAACCTGGGAAAGCAGATCACAATCAGGTCATCTGAACACCAGGCTTACACCTTCAAGCTCTTCCATATCTTCCCCCTCAGTGAAGTTTCAGCTGGGCAAAAGGTTGCCCCAGGCGAGAGGATTGGCAGCAAGCTACCAAGTCAGGTGGTAGATGTAGCCGTTGAGGTTGCGACAATCAAGAACGGCAGTGTTCTCGTCCCCTACACCTCACTCCTAGGTGAAAATCTCTTCATCAGCAACTACGCTGGGAGAGGTGGAGGCTCCCCGCAAAACTTCACCATCTCTCGTCAGACACGAGACGCAGATCCTTTTACCTGCTCAGGTGAGTCTTTCGTCTACCCAAACTATGGCAACGTTGAGTCTGGAGCAAAGCAACGTGAAAGTAAGAACTTTGTGACGCTTGGTAAGGTTTTATAGTGGTTGGTAGCAACCTGGTAGGTACAAATAATATGTACATACATGAATATACAAAGTAGAATATTACTGATTAATATTTTGTATAATTCTACATGGACATATCAAGCAATCTCACCGCAAATCTTGAAAAAGTAGGACTCAACTCCAGTGAGGCTGTGCTGTATTCGCTCCTTCTACAGAACGGGAGCCTCACTGCTACAGAGCTGTCAAAGCAATCTGGTATCGGGAGGACCAATATCTACCCACACCTGAGGTACCTCGTTTCGCAAGGATTGGTAACAGAACTTGGCAAAAGCCAGGGTTTCAAGGTATCGCACCCTACAAAGCTCCGTGATCTCGTTGCCGCAGATCAGCTAGCTGCACAAGAACGCTCACTTTTCCTGGAATCTCTCATCCCTTCTCTCCTGCAGTTTTCTCGAGGTAACACCGGAACAATTAGACAGTTTGAACATGCTGAGGGGGCAAAGCACGTACAGGACACTGTTTTCCATTCTCCCTCAAGAGAGGTACTCCACCTGCGCCCTAGCAACCCAAGCAGTGGGACCACCTCACTCCCCCGTGAGTGCCAGCGACGAAAGATTACCCTCCACGCCCTTACCCCGATCACACCTGAAAACGCCTCTACATACGCCAGTGAAGAGAGAATCTACGGAACAGACGTACGGTACTTTGATAGTTCAGAACTAGGGGTACACCCAGAAATTCTCCTCACCAACACAACCGTTTGCCTGAAAACAGCTGAAGGTTGGCTACTCAGTGATATCCCCGAGATGGTTGCCAGCTACCGGTCACTCATAACCACCCTGTGGAATAGCGCTGAAAGCTCACAGAATGCCCTACAACGCCGCTGGAAACGTCTCTTGTTGAAGTAACCCTCGCTCACTTTTTAAGCTTCTCTCGGTACATTGTGCGCAGTTTTGCTACCTTAGGCTCAATGACAACCTGGCAGTATGGGTGGAGCGTGTTCTGGGCATAGAAATCTTGGTGGTAGTTTTCAGCTGGGTAGAAGGCCTCGAGTGGTTTCAGCTCCGTAACCAGTGGAGCCCCCCACATATGCTCAGCCTCAACCTCCGCCATTACCTCGCGTGCGTCACGTTCTTGCGCATCATTGCTCGTCAGTACCATTGAACGGTACTGACTTCCAACGTCAGCGCCCTGCCGGTCTTTTGTGGTGGGATTATGGAGGGTAAAAAATACGCGCAGTAGCTCTTTGGTAGTGATGGTCGATGTATCGTAGTAAACCTGTACAACTTCGGCATGACCGGTAGTTCCCCTCACCACCTGCTCGTAGGTTGGGTTAGCTACCGTGCCACCGGCGTAGCCGGAAACCACCCTCTCAACACCCTTGAGGTCAACGAGGATGGCATCAATGCACCAGAAGCAACCGCCACCGAGGGTGATAACCTCCAGGTTCACTCACCCTCCGGGACAAACTGCAGAGCCAGTGAGTTCATGCAGTAGCGTTTACGCGTTGGTAGCGGACCATCGTCAAAAACGTGACCTAAGTGAGATTTACACCTGGAGCATAATACCTCGTCCCTCACCATTCCATGCGATGTATCACCCGCAAGCTCCACAACTTCGGGCGAAATAGTGTCAAAAAAGCTCGGCCAGCCGGTGCCTGAATCGTACTTTGCGGTTGAGCTGAATAGCACCTGTCCACACCCCCCACACAGGTAGGTGCCTTCTAGGTGGTTATCCCAATACTCGTTCTGAAACGCAGGCTCTGTACCCGCCTCTCTCAGTACGCGGTACCTTTCACTGTCGAGGACCTCTCGCCACTCCGAATCTGTTGGTTGGGTGTAGTTTTCCATGCGGTAAGTATACCAAAGAAAGCTACTTGTAGACGGTTACACCAGCCTGTACCATCAAGTCATACTCGTAACAATACCCATGGAGACAACCATTTCTCTCCCCGGTGTACTCTTGGCTGCAGTCTCGTCATTCGTGGTTGGTGGATTCTGGTACAGTCCGTCAATGTTCCTGAAATCTTGGATGAAGATTACTGGGACAACCGAAGCTGATATGCAGAGGAACATGGTCAAGAACATGGCAACCATTGGCGTGATGTCCCTGGTAATGGCGTACGTACTCGCCCACTTCATGAACTACGCTTCCAATAGCACTGGAACTACTGGCATTGAGCTAGGCCTCACCACCGCCTTCTGGCTCTGGCTTGGGTTTGCGCTCACTAGCATTGTTACCACTGGCACCATGGAAACGAGGGATCGTAAGGTACTCATTATCACCTCTGGAAACCTGCTCGTCACCATGCTCTTGATGGGATTGATCCTTGGCTGGTTCATGTAGGTAGCTCTTCACTAAACAAAGACGCCAGATGCTGGCGTCTTTGTTTCGCTATACTCATAGCAACACGTATCCTAAGTTCGTACCTATGCACCTCCACCCCTACCTGTTCTTCCCAGGAACCTGCGCACAGGCAATGGAATTCTACAAAGATGTTTTTGGCGGTAAGCTTGTCACTTCTCCAAACGGAAGTGGCGGTATTATGCACGCCGACCTATCTGGCGGCGAAATTAACCTCATGGGGTGCGATAGCACCAGGACAACCCCCTACGAAATGAGCTGCATCTCCCTTTCGCTCAACGGAACTGATAGTGAAAGCATTACCGCCGTTTTCAAGAAGCTATCTGAAGGCGGAACCGTTACCTCTCCACTGCAGGTTGAATCATGGGGAGATACCTTTGGTACCCTTACTGACAGGTTTGGCATTGATTGGATGGTAAACATCTCTAGCAAGTAGCATATGGAAAAAGGTAAGCCTGTTGCTACATCTATTGATCAGTACATCGCCTCATTTCCTAAGGAAGTACAGGAAAAACTGCTAGCGATACGAGGTATCGTAACAAAAGAAGCACCCGAAGCAGTTGAAGCAATCAAGTACGACATGCCAACCTTCGTCCTCAACGGGAACATGGTCTGCTTTGCTGCCTTCAGCAAGCACCTAAGCATCTTTCCCATCACGAGAGAGATGGAGGAGCACCTACCTGAGGTTACTGCGTACAAGAGTGGTGTAGCTACCGCAAAGTTTCCCAACAGCAAACCCCTCCCCATTCCCCTGATTACGGAAATGGTGAGGTTCAGGGTGAACGAGTACCGCGCAAAGTAGCACAAAAAAAGCTCCCCGGCCGGGGAGCTTTTTTGCTAGTCCTCTATCTCTCTATCATCAGTCCAATCTGAGATGATTTCCTGGGCTCTTGCCAGGTCTTCGGGGCGCTGTAGCCTCACCTCTGGCCAGCTAGCCACCCCAAAGTGTGCACCAAGCCCAGAACCTGGCAACGCGCTGTTGCCAACCACCACCGGAATACCAGCCTCTTCAAGTACCGAGGCAATCTTTGTAACCTCACCCAAATCTGGAGATGAGTAGACTCGCTCCATACTTCCTCCTTACACCATTTGGAGCACCCACGCACCAGCCAAGAGGCAAGCGAGGGTTCCAAGTGTCATCACGAGCATCTTCTTCACAATCCACTTTGGCTCAGTGCCACCAAAAGCCACCGCGGAGTACTGGGTTGGAACGACAAAACCAATCCAGACCATAACCGCTAGGCTGTAGAGAGAGTACTCTGGGAGTACCACCATGAGCTTAGCCAGCACCACTGCAGTTAGGATGGTGACCGCTAGCTGGAACCCGTAGAACGGCGCCATCTGGCCCATCATTTCCTTCTGCTTCTCCTTACTCAGCTTGTCGAAACCGTGCATCTCACCCCAAATCTTGCCAAAGATCCCGGTGTACCAGATCATCCCTACTATGAACTGCACAATTGTCGCCGCAACAACTCCCCAGATGCTGATTTCCATACGGGTAGCTTACAGATTATAGGCTAATCGTAGTACTTGACGTTGGGTAAATATAGCCTATAGTTAACTTGTGAGTTAACTATCTCTCCATGCCATCTTCCCCAGAGAAACTCGATGTCATCTTCGCAGCGCTCAGCCACAGCAAGCGCCGCAGCATGCTCCTGAGCCTCTCGTTTCGTCCCGAAACCGTAGGAAGCCTCGCAAGGGAGCATAGCATCTCACTCCCCGCCATGCACAAGCACGTGAGGATCTTGGAAGAAGCTGGTCTGATCCAGCGCAAGAAGGTGGGGCGAACAAACTTTGTCGCCATTGGCAGGACATCGCTCCAGGGAGCAAAAGATTGGATCTCACTATTCAATGCCCACTGGGGTAGCGACCAAGAGACCCTTGAAAACCACATTAACCGTTTAACTAACCAGCACCCGCAAGGGTAGAAAGGCTACAATGAAGAACTTCGTGTACATTTTCCACGTTGAGACCGCTACTACTGATACCGACGAAAGCAATGCCGCTTGGGGCACATGGTTTGATAGTCTCGGCGATGCCGTTGTTGATGGCGGAAATCCCTTCGCACCAGATGCAGAGGCTCAGATCAAGAATGGCGTCGTGACCATGGACAGAACCACCGCTGCCGGCTACACCGTTGTGAAGGCTACAGACCTGAAGAAGGCCGTAGAAATGGCAATGACCTGCCCAATGGCTAATACCCCAGGCTGCTCTGTAAACGTGTACGAGACTGCGCCAATGTAGGGATCGGTTACCCAAGAGGCTCCGGGTGGAGCCTCTTTTTGTTACAAAACTTTGATAATCACGTTCCCTACCTTTTGGCCGCTCTCTACGTACTTGGTTGCCTCTACAATCTGGTTGAGTGGGTAGGTCTTATCAACAAGTGGCGTAAAATCGCCATTTTCCACGAGCATTTTGATGTACTCAACCTTTTCCCTGGTTGCTTGCGGGATAGGAAAGAGTAGCGTCTTCTTGCGGATGAGGGCAAACCAGAGCGCCAGGTACACATTCTCTCCTCGAGGTCCCAGCTCAGTAGATGAGTACGATCCCCCCGGGAGCAGCAACTTCTTACACACACCAAAGGTACTCTTCCCCACCGCATCAAAGATGAAGGTATACCGCTCTGTGGTATCGGTGAAATCTTCCTGCTGGTAATCAACTACTCTATCTGGCTTGAACGTTTTGATAAGATCAACGTGCTTCGTTCCGCATACAGCAGTCACCCTTGCTCCCAGGTACTTGCAAATCTGTACCGCTGCCGAGCCAATTGCCCCGCTAGCCCCGTACACCAGAACCGTATCACCCTTTTTCACGCCGGCTGCTCGAATGTTGTTGAGTGCGTACTGTGCCCCCTCACCCAGTGGCGCCGCTTCAAGGTAACTCAACCCCTTGGGAATTGGGGCGATGGCACCAGCGGCAGGTGTGACCATGTACTCAGCATGCGCACCGCACATGGTGTCGTTGAAGCCAAAAATCCTGTCACCAACAGCAAACTCAGTAACTCCTTCACCCAGACCTACCACCTCCCCGGCAAATTCGCTCCCAAAGGTTTTGAAGCGAGGTTTCAGGAGGCCGGTAAATAGCCTTGAGACAACGTACTGTGCGGAACGGAGTCCGGTATCGGTCCGATTCACCGTAGTCGCATGCACCTTAATGAGCACCTGACCTTTGCTAGGCGATGGCTTAGGTACTTCTCTGAGCTGCTGGAGTTCAGCAGGGCCGTAGGAAGGGGTGATAATTGCTTTCATATGTAGTGAGTATAGCAACAAAAAAGTCGCCACCTTGGTGACGACAGAGACTGGTTGGTTGGCGGGCGCTAGGCCGCGGCGTTAGGGTTGTACTCCTTGATGGCCGCAGAGCACGCAGTGTGCATGCACTTCTGCCTGTTGCAGGCGTAGTGAGGCGCGCCGCCCTTGAACTTGAACATCGATTCAGCAGGCTTCTTGCAGACTTCGCAGGACACTCCAACCTTGAGGAAGCCGCCGGAGTAGTAGTACTGCCCGTTCACGGTTACCCCAAGTTGGGACGAACCTGCCGCGTTGCCGCCGCCGTAGGAAGGGCTGGAGCTCTGTGCCGAAGCACCGCCGCCGTCCTTCTTCTTGAACTTCCCGAAGATGCCCGCAAGCAGGCTATCCTTCTTTGCCTGACCGTCATTTGCCGCAGGTGCGGCGCCGTCCTTCTTGTTTCCAATTCCTAGGAATCCCATGGCTATATCCCAGAACTCACGTATCAAGATCTTGTGGTGAATATACCAGAAAAGTTGCGTATTCCAAGCTCTGTAACGAAAAGTCCCACGCCATTGGCGTGGGAGAAAAAGATGTTAGTCGTCGAGCTCATCAAACTCCCGTATCTCGCAGGACATGGTGGGGTTGTAGAGCCCGCCGCGGTAGTAGGTAGCGCTCACCTCTACTCCTGTCAGGCAAGGCTTTACCTCCTCTAAAGTAACCGCCGCCACAGACTTTGAGGCGAGGACACAGGTTGAGCGATGAACTTGCGTACGGGAGAGAAACACGTCCACTCCGCAGGTACTTTTTATTTCTTGGGCAACTTCCCTGTCAAAGGGCTTGCCATCGAGACGATGGAGAACCGTGATTCCCAGGTAACCGCAGTAGCTCGTTCTTTCCGTCACTATTTTTTGAAACCCTTGTGAACTTTAGGGAAAGATGTTGGGTGGGTCAACTAATGTGTCGATGTGAGCACAAACTTCTGCTACCATACCTGTGAAGTAAATCCACCCTGCAAGCCTAGTCGCAGCTTACGACACCAATAGGCCTCGTGGTTTCAATCATCAACAAGCGCCGACGCCGGGTCGGTGGCGAAGGCAATCTTTACAACTTAGTAGAAGGGCCATCGTATGCTAGTAGAGAAAAAGAAGTCACCTGAAGTGAACATTCAGGACATTGACTACAAGTGGGAGCCCTGGCCAGCTCAGCACTGGCGGGCATGGGGATCGTGGTTCAGTTGGGGATCACCTATTGGTCTCGGGCTGTTCATCATCTCAATTGGGGTTTTCATCTGGCTACTCAAGCAAGCCGGATTGGTAGGTTAGGAAAAAGCACCCGAAAGGGTGCTTTTTTGTTGGGGGCGATGGTACAGCTACTTTGACTCAGGTTCTCCCTTAGTAACTACTAGTTCTTCTAGAAATCCCTTCTGCCGCGTCATTAGTTTCAGGGGTACGCCTAGCTCCTGAGCCAATCCCTGTGGCAGAGAATACACATCTCTATAGCTCTCATCTTCAAAAAACTTTTCAGGGTCCCCCTTAGTGTAGCCAAGTAGGCTGAGAAACAGCTCTCTTTCTCCAGTGATTACCCAGCAACCCCACGCTGTCATGGGTTCGAGATTAGGAACAGACTTACCCCTCACCTGTCTCAGCTGTGCCACAACTCTACGATCATCAATATGGGCGGCTACCACTACTTCGGTAATATCTTTCTTGGTGAATTGGGAGGTTTTCCCCAGCCCAAAACGCGACATTCGGTACGTGACCGTTCCATCTGATTGAATTCTCAAATCTATCGACCGTTTTACAGCATAGAGGAAGAGTGCGAACGCAAAGAATGGAGGAGCTGTACTCTTGAATAAACTGAACCCCGTTCCATGATCAACCAGGTCAAGAATTCCATAAAAAAATGGAATTGCCGCAATGGCGATGCAGCCCAATATTGTGCCTTGGTGACTATCTCTGTAGCTGACAGTTGTTCCAGAAACTTTGCGAATCATACTACAGCTACTTTGCCTTCCCCCGTTTTGCAAGTATGCCCCGAATTGACGGACTTATAGCTTTATCAGTCCTATGGATGCAGCCAATCCAACAGCACGGCCGCCGTTTCCCCTCCTGGAGCTCGGTGACCGCACGCTTGATGTGGTGGTCGCGAGTCTTCTGTTGTTGGACCGAGATTGTCCAGCAAATCCACTCGTTACGCGCTAGCGGGGTGAGACTCTCCCACGCCTTGAGTGCCTTTGGCTTCGCCACGAGGGCATCACGCAGGTCTGCGGGAAGCTTGTGGAAAGTTCCACCTGAGATTGGTTTGGTTAGCATATAGGTATCGTATCATGAGTTATACTAGAGGAAGATATGAGTGAGAATTTTCCGCCGTCACATACTAGACCTGACACTCCAAGAAAACAGGAGTTATTTCAGAATCAACTTGAAAGCATTCTCCATACGAATGTTTCACTAGAAAACATAGACACGTATGCGGATGCTGTCTTGGATGCACTGATTGAACTTACAGATGAAGTTACTACTGCTTACAAAGAGACAGGGGTCACTACAGCAAATCTCACAGATGATGCCTTAGAAAATTCTGCTTACGAGCTCTTTGGCCTATCCAGTATTGGTAGTGCCCTGGAACGAGCGCAAGAGATACAGCAAACAATACTTGACATACAAGAACGTATTTCAGAAACGGCTATTGGAGAATCAGATGCATTTCTCATCCCACCCGGATCGCAACCCTTGGCCCTCGGGAATGGTGAGTCCACATTTACCGAAAAAGACATCATCCCCCGCCTCAAGACGCTCCTCTTCTTACTTGAATCTGATTGCGACATCAACCCAGAGGAGATAGGTATTACTCGGGGAGAAGTAGATGAACGGTGGTTTAGAGAAGAGCCATACTACCGAGTTGAAGTCCCCTCACTAGAGAGAGCGGTGTATGTGTGTGAAGAAGAAGGTAACGCTTCCTATATTTTCGACACCGGGCTACTTGGTGAAATCGGCGTTGAGCTCACTTTGCTAGACCACGCTTCAAAAGAAGATTTAAATGCGATTATTGCGGAGCTTCCTGGGATTGGGATGAGGGTTATCCAGCAGCCTGCTTGGCGAGAGGTAATGAGTACGTATCTACTTGCACCGATGCAAGTGCAAGAAAGGTCATCAGAACATATCGAAGGTGAACCTGATTACGTTGTAGCTTCCGTCGATGATTTAGATCCATGGAAAGGGTTTCACACAGATGAAGCTGGTAAGCACTGGGGAACGCAAGCTGCAATTAGGAATAAACTCGGTATCAAACAAGGGAAATTCGAGTCTATTCTCAGGGATAATAACCAGCTCACTACACAAAAAATTCGCTCTATTCGTGGCTCAATATACGATGCCTACTGTATTGAGGATGTGCAGCAATTGGAGGAAATCAAACAGGAATTCGTGACCCCAGAGGTCTCAGTAGCTGATTCAGATCCCTTCAAGGGTTTCTGGGAAGATGAGGAGTATAATCACTGGAGCACTAAAAATACTCTTGCAAAACAGATCGGGATCAACCCGAGTCAACTTGAACAAGTTATAAAGAGCAACAATTCGATACTTACTACAAGAACAATCAAAGATCTGCTCAATAGAGTTACAGTTGGGTACTGCTTAGAGCAACTCATTCCCCTCGTACCAGAAGAATACCTTACTGAGCGCAGTTCCCTCAACGTTGAGACTTCGGGTGAATGGGCGGGATTCTATGTTGATGAAGAAGGAAGGCACTGGGGAAGTTCTTCCGTAATTGCAAAAAAACTTAACCTTGATACGAGTAACACCCATAAACTTCTTTCTGAAAGTAACTTGCCTACACGATCTGTAAAAAGCCACCGAACTTCAACTGCCTACTGTCTTGAGGATGTACTGGATTATGAGCCAATCAAACGGCGTCTTTCAGAAGAAAATAGAGTTGAGACCTCGGGTGAATGGGCGGGATTCTATACAGATAAAAATGGCAAACATTGGGCGAGCGCACTGGCTATCGGTCAAAAAACTGGACTACATTATAGTGGAATTATAACTTTTGCGAAGCGAAATAAGCTACCTATTACATCAATTATCAATCGTGCTAATCAGACTTCAGATGGCTATTGCTATGAAGATATCCTGAGGTTCCAAGAGGTATTGCCTGATAAATAAATGTACTAGATGTTACTGATTACTAAGAATTGTCGCCAAGCCTGAATCTTATAGAATTATCAAAAAACACCCAGAAGGGCTTCTTATTCTTTGGCTGCCCTCCATACTTCGTATCAAGTCAGGTTCACTGTGCTCACCTGAATATGACACTCGTGATAGTCATGCAAAATGCATGACTATAGGATTCTCACCTACTCCGTAGGTTCGAATCCTCTCGAGATAAGCAAAGAAAAAGAACAGACATTGTCTGTTCTTTTTCTTTGGCTGCCCGGGTAGGATTCGAACCTACGGTAACCTGATCCAGAATCAGGCGCCTTACCACTTGGCCACCGGGCAATACGCTGTTTGTCTCTGCCTTTTTCGCTTCCGCTACTGTACCAGAAAACCAGGTTCAAAAAAAGCACCCAGGCGGGTGCTTACTGAAATGCCTGTCTCGTCTTCCTGAAGATGACGATATGCGAGGGCATGGGGGTGGTTGGGAGCACTGAATCGCCCCCATCCATGAACAGGTACTGCTTGTGCTGGTACTGCTCCGTCGCCATGAACTTGTGGCACTGATGCTCAGTTCCCCTCACCAGGTACACCGTCAGGGTTGACTTGGTCACGCCCACAATGGTTCGCAGGAGCGATTTGCCAGGCTTCTGGCAGTGGTTGTCACCGGCCAATCCCTCGGTCTCGTCTACAGATCGGGTAAATCCCCCTTTACCCTTTTCAGGCCAGGCAATCCTTGCTCCCCTTTCAGAGAAGAGAATCACTGGGCGCTGCCTCTCTGAAAGGTACGGAACCAGCAACTGGGAGCCTTTGAGCGTGTAGTCTACGTTCCTTATTGGGTTACTCTCCGGGGAGAAGTACCCACCTGGAATGGCGTCGAGAAACCCACTCACCTCCGGGTACTTCGCCGCAAGCTTTGCCCTAGGAACTCCCCCGGGCACGTAGCTCACGTGAAACTTCACATCGGCAAACGAGTACCTGGCAGGTTTCGCAAACACCTCAGCCACAAACGGCGCGCTATCAACTCGCTGGAAACCCAGCACAACTACGAGGAACGTCAGAATCCACTTCATATTCCACCACCCGGCATCATGCCGGTGTACGTACTAGTGTACATAAAATTCCCACGAAAAAACGCCCGATGTGGGCGTTTGGAAACTGGTGAGCTAATCAGGGAGTGCTGGTGTTCGTTCGCCATTTCCCTCAACAAGAGCTTGGGGAGACGACCCACCACTTGAACGCTTGGTACCGTCACACCCCTTGATGATGTAGGCAAAACCCATATTCGGATCAAGGTTTTCAACCGTAATCCTCACATCCTTTCCACCAGATCTAGAAGGAACACACTCAATGGTGAGTATCGCTCCTTCAATCTCAACAACGAGCGGCTCGCCAATCTTGGCGTGAATGATTCCTTCAGATGACATGTGTATAATCCCTCGAGAACAGGGAAAGTGTACCAGAAACCACCAGATTAGCAATCACCTAGAGCAGCGGACGCAACCTCTCAAGGCTCTCAGCTTTACCAAGCACCTCAAGCATCTCAAATGCACCAGGCGAAGCAGGCTCACCAGTGAGAGCAGCCCGGATTGGCCAGAGTACCTCGCCGTTCTTCTTACTTGCCTCTGCAATAGCTTCCATGAGAGTGGTATGAAGCGAGTCCTGACTCCAGTCCTCAAGTTCTTCAAGGATTTCTACCGCAAACCTGAGGTTCTCCTGAACCTGCTCATAGGTAAGCTTTTTGGGTACGACAAGTTCTCGAAGCGCGTCAGTTACCTCGGGGCGTTTGAAGAAGAACCAGGTGAAACCTGAGGTTTCGTCGAAGTGTTTGAAACGCTCCTTCAGGAGTGCCGCTACCTTTACCAGGTAGCCTCTGTCTGATACCTGGATACCATCTCTCTCAAGCCATGGGAGCATATGCTCGGCTACAACCTCATCAGTCATCTGACGGATGTAGTGACCATTCACGAAATCTAACCTTTCAGGGTTGAACACTGCTGCAGCTTTCTGGATTCGCTCCAGCGTAAACCTCTCTGCCAACTGCTCTTTGCTGAAGAACTCTTCTTCAGTGCCTGGGTTCCAGCCAATGAAGGCGAGGGTGTTGAGTATCGCCTCAGGTAGGTAGCCCTTATCTCTGTAAGCTAGCACCGTTTCAGCACCGTGACGCTTTGAAAGCTTTGCTTTATCCGCACCAACGATGAGTGGGAGGTGAGCCCAGGTTGGAGCTTCCCAACCAAATGCTTGGTACAGGAGAACATTCTTAGGAGCCGAGGAAACGTACTCCTCTCCCCTCAGGACATGGGTAATCTCCATGAGGTAATCGTCAACCACGTTGGCAAACTGGTAGGTTGGGTAGCCATCTGCCTTAAGCAGGACGTGGTCATCAAGGTCTGGGCACTGGAACGAAACATCGCCTCGGATGACATCGTGAACTAGTACCTCGCCCGTCAATGGCATTGCTTGGCGTATGACAAATGGGTCACCCGCAGCGGCGCGCGAGTCACTCTCTTCACGTGGGAGGTCACGGAAACGTCTGTCGTAGCGAGGTGGCAAACCAGCCGCCTGCTGTTCCTTCCTCATGACATCTAGCTCCTCTGAGGTAGCGAAGCAGCGATAGGCTTTCCCGGCTTCCAGAAGCTCTTTTGCGTAACGGCCGTAGATCTCTTTTCGCTCAGATTGGATGTACGGACCAACGTCTCCACGCTGGCAAATATTACCTTGACCGTCTACGTACACCCCCTCATCTGGCTCAATTCCTAGCCACGCGAGAGCTTCATACATACGCTCCAAGCTGCCATCATTAAGCCGTGCACGGTCGGTGTCCTCTACCCGCAGGATGAAGGTTCCGCCGGTGGCCCTAGCAAAAAGGTAGTCAAAAACAGCGGTTCTAATGTTACCGAGGTGAGGGTCTCCAGTTGGACTTGGGGCGAACCTGACGCGTACGTTACTCATATTCTAGCTTGTGATGTTTTTGTAGTGGGTGATGTGTGCCTCTCCAGATTCCCAGTATAGCGCAACCGCATCAACCCGGATATTCTGCTCTGGATACTGTGCTTCAACAAATCGTGAGAGGAGTGAGAGCTTTCTGAGCTTCAGTGGGCCAAGCTTCGTAGCTGGATCATAGGCTCCTGGTGCACTGAGCGCCTTTACCTCTACCAGGACTATGGTGCCGTCGGTATCACGCATCAGGAGATCTACCTCCCCCGCCCTGTACCTGAGGTTAGTCCCCAGTAGCTCCATGCCACACTTCTGTAAGAAAAAAGCCGCCTGAGCTTCGCCCAGACGGCCTGTTTCTTGATTTGAAATCAGGGTATCGCTTAGGACTTAGCGATTTCTACCTCTTCCTGTTCAGCAGCAATGGCTACTTCTTCAGCAACCTGAGCTTCTACGGCCTCGGTAGCAGCTTCTGCTACTTCCTGTGCCTCAGCTACTTCAAGAACTGCTTCCTCAACCTCTTGGGTGGTATCTGGAGCATCCATCTGAACTTCTTCAGCTTCTGGGATAACTACCTCATTCTCAATCCAGGTGGTAGCACCAGTTTTGTCCTCGTGCTTGAAGCGAGCGTTCTTACCCATACGATCGCGCATGTAGTAGAGCTTGGCACGGTTAACATCGGCAGTCTTTGTCCTCTCAACCTTGAGAATCATAGGTGAGTGGAGTGGGTAGGTACGCTCTACACCAACGCCACCAGTTGCAACCTTACGAACGGTGAAGGTACCGTCTAGGCCGTGACCGTGCTTAACAGCGATAACGAGACCTTCAAAAATCTGTACGCGCTCTTTGTCACCTTCTTTGATCTTCTGGTGAATTTTAACGGTATCCCCTGCGCGAAGTACAGGAGCGTTGTTCTTACCATATTTTTTAAGCAGGAGCTCTGCTACATCAGTACGAAGCATGGGAGTTACTTAGCGTGTGGCTTAATGCTGACTACACGGGTAGCTCTGAGCGAGCCAGTAAACTTCCGCTTCATCACTTTCTTGAATGATACGAGGCCATCCTTGAGGGCGTAGAGGGTGTCATCTTTACCAACACCCATACCATCACCTGCGGTAAACTTGCTACCACGCTGACGGATGACGATGTTTCCAGCTTTTGCAAACTGGTCACCAAAAATCTTGACGCCGAGGCGCTGTGCGTTACTATCGCGCCCTAACCGGGTGGAGCCGGCGGCTTTCTTATGTGCCATGTCTAAATCTTATCTAACGGTGATTTGAACCAGGTCGCGGTGCACGAGGCTGTCCGGCCGGCTGTAGGAGAAAAGTACCTTCGCACTATAACCAATCTCGTGTAACCTGTCAACGAGGTGGGCAAACAGGCTGATACTTCCGCCTTCAGCCGCCATCGCCTTAGGGAATACTACGAGCATTTGTTCAGGTTTTTGAGGAGCCGTAGCCCAGTAGCTAAAGAAGGAAAGGTACATCTGTGAGAGCTCTGAAACCCAGGCATCTTTCTGGTCGCGCCTGAGCGGGTTTCGCAGTGGTTTACCCAAGAATGGTTCGCTCACAATCATGAATTTCTCAGGGATGTTCCTCCCAGGGCCCTTGGTGGCATCTGCAACCCAAACCTGCTCATCCCTGGTTGCCTGGCCGTAAGTGTTACGGAGCCACTCCAGATTGGTAACACTATCTTCCACCTGGCGCTCTGAGATATCGCTCCCGTACACCTGGAGGTTGAGGAGGGCACCCTCAAGGAGCAGCCTGCCATTGCCACAGAAAGGGTCGTAGATGGCGACATCGTCCCGAGAACCAACCACTAAGTTAATCATGGTTTGCGCCAGTTTTGGCGGGAGCATCCCTGAAAATGCGTTTGGCTTGGGAATGCCAAAGTCACGTTTGGTGTAGTCTGAGATATCTTGCACCGTCCGGGTAACCCCTACCCGCCACGCGCCGCCGGTCCAGATGCAAACCAGGTCAACACCCTTCTCTACCAGCTTGTTGTGAATGATTTGAGGTGCGTCCAGGTGAAACCTCGGGGCATTTGGGGTTACCATCCTGACACTTCGTCCCTGCTTTGTAAGGAGTGGCTTGAGCTCTTTTGAGATCCTAAAAGCTGGGTACGGCCTGCCGGTTTCAGCCCAAGTGCTAATTCCCACCAAGAGCTTCCCCTCTTCACGCATCTGGCTACTCACCACACCAGCAGCACATGAGACAATTCCCTGACGCTCTGGGGTTTCAGATACAAGCTCGGCAATTCTGACAGTTCCACCAAGATAGTTTTGTATTTCCTTCAGTTTTTGGGGCGATAGTACCTCTGGAGTTGTCACCTGCATGATCTCGGTCTCAATCATCTTGCCAACGGTAAGGCCAAAACGGGGCGCAACTGCAACAAGCTCGAGGTGTGAGAGCTCGGGGTTGCGACCAAAGATGAATGCGTAGGAGGTAGACATTTCGCCTAGCACCATACCATATTTTTCAGGTTGCTAACAGGTTAGCCCTCGCAGAGGTTTTTTCTTTTGCTAGAATGCAGGGTATGAGTGCCAAGCTTGAATTCGCCCCCCTCACCGCTCCCTTCGTTCACCTCCACGTCCACTCCACTTACTCGCTCCTTGATGGAGCGGCTCAGATTGGAGCGCTGGTTAAGCGGGTGAAGGAGTTGGGTATGGATGCCTGTGCTCTCACCGACCACGGGGCGATGTACGGGATCATTGATTTCTACGAGGCCTGTCTCAAGGAGGGTATCAGGCCAATCTTGGGAGTTGAGGCCTACATGGCCAAGCGCAGCCACACCGACAGAGACCACAAGCTAGACGCGAAGTCATACCACCAGATTCTCCTGGCGGAAACCTACGAGGGCTACAAGAACCTGATCAAGCTCACCAGTATCGCCCACCTGGATGGTGTCTACTACAAGCCCCGAATTGATAAGGAGTTGCTCCGTAAACACGCAAAAGGTCTCATTGGCACCTCAAGCTGCTTCAACGGCGAGATCCCAAGAAGGCTCATGGAGAACTGGGACGATGGCTGCAAGGCACTTGAAGAGTACCTGGACATCTTTGGGAAGGACAACTTCTACATCGAGATTCAGCACCACCCCAACGATGAGGATGTAACGCTCAGTAACCAGCAGCTGAGGAAGCTGGCGAAGCAGTACAACGTCCCGATGATCTGCACTAACGACGTGCACTACCTCTCCCCAGATGACGCCGAAGCTCAGGATGTGCTGGTCTGCGTAAGCTCGGGTAAGACGGTGAACGATCCCAACCGTCTGAACATGCTGGACTCTGATATCAGCATGAAAACTCCCGCAGAAATGGCGGAGTGGTTCTCAGATATCCCCGAGGCTCTCACCAACACGGTGAAGCTTGCCGAGAGGTGCAAGGTTGAGATCCCACTTGGTGTGAGCATCATGCCAATCTTCCCCATTCCTGAAGACTTCGTGGTGCCGGGAAAAGATAAAACTAAGCGAGACCGCGCCTTCCTCAGGCACCTATGTGGCATTGGTATGAAGGAGAGGTACGGCGTGGATTACACCTGTGACGATTCCAGGGCAGACGGCGAGATTCTCGCTTCGCCCCTCAACGACTTTTCTGTTCCCATAGAAGAGCGAGCAAAAGCCCGGGTTGAGTACGAGCTCTCGGTTATCGAAACCATGGGGTTTGAGTCGTACTTCCTGATCACCCAAGACTTCATCAACTGGGCGCGCGAGCAGAACATCATGATTGGGCCTGGCCGCGGGTCAGCCGCTGGCTCAATTGTGGGGTACCTCCTCCACATCACCAACGTTGATCCCCTCTTCCACAACCTCATCTTTGAGAGGTTCCTCAACCCTGAACGTGTCTCGATGCCAGATATCGATAATGACATTGAGGATGCCAGACGTGACGAAGTTATCGCCTACGTTCGTGAGAGGTACGGCGCCGACCACGTTGCCCAGATTATTACCTTTGGAACCATGGCAGCCCGCAACGCGGTGAGAGACGTGGGACGAGCCCTCGGGGTTGCCTACAAAGACTGTGACTACATCGCTAAGCTCATCCCCTCAGGCCCTGGAGGCATGACCATCAAGGAGGCACTGGAAAACATCTCCGAGCTCTCAGCTCTCTACAAGTCAAACGAACAGTTTGCCAAGCTCCTGGACATTGCCAGCCGGTTGGAAGGTGTGGCACGGCACACCTCGGTACACGCTGCAGGTGTTGTGGTGACCCGTGACCCCCTTACGGAGTACGTCCCCATCCAACGCGCCGCCAAGGACACCAACGCCATTGTGACGCAGTACGCGATGAACCAGGTGGACCACATTGGGCTCCTCAAAATTGACTTCCTGGGACTCTCAAACTTGAACATCATCCAGCAGGCCCTCAGGGTGATTAGGAAAACCCGTGGAGTGACTATAGACCTTGAGAACCTCCCTTTGGATAACGCCCCTTCCTACGAGCTCCTCGCTAGGGCGGAATCTACCGGGGTCTTCCAGCTAGAGTCTGCTGGCATGAAGCGCTACCTAAAAGAGCTCAAGCCAACCCAGTTTGAGGACATCGTGGCAATGGTGGCGCTGTATCGCCCCGGTCCCATGGACGCCATTCCAGATTTCATTGAGGCGAAGCACGGCCGGAAAGCGGTAACCTTCTTACACCCTATTTTGGAGCCAATTTTGAAAGACTCGTACGGGGTCATTGTTACTCAAGACCAGGTACTTGAGGTGGCGAGGAAGTTTGCTGGCTTCTCCTACGGCCAGGCAGATGTGTTGCGAAAAGCTGTGGGTAAAAAAATTAAGGCCCTCTTAGACGAGCAGCGCGATAAGTTCATCAACGGTGCTGTGACTGTCATGAAGGTAGACAAGCTCACGGCAGTGAAGGTCTGGGACTTCGTTGAGCCTTTCGCCCGCTACGGATTCAACCGTGCTCACGCCGTCTGCTACGCCATGATCGCCTACCAAACTGCCTACCTCAAGGCAAACTTCCCCGTGGAGTTCATGGCCTCTCTCCTCACCTCTGATGCCAACAACCTAGATCGCATTAGCATCGAGATTGCCGAGTGTCGCGAGATGGGAATTGAGGTACTCCAGCCGGATGTAAACGAATCTTTCGTTGAGTTTGGTGCCCTCTTCTACCCTGAAGGTACCCCGGGCAAGCAGCGCGACAGCTACATTCGGTTTGGCTTAGGGGCGATTAAGAACGTGGGACACACACCTGCTGAAGGAATTGTTGAGGAGCGTAAACAGCACGGAACCTTCGCCACCTTCACGGATTTTGTTGAGAGGTGCGCCCCTATTCTCAACAAGAAGGTGATTGAAAACCTCGCCATGGCAGGAGCCTTGGATAGCCTCGCTGAGAGGCAGGAAATTTTGGAAAACCTAGAGGGAATCCTTGCCTACCTTGCCAGGATTACCAAGGAAAAAAATTCCATCCAAATTGGGTTATTTGGCGAGGCCACCGAGGACAACCATGCCTCACGCTTCCAGCTGACCTTCGCGAAAGCCACCCCAACCAGTGCCAAACAGCGCCTGGCCTGGGAACGAGAGCTCTTGGGTATCTACATCTCGGACCACCCGATGAGCCCTTTCTTACGTTACCTCCCCTCAGATAGGGTGCCCCTCATTGAGCTCCCCGAGCAACTAGACGACGCCCCGGTTAAAGTGTGCGGAGTAGTAATGAGCGTGAGGAAAATCCTCACCAAAAAGAACCAGAACATGGCATTCGTCGCCATTGAAGACGAAACAGGGCCTTCAGAGTTGGTGGTTTTCCCTAAAATTTGGACCACCTGTGAATCAGTCCTCATTGAGGGTGCCGCCGTGTACGTTGAAGGCAAGGTGAGCAAGAAGGAAGGAAGGGATGGTGGCGAGGTACTTGAGAGCAAGGTGTTGGCAGACCGGGTGGTAACCATCTCTGAGCAGGAGGGTGTTCCTGAACACAAGGTAACCAAACTGATCCTCTCCATCCCCGAAGATGGTGACCGAGAGCTCTTGCAACGCATCAAAACCTACCTAGAACAGCACCCCGGCCGCATTCCGGTAACCCTCCTCCTCCCAACCATGGAAGGAGAGCAGGCACTGAAGATCACCCAGCGGGTGAAGTTTTCAGATGAGCTCTTCGGAAAGCTGATCAACCTACTTGGGAGAGACAGAATTCAGCTCTAACAAAAAAACCACTTCAGGATGGAGTGGTTTAGGACGTTGAGCTCGCTCAAGTGGCAGACCGTCGAGTCCAACCCCTGGGAAGCGTAGCCTCCAGATGTAGAACAGGAGCTCGCGGATCTGCTGCGCCAGATTGTGGAAGCCGAGTGACTGGTAGTACCCCGCCAGCGCGAACAGCCTACAACAGAGAATGAAGCAATCTTGGTTACTGAGAAAGCTGTGCCTTCGGCATAGCTCAAGCAGCAACCTGAAATGATGCGAATGTGGCATTTAGGTCACAAAAAAATACTAGCAAAAATCTGCAAGTATTGCAGCCCTACTCGAGAACTTCGCCAGATTCTACCGGCTCCCCGCTCTTTGAGGCGAGGATTGCCTGCTGGAGACCGTACGGATCAGGCATGTGAGCAATGAGGATTGGCTGCTGAGATCCACCCGTGTAGATGGAGATGTTGCCGTACCCGAGAACCGTGTGGAGAATGCCGTGCACGTGGTGCGAAACCTGCTGGATACTCTCGAGGCCACACTCAACCAGCTCACGCTGGAAAATCCCCCGTTGCTCAAGGAATACCAACCGTTCATTGGTTACCAGGAGCATGGTGTGGCTCCACGAGTACCAGGCAACGTAGAGCATGAAAGATCCCAGCAAGATTCCAAGGATGATGAGCACCGCAAAGACGGTCCCAACGCTCAGGAATACCCATGCTGCGAAGGGTATGAGAAAAGCCGCTACTGACCAGAGAATACGGTGGAGGAGAACAAAAGGGTGCTGACGGCAGACAACGAGGACGTCCTCAGACGGCCGCTGTCCCTGGAACTGATAGGACATACGCCTTGATCTTTTCAATCACTACACCAGGCAGCATCTCTCCCTTTGTGATGTACTCGGCAGCACCAAGCTGCAACCCCCTCGCTTGGTCATCAACGTCGGCGAGAGCTGAAACAATAATGACAGGGATATCGCGCTTATCGGCGCTTCGTTTGAGCTGGGCGAGTACGTCGTAACCAGACATTTTAGGAAGCATGAGGTCTAGGAGTACCAGCTGTACCTCTGGGTGAGACTCCATCCTATCGAGAGCCTGGAGACCGTCAAAGGCCTGTACCACGGTTAGCCCTGCAGCGGTAAACCTGTCGTAGTAGAGCTCTTGGAGCACCTTATCGTCCTCAACAATCAAGATGGTGTGCTGACCTGGAGCTGTGGGATCAACTACAGGAGTTGGCACAGGAGCGGGTACTGGAGCAGCCGCTACCTCTGGTTGAGGCATTGCTGACTGTGGTACGTCTGTACTGAGTGGCGCTACTGGCTGGGTGTTCTCTGGTTCCATATGATGTCAGTGTACCTTTCGTTGTGCCCTCTGTTCAAGGGCGTAGGTTACGGCAATGAAAACTACCATCGCAATGGCGAGGAGTACGGTGAGCAACCCTTTCCCACTAGCGTCCTGGGTACGGAGCGAAAACAATCCAAATACCAGGGAGATGGCGGTAATAACCAAGACTACCTTTGGTGTGGAGAGCCCAATGTGGAGAAGCCTGTGGTGCAGGTGACGCTGATCTGCCTGGAAGGGACTCTTCCCTGCCGCTAGCCTCCTCACAATCACCACCAGGGCATCCAAGAGTGGGATACCAAGGACGAGGACTGCTGTAGCTACCTTCGCCCCAGAGATGATGGCCACTACCCCAAGCATGAAGCCTAGGAGCTGTGAGCCAACCGTACCCATGAAAATTTTTGAAGGGTGCCAGTTCCACGGGAGGAAGCCAAGCACTGCTGCCCCGAGAATGAGTGCAAGGGTAGCTGGAGCAATGAGCTCAAGCCTCAGGCAGACAAAGAAGAGAATGGCAGCACCTGTGGTACCAACGCTACCCGCTAAGCCATCTAGACCATCAAAGAAATTCATCACGTTAATCATCAGAATTACCCAGATGTAGCTGAAGAGTGCCGCCCACGGCCAAACAATACCTCCGCCAAGCCACTGGGGGATCTCCCAGGCAACCTTATTGAGGTAGATAGTTGCATCGCCGAGCGGGAGGTTGATGTACTCAGCCTGCACCCCTCCCCAGATTACCGCGCTAGCCGCGAGGAACTGTCCAAGGAGCTGCACCCATGGCTTGAGGCTTTTCACGTCATCAATCAGCCCAAAAATGAGCAGAATTCCCATCCCAAAGAGTACGCCGAGGAGAGACCTATCTATCCCCCAGAACATTTCGCCCCCAAACGAAAGCTTCTCGGGAGCAACCGTGGCGATGGTGAGAATTGAGATGAGAATGGTGGTGAGAATTGCCGCACCGCCAACTCGAGGCTTCCTCTCGGTGTGGACGTCTCTCCCCCTAATACTTGGGAGGAGCTTCATCCGCTTTGCAGCAAGGTAGAACACCCCAGTGAGTGCCATTGAGCCACCTAGGACCATCAGGAATACCGCCAACCACTCTGGGTAGCGATTGAGAAGGCTCAGTCCGTAGGGTTGCAGTACCATTGCGAGGTATCTCGGGCTAGATGTTTCGCTTATCGCCAAACATGATCACATGGTCGGCTCTGTCGTAGTCCCACATTTCGCTCTCAGAGAACCAGTGAGAGATTTCTTTCTTGGCTTCCTCGAGGGTTTCTGAACCGTGGACAAGGTTGAAAATTGAGCGCTGCTCCAGGTTTGCTGCCGTTGGAGCGTCGTGGGAGTAGTCACCTCTAATGGTGCCCGGATCTGCAAAAACTGGGAGGGTTGAACCAATGAGCTTTCGACAGAGGCTCACTGCGTGGATGCCTTCAAGTACCATGGGTACTACTGGCGCCATAGCTATGAAACTGATGAGGTTTTCGCGAACCTTCACCCCAATTTTCTCTGGGTCATCGGTTCCCATTTCCTTCTTTGGATCGATACCGTACTCGGCAAAGGTTTTGAGGCCCTTCTCACCGAGGCGCTTGATCCAATCGAGGTCCTTTGGGTAGAAAGCATCAACGTGAGCTTCATCGGCATGCACCATCTTGAGAGCGATAACCTTGAGGCCGCGCTGTTCAAACCTCTTGATAACCTCACCAATGAGGCCACGCATTACGGCATCTGGTTTCAGCATGACGAAGGTACGCTCGGTTGGGATGGGATGGGTGGTGTACTTTGCCATGGGCTCCTTGGTTGGTTACTTACTAGTTACTTGAAAATGTTAGGAGAGCTTCAAGCTCTTGCTGTTTACCCTCTTGAGGTCCGATAATTGCTAACCTCAGGGTCTCATCAACGAAGAGGTCGTTGGTGACGTTTCTGACGTCTGCCATGGTCACATCATCAAGCTGCTTGAGTACCTCTGCAGGAGTCTCGCGCTTCCCCTCAAGCCTATCTTGTGCCGCGTAGTACTCTGCCACGCTCTCAGAGTCTTCCATGGCGAGGAGGGTTTTCCCGGTAAGGTACTGTTTGGCTCTCGTGAGCTCGGCTTCAGTAATCCCCTCTTTCTTGATGAGCCTCAGCTGATCCATGATTGCCTTCACCGCTTGGGTAAGCCTGGTGTTATCTACACCTGCTGAAGCTACAAGGAAGCCTGCGTCTACGTAGGTATCTGTCATTGCCCTGACGTAGTAGCACAGGCCCTGCTCTTCTCTGACGTGGGCGAAGAGACGCGAGCTCATGTTGCCACCAAGTATGGTTGCCAGTACCCGCAGTGCCATTCTGCGTGGATCGGTGTTTGGAAATGCTTCAAGTGAGAGCATGAGGTGGCTCTGCTCAGAGGTTTTGTGCTCAATCTTTACCTTGCTCTCTGGGGTGAGCATCACGGCTGGAGCCGGCTTGTAGCTCTCTCCTTTTGGCATGTTTCCAAAGTAGCTCTCAATCTGCTGAGCAACTTCGTCCCCGCCTACGGCACCCGCTACCACGATGGTGCACTGGCTGCCGACAAACTTCTCCTTGAGGTAGGCGTGGAAGTCTTTGTCGGTGAAAGCGGTGACGCTCTCCTTAGTTCCAATAATTGGCCTTCCCATGCCGGTATCGCCAAAGAGGAGCTCTCCGAGGAGCTGATCCACTTTTCGCATTGGCATATCTTCGTACATGTTGATCTCTTCAACAATGACGCCTTTCTCCTTCTCAAGCTCCGCTGGCGGGAAGGTGGCATTGAGGAGCATGTCAGAGATGACATCAAGCCCAAGGGTGAGGTAGGGAGCACCGGTTTTGGTGTAGAAAACGGTGTACTCGTGGGAGGTGTAGGCGTTGAATTCGCCCCCTACTGCGTCAAGCGCCTCTGAGATTTCCCGGGTAGATTTGTACCTCACGCCACCTTTGAAAACCATGTGCTCGGTGAAGTGGGCGAGACCCTGTTGGTCGTCCCTCTCGAAGCGCGATCCTACTCCCATGAAAACCATGAGGGTGACTGCCTCGGTATTCGGCAGTGGCACGCTCACCACAGAGATGCCGTTTGAGAGGATGCGGTGCTCGATGTGGTGATCTAGGGACATGGCGGGTGCTGCTAGAGTGGTTGTTCCTGATTACTATACCAGGTACTCCTTTACCCCACCAGGTAGGCTCCTGTAGACTTATTGGGAACACCTAGTGGTAATTCGCCCCCAATGCTCCACATCGAACTAGAGAATATTTTGAGCGAATCTGAGGCTACAGCTAAGATTGGCGAACTAATTGCCCAGGTTGATGGTAGTGACCAGATTGTGGTGGTAACCCGCAACAACCAGCCAGCAGTGGCTCTCATTGCCGTAGCGCAACTTGAAGGACTCACTGGTAGACAGGTACTTCCAGCAGCTCCTAAAGCCGATGCCCCTGTTTTCCCAGAGCCAGTTTCACCAGAACCCACTCCTGCACCCGAGCAACCAGACACACCTGAGGTGCCTGCAGCACCATCCCTAATGGCGGCGGCTCCAGAAGTTACCCCCCTCCCACAGCTTCCAGACCTCCCAGATTTTCCTGGCAACGATGTCTTAGAAGATGCTCCAGCACCATCTCCGGTATTCCAAGCTCCCTCACCCGTGCCTTTCGCAAGCCCAGCTCCAGTACTCCCTCCTGCCCCAAGCACTCCTGTAGTGCCAACGCCTCCAGCAGTTCCAACCATGCCTGGTAGCGCCCCGCTTACCTCCACAGCGCCTGCCGCAGCCCCTGTTGCTCCAGCAGTTCCCGCAGTCCCTGCACCTTACTCTGTGCCACCTGCTGACCTCCCAGACTTCGCCCGAAACCAGCAAGATGGCGGAGGCCTCCCGCCTGAGGACCTCAACTCAAGCTCCCCGCTGGCGTAAGCCATGCTCTTCTTTCTCGCCCTCTTCCCAATCGCCTTCTTCTTTTTTGCGCTTGCGGTACGGCATGCAGCCAGCCACAGGGCTGCCCTAACGGTTCTGGTGGTAGCTTCAGTACTAGCGTACGTCGCTTTTGATACGTCGCTTACCACCATTTTTGGCTCGATAGCCTACGGATCACTCACAGCTCTCTTCCCCATTGTCTGGATAGTCTTTGCTGCAATCCTGGTGTACCGACTTTCTGAGAAGAGCGGCTCCTTCACCGTCCTCAAGGAACAGATTGGGGGTATTAGCCACGACAGAAGGATCCAAACCATCCTCATCGCCTACTGCTTTGGTGCCTTCCTTGAGGGTGCTACCGGGTTTGGTGCACCGGTAGCCATCACCTCGGCAATCCTCTTGGGGATTGGTTTCAGACCTATGACTGCCGCCATCGTCTGCCTCATTGCTAACGCTGCCCCTGTTGCTTTTGGAGGTATCGGGATTCCTGTCATCACTACAGCCACGGTTACCGGTATTGATGCAGGTCTCCTGGCACGCATTATTTCGTTCCAGCTCTTCCTCCTAGCTGCTCTGGTTCCTTTTTGGCTCATCTGGGTAGTAGCGGGGCGAAAGAAGATGCTGGAAATCTGGCCGGTACTCACCGTAGCGGGCCTCTCATACAGCATCACGATGCTGGTGGTTGCCTGGTTCTTCGGCCCAAACCTCCCCAACATCATTGCAGCCTGTGTGGCAATTGTGGCAACGGTTTGGTACCTCAAGGTAGCGAAGCCAAAGCCGGTTTGGCGATTCCCTGATGACAGCACCCTGCACCACGTTCCCAACCGCACTAAGCCAGAGCTCTTCCGCGCCTGGGCACCCTACGTCTTACTCATCATCTTTGCGGTCACCTGGAGCGTACCTACAGTAGAGCACGTCCTGTCTTCACTAACCCTCCACCTCCACATCCCCGGCTCTCCTAGCACCTACCACTTTAACTGGCTAGGCTCACCAGGGACTGCCATCTTCATTGCCGCGCTCTTGAGCCTCCCCATCCTCAAAATCACCCTGCGGGACGCGGGTGGAGTTGCCCTCACTGCCGTAAAAGATCTCTATCGCCCCATCCTGACCATTGTGTTCATCTTGAGCTTCGCCTTTGTGGCGGGAAACAGCGGCATGCTCACTACCCTCGGAGCCGGACTTGCAGGCATTGGTTTTGCCTACCCGGTAGTTTCGCCCCTCATTGGCTGGCTGGGAGTCTTTGTCACTGGGAGCGATACTGCCTCTGGCGCGCTATTTGGGGGCTTACAGAAAACAGCCGCCACAAAACTCAACCTCTCTCCCGAGATTATTGTGGCTACCGGAAGTAGCGGCGGTGTAAGCGGGAAGATGATTTCGCCACAGAGTATCTCAATTGCCGCAGGCGTAGTGGGCGAAACCGGGCACGAGGCGCTCATCCTCAAACGGGTAATCTGGCACAGCCTCGCCTTTGTGGCGATTATCTCGGTAATCGGCCTCTTGGAGCTCTTTGTCTTTAACGGCTGGCTCCTCAAGCTGGTGCACTCCTAAAAGCCCTGGTGCTACCGAGAGAGAACGTAGAAGGCAGCGGCAGTAAGGGCTACGGCAAAGAGACCAGCAATGACGGCTAGGAGGGCAACTACCCAGGTACCTGATGAGTTCTCTGGCTTTTCAGCTTTCTTTGGCTCAACAGGTTTCTCCGGTTCCTTCTCAGGCTCTGGAGTTGAGGTAGGAGCTGCAGGGGCAGGCAGGAGCTTTACGAGCATGTTCTGTGCCTGCTCGGCTCTTCCACGCCAAACACCTAGCTCTTCTCGGAGCTTTGATTGAGTTTCAAGGGTTTGGTGGTAGCGATTTTCGTAGGTTTCAGCTCGCTTCTGCCAGTACTCGCTGAGGTTTCCTGACTCACTAGCTACAGCAACCCTAATCTGGCGGGTTGAACCAGATTCAGCTTGGGCCTGTTCCCCGTGATCTTCTGTACTACTCTCAAGGGGCTTTGCGTGGTGCACCCTCACCTCTTCAACAACCTCAGCACCTGCTTCACGCAGCTGCTGGGCGAAGTCTTCTGAGCTACTCCCCCTGTCGCCGTAGTAGTGGGAGATTTCGGTGGGGTCTACCAGGTAGATAAACCCGGTGAGAGTCTTTTCCTTGCGGTGCGAAATTTTTCCCGCCTTTACCAAGCGTCTGACGGTTACCTCAGACTTACCAACCTGCCGAGCTGCTTGATCCAAGTGGACGAATGCCATGGGTTACGCCTTAGGTGCCGGAACCTGTTCTACCTTCTCGATGCGAAGCAAGGTACGGGTAGTTTGCAGGTCGATGGCCTTGATGAGGTTCTGGAAGTGACGGTACCCCTCTGCCTTGTAGGCTACCAGAGGATCGGTCTGAGCGTAACCCCTCAACCCAATACCGGTACGGAGCTCTTGCATGACGTTGAGGTGTTCAACCCAGAGCATGTCGGTATTCTGGAGGTAGACGGTTCTGAGTACCGGCCCAAAGAGCTTCCCCATCTGCTCGCGCTTCACGTCAATGGCGGTCTTGAAGATGTTCACGACGTGCTCTTCTACCGCGGCGTCACTCTGGAACTTACCAAGTTCATCCTCAATGGCAATTCGCTCAGACTCAGCGAGGCCGAGCATTGCGGCGAGGTCTCTGGTCAGGCGTGGAAGGTTCCACTCCTGGTGGAAGCCAGAGGCATGGAGACTTACCAGGTGGCGTGCTTCATCAGCGGCACTGTTCTCAACCACATCCTCAATGGACTTGGTGTCATCAGGGTTCACCAGCACCTTACGACGGCGCTTGTAGATAACCTCACGGTGGCGGTTGAGGACATCATCATACTGGATGAGTCGCTTCCGGATATCGAAGTTGTGGCCCTCAACCCGCTTCTGGGCGGTTTCTAGGAACCTACTCATCATCTTGTGCTCAATAGCCTCGTCATCGGCCACCCCAAGGCTCTGGAGGAGGGTCTTCATTCGCTCCCCACCAAAGATACGCATGAGATCATCGTCTGTTGAAACGTAGAACTGGCTTGAACCCGGGTCACCCTGACGTCCAGCCCTACCTCGTAGCTGGTTATCAATACGACGTGACTCGTGACGCTCAGTTCCTACCACGTGGAGACCACCTAGCGAGACAATCTCGTCGTGAGCCTTCTCCCATGCAGCAAGTGCCTTCTCGTAGTCTGCGTCGTTCTCAAAATCGCTGTGAGATGGCTTGGCGCCACCAAGCATGATGTCAGTTCCCCGTCCTGCCATGTTGGTAGCGAGCGTTACCCCACCCTTCACACCGGCAAGCGAGATGATCTCTGCTTCTTTGGCGTGGTTCTTGGCGTTGAGCATCTGGTGTGGGATACCAGCATTCTTCAGGAGCGAACTGAACAGCTCGTTCTTCTCAACTGAAATGGTACCAATGAGGATTGGCTGGCCTGTGGCGTGGATAGCCTTAATATCAGCGATAACCGCCTTGAACTTCCCAGTCTCGTTCTTGTAGATACGGTCTGGCTGGTCTTTCCTGACCATGTCTCGGTTGGTAGGGATAACCATGACATCAAGCCCATAGATCTTGTGGAACTCCTCAGCCTCGGTAGCAGCCGTTCCCGTCATACCTGAAAGCTTGGTGTAGGTTCTGAAGAGGTTCTGGAACGAAATGGTGGCGAGGGTGTTTGACTCACGCTGAACGTTTACCCCCTCTTTTGCCTCGATAGCCTGGTGGAGACCCTCAGAGTAGCGCCTTCCTGGCATCAGGCGGCCGGTAAACTCGTCAACAATCACTACCTCACCATCCTGAACAACGTAGTCTTTATCGCGCTTGTAGAGAATTTGAGCCTTGAGTGATTCCTCTAGGTGGTAGGCAAGCTGCACCTCTTCGCCGTAGATGTTCTCAACCCCGAGAAGCTGCTCCATATGGGCGATACCTTCACGGGTGAGCGAAACAGCGCGATCTTTCTCGTCTACGGTGTAGTCAACCTCAACCTTGAGCCGTGGCACGAGGCGGGCAAACTGCTGGTAGGTATCTGAAGACTCTTCGGCTGGACCCGAGATAATGAGTGGAGTTCTCGCCTCATCGATGAGAATGGAGTCTACCTCGTCAACGATGGCAAAGAAGAGCTCTCGCTGTACCAGCTGCTGAGCTTCCTGCACCATGTTGTCCCTGAGGTAGTCAAAACCAAACTCGTTGTTGGTTCCGTAGGTAATATCGCACCCGTAGGCTTCCTGCCTGGTTACTGGCACCAGTTCGCCATCTTGGTACTTGAAGGCGGTATCGTGTACCACCACCCCCACAGTCACCCCCAGGAAGCTGTAAACCGGACCGTACACCTCTACGGCGTACTTGGCGAGGTAATCATTAACGGTAATCAGGTGAACACCCTTCCCCACCAGTGAGTTGAGGTAGAGCGGGAGGGTAGCAACCAAGGTCTTTCCTTCACCTGTTCTCATCTCCGCTACCGAGCCTTCATGGAGGGCAATGCCTCCCAGGAGCTGGACATCAAAGTGGCGCTGCCCAACGGTGCGCCTTGAGGCTTCCCTCACCACCGCAAATGCCTCTGGCAAGATGGTTGCGAGGAGCGTGTTGTAGCGCTTCTTCTCTTTGGCTCTATCGTGGATGTCGTGGAGCTGCTGGTCATCTTCAAGAGCGGCGAGCGGGTCTTCGCTCCGCTTTACCTCATGCTCTGCAAGTTTCTTGCGGAACTCGAGAGTCTTGGCGGCAAGGTCCTTGTCTGAAAGCTCTTTGAGCTCAGCTTCGAGGGCATTAATTTTCTCAACCGTTTTCTGGTGACGACGCAAAAAGGCCTTGGAAGGATCGGCGCCGAGGAGTTTTTCTAGGATTGGCATAGCAAAGGTATGATAGCTGGAATACCCCAGGTAATCTACCCTAGAGATGGTCTCGTCTGGGACGAGAAACCACAAAAAACACCGGCGGTCTGCCAGTGTTAGAAACTGCTAGCTTGTAGCATATTGGAGCGATTTTGCCCGAAAGCTCCTTCGTCGCCTCTTGCGGCGACCGTTAACCTTCTTGGTCTGATTGCTGAGCTGGTTGAAATGGCTAAGCTGCTGCTTGTAGAGGAGAATTGCCCGCTCCCTCACCAGCTTTTCGTGCTCCCACCTGCTCACCCAACGAACTGGTCGGTACTCAAGGACACCTCCTTTGCCCAGTACCACTTCGCCGGCATATTTGCCGTTGTAGGCCACCCTCCCAGGTCCCCTACCGTTGCGGGTGACAATGACATCATCCCTGTTGTATGTCAGTCTCTGTAAATCGTAACTCTTCACAAACACATCCTCACCGCACAATTGCGGTTAGAACTGTTATTCCAAAAAGCCTCCTGCTAATCAAGAGGCTTCTCTCTATTAGGCGTTTTTCTCAGGTTTAACTGGCAAAGATCCGATCAAATCCGGTATAGCTAACTAAAACATCTGGAATTCTAATACTCCCATCCGCTTCCTGGTAGTTTTCAATGAGTGCCACCAGAATCCTAGGCGATGCGATAACGGTATTGTTGAGTGTGTGCACAAAGTACCTCTCTCCAGTAGCTGACTTGGAGCGAATCCCTAGAGAGCGAGCCTGCCAGTCAGTATCGTTTGAACAGGAGTGGGTTTCACCATACTTGTTCATCCCAGGAAGCCAGGTTTCGATATCCCACTTCTTTGCCTGAGGGTGCCCAAGGTCACCACCGCAGTTGAGGACAACCTGGTAGGAGAGTCCTAGTTTCTGCAAGAGCTCTTCAGCGATGCCAAGGAGCATCTCGTGCTCTTTTTCAGAGTCTTCAGGTTTGACCAGGCTCACCATCTCAACCTTATTGAACTGGTGTACCCGGTAGAGTCCACGCGTCTCTTTGCCATAGGTTCCTGCCTCTCTGCGGTAGCAGGGAGAAATCCCAGCATAACGTAGAGGTAGTTGATCTTCAGAGATAACCTCGCCGGCGTGGTAGTTGATGAGACCCACTTCTGCGGTTCCAGCCAGGTAGAGGTTGTCTCTCTCAAGCTGGTAGGCATCACCCTCTACAGCATCTTCCGGGGTAGCAAAGTGGCCGGCTCCATAAAAAGCATCGACCTTCGCCATATGAGGAACGGTCAGAAGGTTGAAACCCTTTGACCTCATGGTGTCCAGAGCAAATCTCAAAACTGCCTGCTCAAGGATAACAAGCTCGTTTTTCAGGTAGTAGAACTTGGAACCTGCCACCTTGGTACCCCTCTCTGTATCGAGGAGATTTAGGTTGACGGTCAAGGCTTCGTGGTCTTTAGGCTCAAAGGTGAATACTGGTTTCTTCCCCACGGTCTTCACCACCACATTCTCTTTGTCGGTCTCCCCTTCGGGAACATCACTTGCTGGGAGATTGGGAATCTGGCGGTGGATGAGCAGTACCTCAGCTTCTAGCTCAGCGAGAGCTGCACTTCCCGTCTTTACCTTGTCTGATAGTTCACGAAGTGACTCACGCTTAGCCTCGCGCTCTTCGGGAGCTGAAGCTGCCATCTCAGTTGAAGCCTGGTTAAGCTCAGCTTGGAACTGTTCAACACCTCCCTGGAGAGACCTTCGCTTCTGGTCTAGCTCTAAGAACCTATCTACTAGCTGAGTATCTCCGTGCTTCTTGGCAAGCCCAGCTTTAACAACATCTGCCTGTTCTCTAATAATTTTGGGATCTAACATACCTCTATCCTTTCAGATTTATGCTCCTTCTTCCAGCTCCTGCATTACTCGCCCTTCTTCTCAGGTCGCATGGTTGGGAACAAGACGGTTTCCCTTACCGAATCAACACCTGTAATAGCAACCATGAGCCTATCAATACTTACCCCAAAGCCAGTTGTTGGTGGCATGCCGTGCGAGAGCGAGGTGATAAAATCTTCATCCATGCGCTGAGCTTCAGCATCTCCTTTAATCCTCAGTACCTCCTGTTGCTCAAGCCTCTTGCGCTGCTCTTCTGGATCATTGAGCTCGGTGTAGCCGTTTCCAACCTCCATCCCATCAATGAGTACCACTACCCTCTCGGTGAGGCGTGGATCTTCAGGTTTCTGCTTGGTGAGAGGTGAAAACTCAACCGGGAAATCAATGACAAACTGGGGTTGGATAAGGTGTGGTCTGGCAGTTTTTTTGTAGAGGATATCAATCAGCCTACCTCTCCCAAGTTTTGCCAACTCTTCAGGTTTAGCACTCTGATCAGCACCCTGACCGGTTTTGAGGCCGTGGGCGATGATGCTCTCAACCAGCTGCTCATCGGTGGCTTCAAGAATGTCGATACCAGCGTAGTCCTTGAGGAGCTGGACGTAAGAAACCACTGGCCACTCACCTGAAAAGTCTAGGACATGTTCGCCACGCTCAATCTGGAGAGTGCCGGTAGTTGCCTCAATTACCTCTTGGTACATCCTCTGAATGAAAGGCATGAGCTCCTTGTAGGAAGCGTAAGCCCAGTAGAACTCGAGCATGGTGAACTCTTGGAGGTGCTGGGGGCTCATCCCCTCGTTCCTGAACACCTTCCCAAGCTCAAACACCCTGTCAAATCCGCCAACTACTAGGCGTTTCAGGTGAAGCTCAAGTGAAATCCTCAGGAAAAAGTCTGTATCGAGGGCGTTGTGGTGGGTGGTGAATGGCTCGGCATCGGCGCCCCCGGGGGTGTGCTCCAAAACTGGTGTTTCCACCTCAACAAAAGCGTGCTCGTGGAGGAACTGGCGAATGCGCGCCACGAGGATGCTTCGCTTCTGGAACCTGTCCATTGCCTCTTCGCTCACGATGAGCTCTGCGTAGCGCTGGCGTTGGCGTTGCTCGATGTCCTGGAGACCCTTCCAGAGATCTGGAAGTGGGTGGGTGGCTTTACTGAGCACCTGCCAGGTAGCAACCTGGAGGGTTAGCTCGCCCCGTCTGCTCATGAAGAGTTTTCCGGAGGCAGCAATGAAGTCCCCTAGGTCTAGGAGATCGAGTCTCTCAAACTCTTCTGGTGAAATGGCATCTTGCTTGAAGAGGAGCTGCAGCTTGCCTGTGGCATCGTAGAGGTCTGCAAAAAAGAGGGCTCCCTGGCCACGAAGTGCCTTGAGCCTCCCCACTACCGTTACCTCTACCTCTGGTGTCTCTCCAGCAGTACTACCTGCCTCACGCGCCTCAGCAATCCTAACGTGAGCTGGGACGCGTTGAGGGTACGGCTCTACTCCGGCATCTCGAAGTGCCTGAAGCTTTGCCGCCCTTGCAGCAAACGGGTCGAGATCCGTAAACTGCGCCATTCTCCCCCTTTTTCTTAGTTGATCTTGAGAATCTTGTAAGCGATTTTGTCGCCGTCCGGAGTTTCGAAAGTAACCGTCTCTCCTACTTTAGCACCAACCATAGCTTTACCGAGTGGTGACTCAATTGAAATGTGTCCAGTTGTTGGGTCTGACTCTGCAGAACTGACGAGGGTAATCTCTTCCTTCTCTCCCTCAACTTCAACCTGTACGTCTGAACCAATGGAAACCTTATCGTGGTTTGCCTGGATCTTCTTCTCATCAAGTACCTTTGCCTTCTTGAGGAGTGCCTCAAGTTCTTCAATACGACCCTCAATCATTGATTGCTGGTTGCGAGCGGCATCGTACTCGGCATTCTCAGAAAGATCTCCGTATTCACGGGTTTCTTTGATCTTCTTGATGATGTCTTTGCGATCTACCTCGATGAGTGTCTTGAGCTCACCCTTGAGCTTCGCGATCCCCTCCTTGGTGAGTAGAATATCTTTCATAGCTGACTAATCTAATTTGATGTCGGAACAAAGTATAGCAGGGTTTGCTTGGTGAACAATCACTTTGCAAACCTCCAGATTGTTTCCGCTAAATACTTACTTTTGCGGGTAAGGAATTGAGTGCCCTGAGTATAGGCAGAAGTACTTTGGGTGTCAATGAGTTAGCACTGCCTTAATTCGCCTCACTCCAGCGCTCACCGCTTCCTCTTTTGAAATACTGAATTTCCCGAGTGTCTTAGTGTTTTCAACGTGGGGTCCGGTACAGATTTCTTTGCTGTAACCACCCATGCTGTAGACGGTAACGCTGTCCCCATACTTGTGGCCAAAGAGCCCAATGGCTCCTGATGCGAGAGCTTCATCTGGATGCATGGTTACAACAGATACTGGTAAGCCAGCTGCAATCTGGGCGTTGACCTCGGCTTCAACGGCGGCAATTTGTTCAGGTGTCATCTTCTCAGGCCAAGAAAAGTCGAATCGCAGTCTCTCGGGGGTAATGTTGCTCCCCTTCTGCTGGACGCTAGGACCGAGAATGTTCCTGAGCGCCTGGTGGAGGAGGTGCGTGGCCGTATGGTACGCCACAGTGGCTTCTGAGTGGTCTGCGAGGCCTGATGAGAACTGTCCGGCAGATGCGGTTCGTGAGAGCTCTTGGTGCTTGAGGAACTCTGTTTCAAACTCTCTTTCGTCAAAGGTCACTCCCTTACTTGCTGCGTACTCCTTGGTGAGTTCTAGGGGGAAGCCGTAGCTCTGGTAGAGGTCAAATGCGTCTTTCCCGGTGAGAGATTGGCGCTTTGCGATTTCCTGCTTTCCTTTTTCAAGTGTTCGCTGAAACTTTGAGACTTCTTCACTAATTGACTTTGTAATCTCGGGGTAGAGCTCCTCAACTACTGGGTACTGCTCTCTGTAGATACCCCCAACCGCTGCAACCAGCGATCCCACCCATTCGGTCCCAGGTAGTCCCAGGTAGAGGGTTGCCCGCCTTATGAGCCTCCTGAGGATGTAGCCCCTATCCTTGTTTGAGGGAGTTACCCCATCTGCAACCATCATCACCGCTGTCCTGAAGTGGTCAGCAACCACCCGTGTAGCGCTCTCATTAGCCGTAAGGTCTGGAGCGATGGCGTGGAGCTCAAAGATGAGGTTAGTAAAGAGGTCGGTTTCAAATGGTACCGTCTTACCCTGCATGATGAGGGCGATTCTATCGAGTCCCATACCAGTGTCAACGTTGCTCTGTTCGAGAGGGGTGAACTCTCCAGTAACACTCTTGTTGTACTGCATGAAAACGTTGTTCCAGATTTCCATGATTCTCCCACTCTCAAAATCTGGCATCCCGTCTGGGAGTGTAAGTACCGCATCTCCACCCACATCGTAGTGAATCTCGGTGTCTGGTCCGCATGGCCCAGACTGTCCGGCTGGCCCCCACCAGTTATCACTCAGAGAGAAGATCCTCCCGCCCTCTGCAAGTGGCACATCTACACCAGTGGTAATCCCAACTGAGGCAAACACCTCTTTCCAGATGCCAATGGACTCTTCGTCTTTTGGAGCGTTACTATCGCCCCCAAATACGGTGACGTAGAGCTTGGCTGGATCTAGTCCAAGGCCATGTTCGCTGCTGGTGAGGAACTCGAAGCTCCAGCGGATAGACTCGTTCTTGAAGTAGTCGCCAAGTGACCAGTTGCCGAGCATCTCAAAGAAGGTCAGGTGGCGGTTATCGCCAACTTCCTCAATGTCCCCCGTTCTCACACACTTCTGAACGCTGGTGAGCCTCCTGCCACCTGGGTGAATTTGGCCGAGGAGGTACGGAACCAAGGGCTGCATGCCAGCTGTGGTAAAGAGTACCGTGGGGTCGTTTTCAGGGATGAGCGAACTTGAAGGAATGACCGTGTGGCCACGATCGGCAAAAAACTTCAGGTACCGCTTGCGAATTTCTTGGGACTGCATAGGTGGAATGCTAGCAAAAAGCTAGGTCTGAGGAAACCTCAAGGTGGCAATGGTCCCGAGTCGCGGTTGCGAGTCAAACCTCACCGTCCCTCCGTGGAGCGTCACAATTGCCTGGGCGATATGGAGTCCCAGTCCCAAACCTTCGTAGTCAAACTCGTAGATGCTTGAACCTCGGTAGAACCTCTCGCCAGTGTGCTGGAGCACCTCTTCTGGCATCCCAATTCCCTGATCTTTAACCCTGAGGATGAAGTCTCCCTCTTCAATGCTTATCTGAGCCCTAACCTGGGTGCCCTCCATACTAAACTTGATGGCGTTATCAAGAACAGCGATGACTGCCTGCTTGATTCGCCTGGCGTCCATTCTCCCCTGCACCGGCTCGTGGATGGCATTCTCAAACATGAGCGATACCTGCTTGTTGCGGGCAAAGATGTCCATGGAAGAAACCGCCCCACCTACTACCTCCGCAAAGTCTGTCACATCCATCCTTGGCTTCAGGTTGTTCTGATCGATCTCGTTAATGAGCACTAGTTGCTCGGCGATAATCCAGAGGCGCTGCTGCCCCATCCCAATGGCATCGTAGAGCTTGAGACGCTGCTCCATGGTGAGGGACGAATCAGACTCCTGCAGCCTACTGAGGGCGGTTTGAATGATGGTAATTGGGGTGAGGAGGTAGTGCGAGGCGAGGGCAATGAACTTGTCTTTACTCTCTTTGAGGCGCCTTTCAAAAAAACGCTTGAGACTCCCCTGCATGAGGATGCCGGTAAGGAGAGCGCCCCCGAGGGCACCCGCAATTGCTGCAAGTAGTGGCTGTGTGTACCAGGTCCCCTCAATCATGATGTAAGTATACCAAATGTGGTACACTACACCTATGCGCTTCTTGACTAAACCCCGCCGCACCGTTGCCCTCTCTCTCGATATCGGAACCGAGTTTGTCAAAGCTCTCGTCTTCGAGGTGATTGAGGAGCATGGGGTAGTTATTGGGCACGGCCGTGAAAGACAGCGACTCTCAGATATCCACGGCGGAGCTGTCACCGACATTAGTGGCGTTATCGACACTGCAGCAAAGGCAGTTGAGCGAGCTTTCAACGAAGCAAAAATTGAGGCTGACCAGGCCATCATCGGGATTGCCGGAGAGCTGGTTAAGGGAAACACCACCAGCACCACCCTCACCCGCAAGAATCCTTCGCACCCCATTACCCAGGGAGAACTGCGAGACATCATTACTGAGGCTCAGCGACAAATCCTCCAGAGTTCCAGGAAAGAGCTGGCTTGGGAAACGGGGTACAACGAAATAGATGTACAGCTGGTAAACTCAGCTGTTGTACACGTTAAGGTTGATGGCTACGCGGTCACCAACCCTGTTGGCTTCAAGGGTAGGTCAGTTGAGGTAAACATCTACACCGCCTACGCCCCAAGTGTTCACGTAGGGGCTCTCGAGAGTATCGCAGACGGTCTCAACCTTGATCTCCTCACCATAGCTACCGAGCCCTACGCAGTAGCCCGCTGCTTTGGCACTGAAGAATCCGGAGACATCTCCTCTATTTTCATTGATGTTGGTGGAGGCACTACCGATATTGCGGTGGTTCGATCTGGAGGACTTGAGGGAACCAAGATGTTTGCCCTTGGTGGGAGGGCTTTCACCAAACGAATTGCCTCCGAGCTCAAGCTACCATTCAGAGAAGCCGAGCAGCAGAAGCTCGCCTACTCAAACGACACCCTCAAGAAAGATGAGCGTGAGAAAATCTCAAAAATCATTACCAGCGATACCAGTGTTTGGTTGTCAGGAGTAGAGCTTGCCCTGGAGGAGTTCACGAGCTCTGAGAGGTTCCAAGATAACCCCCTCCTCCCTAACCGTATCTACCTCTGTGGCGGAGGAAGTCTCCTGCCAGACCTCAAGGAAGCTCTCGAGAGTAAGAAGTGGTGGAATAGCCTCCCGTTTGCGAAAGCTCCAGAGGTGCAGTACATTAAACCAGAACAGGTCAGTAACATCATCGACAAAACTGGTAGCCTCCAGGGTGCCCAAGATGTTACCCCCATGGCGCTTGCTAACATCGCCCTAGACCTTGTTGGACACCAACCTGTGGCAACCAAGACAATGAACAAGCTCCTCAAGGGCCTCAGATCATGAGTATTGAGACAATCTACATCGACAGTAGCGACGAAATTACCTCGGTTATCGAGAGGCTCAAAGCCTCCCACGAACCGATAGTTGCCCTCGTGGTTCCAAAAGGAGCCGTTCTCACCCAGAGTATCGTCAACCTCAAGCTCGCGAAGAAGGCGGCCGGCGACGCTGAGAAAGACCTCATCCTCGTCACCACCGACAAAATTGGCAGAAACCTTGCTGCCCAGGTTGGTATCAACGTAGCAAGTAGCGAAAAAGACGTGGCCAGGGTTGCGCGTGGCGAAGGAGATGCCGGCGACGAAGAGAACGCCTCGGTTATTGCTGGGGTAAGAATCCACCGCTACTACGACGGCCCCGATGCTGAACCTGCCGATGGCGACGCTGATGCCCTCCCCGCCGCAACGGTTACCACTGCAGCTTCTGCTACCGCCATCGTCCCGAAAAACCTCCTCCAAGAGGCTCCTGCTGTTGCCCCGCCAGTTGCGGCTCCTGCAGTAGAAATCACCCCGCAACCGGTACCTAAACCAGTTGCTAAACCACAGGTTCCGTCAGAACCCCTCAAGCGCACCACAGTACCTGAAGCATCTATAGAAGAAGTTTCACCAGAAGATCTCGAAAGCGAAGTGAAGACTCCTGCTACGCAAGCACCTACCCCACCAGAGGAAAAGGTAGTAGTAAAGGCTTCTAAACCTGTTGTCACACCAGTAGTTTCAAAGGTTGATGCTGGTGGTACCAATAAACTTCGCCCCTTCTACCTTATTGGTGGCATAGTGCTCATCATCGCCCTGCTGTGTAGCTTCTTCTTCCTCCCAAAAACCACAGTAGTACTCACCGTTCAAGCAAAGCCATGGGATCAAGACTTCACCATTGCTGGTAACGTTACCAGCACCAGCGTCTCAAGTGACGGCACCATAGTTCCTGCCGAAAGGATAAAACAGGACGGAGAGGTAAGCGCCAGTTTTCAGAGCACTGGAACAAAGAAAATTGGAGTTACAGCAAAAGGCACAGCCACCATCTTTAACAGTCAGGATAGTGATCCTGTCAGTCTTCCAGCTGGAGCACGACTGGAAGCAAATGGGAGGTCATTTACTACCAATGTGGCGGTCACTGTCCCTGGCGTAATCATAAAACCTGGGAAACAAACCCCTGGCTCTGCAAGTGTGAGTATTACCGCTGAGAATGTAGGGAGCGAAAGTAATGTCAGTAATCTTATCGCAAATATTACCAGCCCATCTACCATACTCTACGCCCAGATTGACAGCACCACTGGTGGTACTAGCCAGGAACTCAAGGTAGTCTCTGCATCTGACATTACCAATGCCAAGAACACCCTCGCCAAACAGCTCCGTGACAGTCTTGTTACCAAGCTCAACGAAGCAACCGCAAACCGTGAGACCATTTTCCAGGATGGCTCAGACCTCCTAGGAGCTGTAACATTCACCACCTCACTTGAGGCTAACGCCGAAGGAGAATCTTTCCTGGCTACCAGTAAGGGTTCTCTGGAGCGCATCATCATCGATAAAGCCTCCTTCACCCAAGCTGTAGAGAGTTACTTCAAGAGCAAGGAGACAACCACTGAGAAACGTCTCGTTGAAAGCAGCAGCAATACGGTAACTGCGGTTTCGTTTGAAACCCAAACCATTACCCTTGCTGCAAAGGCTAGCGGTAAAATTACCCCCGTATTCAGCACTGAGAACCTCCCGGCCGAGCTCGTAGGAAAGAGCCTAACCTCAGGGCAAGCACTGGTAACTGAGGCTACGCCCGCCAGCAGCGTTACCATCACCCAATCACCTAGCTGGTGGCCGCTGAAACAGTTCCCTCGCTTTGCTGGCAGTATCAGCATCAAGACAAGCTATGAGTAGCCCCCTTCTGGGGCTTGATATCGGGTTGAAGCGAACTGGGGCAGCACTCTCACCAAATGGACTGGACGTACAGCCCCTCCAAACTATTGCGTGGGAACTCCCCCACATCCATGGCCTCCTGGCCAGCGTTTCTCAACTCATCAGCTCTCACGGTGTCGCAACTCTCGTAATTGGAGTGCCACTTTCCGCTGATGGGGGCGAAACAAGTCAGAGCGAAAGGTCTTCCCGCGTTACCACACAGTTGGAACAGGCACTAGCCACAGCTTTTCCCCATCTCTCTATTGTGAGGGTAAACGAGTTTGCTTCCACACAGGATGGTAAGGTTCTCTACCCCCACCTAGACCGAGATGCCGCTGCTGCGTGCACCATCCTCACCTCTTACCTTGAGAGCATCCACCATGAGTAGAAAAACCATAGCATCTCTGGTGGTTATCGCTGCCCTCTTGGCGGGTATTGGCATGGGCGCTGTATACCTCCGAGACCAACTCAATGCTCGTAACGAGCTGGTGAAAAACCAGAAACGTGAGGATGTCTCAGTAACCATTGTTGAGGGTAAGCGGCGCGAAGAAATTGCTAATAGCATGGAGAGTGCCGGTATTTGCTCAGCTGATGCCTTCCTCGCAGCAAGTAGTGGGAAGGAAGGAAAGCTGTTTCCTGATACCTACAGGTTCTTCCCCAACACCCCCGCAACAGAGGTAGTAAAGGCTCTTACCACCACCTTTGCTAAGCGAACCCGTGAACTTGCCCCTACTGATGACCAGATTATCCTCGCCTCAATTATTGAGAGGGAGGCAACTGACGACACTGAAAGGGAAACCATTTCAGGGGTCTACACCAACCGGATCAACCGTGGTATGAAGCTAGAAGCCGACCCCACCGTGCAGTACGCAAAAGACACCCAGGAGGCAAAACAGGTACGGAACTTCAGCTACTGGGGAATTATCACCAGAGCTGACTACAAGGGGGTTAATTCGCCCTACAACACCTACCTGAATGCAGGTCTACCCCCAGGCCCCATAGCCAACCCTGGTCTCAAGAGTATTGCCGCGGCACAGAATCCAGCCAAACACGACTACCTCTACTTTGCCCATAGAGACGGAAAGCTTCTCCTCTCCAAAACCCTCGCTGAACACGAGGCAAAACTTCGCTAGCTCACAGTAGGTACCCGAGAGCTCCTTGAGCACTCACCTCTAATCTGGTAGTGTTTCCCTATGCGCCTCAGATTTCTCGATAGATTCAGCAGCCGAATTTCACAAGACATTGGCATAGACCTGGGAACTGCGTATTCCCTCGTATACGTTAAGGGTCGAGGTGTGGTGATTAATGAGCCTTCAGTTGTGGCTATTAACAAGAAGACCCGCCAGGTTCTCGCTATTGGTGATGAGGCAAAAAAGATGGTTGGGAGAACCCCTGGCCACATTGTTGCCATCAGACCCCTCGTTGACGGAGTGGTCTCAGACTTTGAGGTTACCGAGGCAATGCTCAAGTACTTCATTGAGAAGGTGCACAAAAGCCGCTTCTCGCTGGTGCCAAGACCCCGGGTGGTAGTTGGTATCCCCTACGGAGTTACCGAGGTGGAGAGACGCGCCGTAGAAGAGGCGGTTATCTCAGCCGGTGCACGCCAGGTATTTCTCATTGAGGAACCAATGGCGGCGGCAATTGGTGCAAACCTACCTGTTCAGGAAGCTTCAGGTTGCATGGTGGTAGACATTGGTGGCGGTACCACCGAAGTAGCCGTTATCTCGCTTGGAGGCATTGTTACCTCTCGCTCCCTCAGAATTGCTGGGGACGAACTTAACGAGGACATCATTACCTACGCCAGGGAAACCCACAACCTCCTCCTGGGTGAAAGAACTGCCGAGCAAATCAAGATTACACTAGGTAGCGCCTACCCTACCGCAAACAAGCTCACCTGCCCAATGCGTGGGAGAGATTTGGTCTCAGGACTTCCTAAAGAAATCATCGTCACTGAAGAAGAGATTAGGAAAGCCCTCAGCAAGTCAGTCAACCAAATTGTCGATGCCGTAAAGCTCACCGTAGAGGAAACACCCCCAGAGCTCATCGCTGACATTATGGACAGAGGCATTGTGCTTGCAGGTGGAGGCGCACTCTTGCGCGGTCTTGACCTCTTACTGCGCGATGCCACCAGGATGCCCGTTCACATTGCTGAGGATCCCCTCAGTTGCGTTGCGCGTGGTACTGGACAGGTACTCGAGAACCTCGACCACCTCCAAGAAGTCCTCCTCCCTACCATTTACCGTTAAGGAACATGCTCAAGCGCATTCTTCCTCTCACCGTCATCGGTTTACTCCTCATAATCCTTCCAATTACCCTTGTTGAGGATGTCCGTAACAGCGTCATCTCGGCAACATCTCCTGTAACAAGCTTCGTTAACCGGCAGCGCCTTGGAGTTGGTGGTTTTTTTGAAAACATCTCGCAGGTTGGTTCCCTCAGATCAGACCGAAGTGCTCTCCAGACTGAGGTACTGAAACTCCAACAGGAAGTAGCGAGACTTGAAAATATCGAGCAGGAAAATGCTTCACTCAGGAAGGAGCTCGGGGTTACCGGAGTTGTGAAGGAAACTGAAAAGGTGTTTGCCAGGATTGTGCTCCAGGGTTCTGACCCCCTCGACAGGAGCTTTACCATCGATGCTGGTAGCAATCAGGGCATAGCTGTAGGCCAACCAGTGGTACACCAGGGCTACCTGGTTGGGAGGGTTACTACCGTCAGGAAAGACAGCTCCATTGTGAGGTCTGTTGTTTCGCCAAAATCTATCATTCAGGCTTGGCTACCCGGAAACCAGCAACTTGGCATACTTGTTGGCGATGGAAATACCGCTTCACTGCGAGAAATTGACCAGGGCGTAGCGATTGAACCAAACTCGCTTGTTGAAACCAGCGGCCTATCAGGGGGTGTTACCGGTTCCCTACCGAGGGGGATCTCCATTGGGAGCATCTCTTCTTCTCTCTCTGTCCCAAGCGACCTTAAACAGAGTTTTAGGCTCAACCTCGGCGTAGATCCTGGCAGCATTGAGGACGTTCTCGTCCTTCTCATTCCCGTTCAGCCCTAATGGTAGTACTGATAGCCTTTCTATCGGCGATACTTGGTTTGCTCCTCCTCGCTGCTGTTGGTGAATTCAGTTTCTACCTCATCCCCCTCATCATGGGGGCCTTCCTCTTTCTCACCACCTTCTCAAAGCGGCAGGTGCCTATTTTTCCAGTTATTATTGGGTTCACCATTTCCCTAGAGGTATTTGGAAGTCAGCACCCTGGCACTGCAACCCTTTTGGCAGCAGCGGTACTGACTACCTACGCGCTTTTTAGGCAGAAGATGAGCTTTACAGCTCCACTTAACAGGTTTATGCTATCCCTGCTCGTCCTTATTACCACGTACAATATCCTATTCTTTGGTACGAGCGGCTTCTGGAAACGTCAGGTTTACCTCCTCATTACCTACCCAATCTTCTGTGTGATTTTTGCCATTTGGCACACCGCAACATACACCACCCACCATGAGCGACCGTGACCTCTTCGGTAACCCAAACGACAATCGCCACGTCTCAAACAGCCTCGAGACAACCAATCCTGGCTTCAGTGAATTCCCTGACGAACTTGAGGGCATTGGCATAGAAGATGAGGTACCCGCAAAGCGTAACTTCGTCCCTTTCCATGCATTCCTCATCATTATTGTTGGGGTTATTGGATTACAGTGTTTCAAACTCCAAATTACCAGTGCTTCGCAGAACAGGGCTGCTGCTGAGGGAAATAGCGTCAGAATTCTCACCGAACAACCTGATAGAGGTCTCATTGTTGACCTTAACGGGAAGGTTCTCGCCCAGAACGACAGACGTGTTGGCATTGCCATCAACCCTCAAACCCTCCCCCGTAAAGAAGAGGAGCGTAAGGCAGTATATGAGAAGCTCAAAGCCCATAACGCCATTGAAGATGAGGATGTTGCCTTCTTGGAGGCAAACTACCTCAAGAGCCCAGAACTCTACGCCCTAAAGACAAGTCTTACTAAAGAAGAAAACCTCCTCTACCAAGAGTGGTTCACCGATACTCCAGGTGTAGTATTCACCGAACTTCCCATACGCCGCTACGCCGAACTTCCCTCGCTCGCCCACCTCATGGGGTACGTTGGTGCGGTATCAGAAAAAGATGTTCAGAACGGACTCGCCTTCAACCAAAGGGTTGGTAAAACTGGAATTGAAAAAACCTACAACAACGAGCTCACCGGCAACCCAGGAAAAATTCACGCCGAGGTAAATGCTTCAGGTAAAATCGTCAGGTTCATCTCTAGCTCTGAGAACAGCAAGACTGAGGTAGGAAAGACCCTCAAGCTCAACATTGATAGTCGAATACAGGATATTGTTGCTACAGCACTCAAGAATGAGCTAGTGAGGCGAACCCAGAAGTACGGACCACTGCCAAAGCTTGGAGCCTCGGTTGTGGTAATGGATCCTAGGGACGGCGCTATTCGCGCAATGGTTTCCATCCCAGACTACAGTACCAACCTCTTCTCACAGGGAATTTCAAAGGATAGCTACGCTGCGCTTACCTCAGACCCAGCCAACCCCCTCCTCAACCGCGCTATCCAGGGTCAGTTTAGTCCAGGATCAACCCTCAAGCCTCTCGTGGCATCGGCAGGACTAGAAGCTGGGGTGATTACTGCTGACACCACCCTTACCACCCCCGCCGCCATTACCATTGGGCAGTTTAGGTTCCCAGACTGGAAGTACCACGGACTCACAAATACTCGTAAAGCAATTGCTGAATCAAACAACGTCTTCTTCTACATTGTTGGTGGTGGTTGGGAAGAAAAGAACCTCCCCGGACTTGGGGTAGACAGGCTCAATGCCTACCTTGCCAGTTTTGGACTTGGAAAACCTACAGGCATCGATCTTCCTGGAGAAATGCCTGGCCTCCTTCCTGATGATGCTTGGAAGCAGAAGCAGTTTAATGAAAGGTGGTACATCGGTAACACCTACCAGAGCTCTATTGGTCAGGGGTACCTCCTTACCACCCCACTCCAGATGGCTGTTGGTACCGCAGCAGTGGCAAATGGTGGCACCGTTTGGGAACCAAGAATTGTAAAATCTTTCATTAACCCTGAGGATCTCTCCGAGACACCCCTGGAGCCAAAAGCTGCCCGTAAGGGAATTATTAGTGCCGATAACCTGAGAACAGTAAGAGAGGGCATGCGACAGGCGGTACTCTCTGGTTCTGCTCAACCCCTCAGGAACCTCAAGGTAACTTCTGCTGGCAAAACGGGAACCGCCCAGTTTGGAAACCAGGGCCTCACCCATGCCTGGTTTACTGGATTTGCCCCCTACGAAAACCCTGAGTACGTCTACGCCATTCTCGTTGAGGGTGGAGGAGAGAGCTACTGGTCATCAGTGCCTGTAGCCGAAGAAATTCTTCGCGGAATCTTTAATGAACCTTTGGCCCCAGGTCAAAAGCTCTTTGCAGAGCCTAGTGATGCCAAAACCAGCGCTATTGCATCTGAGTTTTCAGGTGAAAGGTAGGCTCCTACATGTGGAATAAGCTCAGTAAGATCACTACGAGCAAACATGCTTCACAGGGACTCTCGCCCATGGTGACTGCTGGTATTGTGTGCCTTGAGGCTGAGAAGTTTGCCCCCGGACTCTTCAGAGCAGTCTCGCTCAAAAATGAGGTAATGAACCTACAAGTCTCACACGCAAACCGTTTGAAATTTACCCTTATAGAGTCTAGGTTACTGGCCCACCTAAAAGCTTTTGCCACAGCAAAAAACCTCCCCTATCCCACCTGCTTCAGGTTGACTATTCCCACTGAATAAGCTACTATCATCGTGAAACCTTTCGCTTCTCTCTTCTCCTCTCCTCCGTATGGATCCCGCAGTGACGCTTGAGTCCATTGCAAGCGAAGTGCATGGCTGCACTAAGTGCTCTCTCTGTCATGGCAGGACCAACGCTGTGCCCGGCACAGGAAACCCTCACGCTGAAATTGTATTTATTGGTGAGGGACCAGGAAAGAAAGAAGATGAGCTAGGTGTTCCGTTCTGCGGAGCATCCGGCAACCTCCTTGATAGCCTCCTTAGTACTATCAGTTTGAAGCGAGAAGACATTTTTATCACTAACATTGTGAAGTGTCGTCCACCCGGCAATCGTGACCCGCTCCCAGAAGAAAAAGGGGTATGCGCTACCACGTACCTAGACCGGCAGTTGGCGATCATCAAACCAAAACTCATCGTTACCCTTGGTAGACACGCACTCAACCACTTTCTCCCCGATCTCAAAATCTCTGAGGTCCATGGAAAGCCCAAACGACTGCATGGCCAAGTGTACCTCGCTCTCTACCACCCAGCAGTTGCCCTCTATAACGGCTCCATGCGCGAAACTCTCACACAAGACTTTCAAATAATCCCGCGGCTCCTCAATAAAATTACCACTGAGACCGTTAGTTAACCCACATATTCATGAACATCATTACAAATAAAGACGTCTTCTCAGACGAAAATCAATCAAAACTAGGCCGAACAGCAGAAAAGCGTCGCGGTCGTCCTAAGAAAAGCCCGCTCCCAATTCCAGCAGGCCAACAAATTGCAAGCATCCCACTTGCGGGCACCCCAGTAACTCCTCAAAAACCAGCTGAACCAGCTCAACAGCAGCCAAGCAAAACGGTTTTCTACCAGGCAGCCCGCCCTCGTACCCAGGCAAGCCCTGGAAGGCTCACGCCTCCACCTATTGCACGTCCGGTAGCAAAACCTGTTGAGGGTCCTGGTATGAGGAATATCCCAAACCCAACCCACCCACAACACAGGCCTGCAGTACACCAACCACAGGTACAGCAGTTCCCTGCGCCAATTCGTCCACTTCCTCAGAGCAACAAGCCTGAGTTGAAGGTTAGAATTATCCCACTCGGAGGACTTGAGGAAATTGGAAAGAACATGACAGCCTTTGAGTATGGTGATGACATTTTCATCGTCGACATGGGATTCCTCTTCCCAGACTCAGAAATGCTTGGTGTAGACTACATCATTCCAGATGTAACCTACCTAGCTGAGCGAAAGCACAAGATCCGCGGCGCCATCATTACCCACGGACACCTAGACCACATTGGTGCCATCCCCTACATCATCGAGAGACTTGGCTTCCCTACCATGTACGGAACCCCAATCACCCTCGGTATGGTTAAGGGTCGCCTTGAGGAGTTCAACCTCACTGGGAGAAATAAGCTTGTTACCATTGAGCCAGGTAAGGACGTTCTCCAACTTGGTGCCTTCAGGGTAAGGCCTTTCAGACTCATCCACTCAGTTCCTGGCTGTATTGGCCTCGAGATTGAGACTCCAAACGGAAGAATTGTCTACGCAACAGACTGGAAGTTTGACTACACCCCAGCATCTGGTGATCCCGTAGACTTCAGAGATCTCGCATCTATCGGAACTCGTGGTGTAGACCTCCTCTTCTCAGACTCTACCAACGCCGACAGGCCAGGTCACTCAATCTCTGAAAAGACTGTTGAAGCTGCCCTCCTCCAAGGTGTCCAGGAGGCAAGTGGAAGGGTGATCATTGCCTGCTTCGCCTCAGACCTGAACCGTGTCCAGATGGCAGTTAACTCAGCCTCTAAGACTGGAAGGAAGGTGGTTGCTGCTGGGCGAAGTCTCCAGAACAACCTCACCATGGCGGTTGAGCTCAAAGCTTTCAATGTTCCCCAAAACACCCTCATTAGCGATAGAGAGGTTGCGCGCTTCAACGACAACCAGCTCCTCATCCTAGCAACCGGTGCTCAGGGAGAAGAGCGTGCCGCCCTCACCCGCATGGCAAAGGGTGAACACCGTACCATCAAGATCAAGAAGGGTGATACCGTTATCATTTCGGCCTCCCCTATTCCTGGAAATGAGAGGTCGGTACAGAACGTTATGGAGCACCTCTACAGAGCTGGCGCTACCGTAATCTACAACAAGACCCATGACGTTCACACTTCAGGCCACGCCTACCAGGAAGACCTCAAGCTGATGGCGGCTCTCATGAAGCCTAAGTACTTCATGCCGCTGCACGGTGAACGTGCAAGGCGTATCCTCCACGGCAAGATCGTCCAGGAAGTTGGAGTTAACCCAAGCAACATCCTCATTGCGAGCAACGGATCTGTTCTTGAAATGGATAATGGCGGCAACGTCACCATTACCGAAGAGGCAGTACCTGCTGGCTACGTTATCGTTGATGGACTTGGTGTTGGTGACATCGGAGAGGTGGTCCTGCGAGATCGCCAAGCCATGGCACAAGATGGAATCTTCGTTATCATCTCGGTTTTTGACACCAAGAAGAAGGTTTTCGTTACCTCTCCAGACATTATTTCACGCGGCTTTATCTACATGCGTGAGAATGAGAAGTTTGTGAACGAGGTACGAAATGACATCAAGAACTTCCTCAACAAGGCGGTAGCTGGTGGAAACGCAGATCTTGGCGCCATTAGGTCTGACCTACGCGACATGGTAAGCAAGCACCTCTACACCAAGACTGAGCGTGAACCAATCGTAATCCCTGTGATTATTGAGGTGTAACGTATACTTCAGGTAAAAAAACACCCCGTTATGGGGTGTTTTTTTGTGGCTCAAGCTGGATGATTTTCACCTCTCTAGGTAGGTTCTCCTCTACCCCAGCTAGGTCTGTTACTGTCATTACCGTTTGGTACTTGGTAATGAGTGAAAATATTTTAGCTCTTCGCTCTTGGTCAAACTCAGCAAAAATATCATCAAGGAGGAGTATTGGTTTTACCTCTGACACCTTCTCAATGTAGGTAAGCTCGGCAAGCTTTATCGCCAACACGAGGGCTCTCGTTTGTCCGCGCGAGAGGGTGGCGTCTGCGGAGTGTCCGTCCAGGGTAAGTGTAATGTCTTCGCGGTGGGGTCCATACAAGGTAATCCCCGCAGCAACCTCCTTGTGGCGCTGGTGCTCAAAGAAGTCCTCTGGTAGTTCTCCTGGTGTATTAGGTGATTTTTGGTAGTGAACTACCAACTGACCAATCTCAGGTATGAGTTCATGAAAAAACTCGGTGATTGTTGGGGTTATTTCATTAAGCACCTTTTCCCGCGCGGGTTGGATCTGGAGAATGAGTTTCATTAACTCACCATCCCAGTACGGTAGCTCCTCAAGTGAAGCAGCACCTTCCTGTACTTGGCGAAGGAGTTTATTTCGCTGTTTCAGCACCTTCTGGAGGAGTTGGAGGTTCTTCGCGTAGCCAGGTACTACCTGTGAGAGCAGCCTATCTACGAGGGCTCGCCTCCCTGCTGGTGAGCCATGGATCACCATACTGTCGTCAGGTTGGAATAGTACCGTTGGCATCCTTCCAAGTACATCCCCCAAGCGCTTACTTACCCCATCTATCCGGTACCGCTTTAAACCGGGGCTCACCTGAATCACCACTTCACTACTTCCCCCTACCACCCTACAGAAGGGTTTCTCCCACTGCACAACCTCACTATCTCTATCTGTCTTCCATGAATCAGCAACTGAGAGAAGGGAGATTGCTTCTAGTATCGCAGTTTTCCCCGACCCGTTATTTCCTAGAATTACCGTCACCTCTCCCAGTGAAAAGCTTTCCTTTTCGTGGTTCCTAAAAGACTCTAGGCTGATTTCTGGAAGGAGTAGTTTTGCCATTTAGGCATCGAGACGAATAGGCATTACCAGCTGGGTATAATCTGGTGAGCCAACTGATACCACGAGGGGTGATGTCTTACCGCTAATCTGGAGCTCTACTTCACTCTCCCCAGTTACACTTAGAGCATCTAGTAGGTAGCGCGTGTTGAATGCAGCCTTCACTGGCTTATAGTCTGGCTCTAGTTGAGTTTTAAGGATGTACTTAGCCCCACCCCTCTGAGTTGCGTAGTTTGAGAGAGTCACCTTTCCATCCTCACCTACATCAATAATTACATTAGTAATACCACTTGTAGAGAATACCGTAGCTAGGCGGAGTGCCTGGCTAAATTCAGCCACCGAAACATGGAGTCTCGCCTGAAAATCTTTTGGAATAATTGATTGGTACTTTGGGAAGTTGCCAATCAGTAGCCTAGAGTACATTTCAACTCCCCCAACCTGTATCACGAGTTGGTTTTCAGCCAAGAGTATTGTGATTTGACTCTCGTTAGATAGTTGCCCAGCAATTCTGATCAGTTCCTGAATAGTTCTCATAGGAATGAGCACCTCCCTCTCTTCTGAGACAACGGCTGAAGGTAGGTGTCTCTCAACCAACCTAAAGCTATCAGTGGCTGCAAAAGTTGTACCGCTTGGTGAAAATTTTATGAGTACCCCCGTAAGAACCGGCCTACCTTGGTCTTGGGCGCACGCAATAACCACCTGCTTCAGTGCCTCAACCACCTCTTGTAGGTTAAGGATTACTTCAGTAGTTTCCTTAACCACTGGAAGTGGTGGGTACTCTTCAGGATCAATACCAGGAATCGTTGCGGTAACCTGCTCACTAGTACAGGTTAGTTCTGAGGATGTAAGGAGAAATCCAACCTCACTATCTGGGTTTTGGTGGACAAAGTCTTGGAATAGCTTTGCAGGTATTGTAAAACTTCCCTGCTGCTCAATTGTGGCGGGAACAGTTGTTGCAATTGCAAGCTCTAAATCTGTAGCACTAATCCTAATAAAATCCTTATCTGTCTCTAAGAGGAGGTTGGAGAGAATTGGCATGCTCGTGCGGGTAGTTACCACCCTACTCACAAACTGGAGTTGCCTATCAAGAATATCTCGGTTGCAGCTAAATTTCATATACCTCCCGTTCTGTGTGTGGATAACGTGGGGAAAACATGTGAATAACTTATTCTATATCTAGTGTGTGGTTGTGGATGTTTTTGTGGATATTCTTTTGTTTTCCACAATGTTTCCCCATAGCCTTGTGGTTGTTGTGGACTACTACTAGTTCTCCCCATTCTTTCCCAAAGTTTTCCCCAAGCACTTAGGTAGCCTTTTTTGTTTATAGGAAAGATTTTTATGGAGTTATCCACTTTTCCCCAACCCTTATTACTACTATTACAATTATTTAGAATCATAGAACGAAAGTTTGATTCCTTGTAATTCTTCAAGTAGTTCAGGGTTTTTCTTTAGTTCAGTAGTAATCTTTTCAACACCATGCATGATTGTGGTATGGTCTCTCCCACCAATTTCTCTCCCAATCATTGGGTACGTCATTCCAACCTCATGTTTCAGTAGGTACATCAGTACCTGACGCGGTCTCACAATTTCTCTCTGGCGCGCTGAGCTAAGTACAGCTTCTTTCTGAACCCCATACTGTGTGCAGATAATCTCACAGAGCACATCTACCTTACTCTTCCGTGGTGTTGTGTGTTGCGAAATAATCCCCTGGAGTACCTTGCGGGTGGTTTCAATACTTAGATCCCCTTGTTGGGCATGGAGATGGGCTACAAGGGTGGTTAGTGCACCCTCTAGCTCACGAATATTTGTCTCAACTTCATCCGCCACAAAACGGAGAATGTTTTCAGGTAGTGAAATTCCTTTTTCTTGACACTTTGTTTGAAGGATGGCTAGACGTGTGGATTGGTCTGGGAGTTGGATATCAGTAACCATTCCCATACTAAACCTACTCGCAAGCCTTTCTTCTAATCCATTAATTTCACTTGGCCTCTTATCAGAGGTCATCACAATCTGTTTTCCTGCTTGATGTAGTTCATTAAATGTGTGGAAGAACTCTTCCTGAACACCATCCTTCCCCCCAATAAACTGGATATCATCAACAAGGAATACATCAATGTTGCGGTACTTTTTCTTAAATGAGTCTGGACTCCCCTTCTTAATGGAGCTCACAAATTCATTAAGGAAACTCTCACATGCAACGTAGAGTACTTTTGCGTTAGGATCTCGCTCAATAATTGCGTTACCAACCGCCTGCATGATGTGGGTTTTCCCAAGTCCAACTCCACCATAGAGGTAGAGGGGGTTGTAGAGATTTCCTGGACTCTCGGCAACTGCTTGGGCAGCAGCAAAGGCTAGCCTATTTTTTGTGCCCGTAATGAAATTACTGAAAGTATATTTTGTATTGAGGTTTGAGGTGATTTGAGAGTTGCCCACAAGCTCTCCTGTGTACCCACGCTCCTTTGATGGGCGAAAGAGTTGAGGTTCACTTGTTTCTATAGTTGGTTTCATCCTCTCTTTATTGAGGGGGCGAACGACATAGGTAATTTTTGCTGGAGAAATACCTGTCTCCTTCTCAATATTCTCTAGAACGCGTGTTTCGCAGTACTTCCTGAAGAACTGTTTTCCCATAGGGTTATCCACAGAAATTCTCAACTCCTCTACAGAGAGCGAAATAATACTTCCTGGTTTGACGATGGGATTAAAAACCCGTGCATCAAACGTATCTAGTAGTGGGGTGGTTACCTTCTGCCACAGTTCCTGGAGGTTGAGTTCAGCCATAGTTCTTAGCCTACACAAAGTTATCCACAAGTGTAAAGATTACGAGGGTTGACGTATTCCACAGCCCCTACTGTGGGTACTTGTTTAAACCTGAAAACTAGGCTACTATATGAACCATGCAACCAACCTACAACCCCAACAAGCGCAAGCGGGTTCGTACTCACGGTTTTCGTGCACGAATGCTCAACTCAATTAATGTGTTGAAAGCTCGTAGACTCAAAGGCCGCAAGAAGCTCACCGTCTCAGACGATAAGCGAAAGTACTAAGTAAGAAGCTGTGTTCCCAAAGAGGCAGCGCTTACATACCACGAATGACATCCTCACTGTGTTTAGACGCGGTGAGGTTATTCGTAATGGCCCCATACGCATCCACAGTATTGCCACGGGTGAACTTAAAATAACGGTAATTGTTGATAAGAAGGTTTCTAAGTTGGCTACAGAACGAAACCGGGTGAAACGACAGATACGAGCCATCCTTAACACTATCACCCTCCCTCAGAGTTTCGTGGTGGTAAGAGGTTATTCTGGGGTGGAGACTTTGAGTTACACAGAACTGAAAAACTCACTTTCCCAAGCCTTTAAAAAACTGAGTCCCCAAAAGTGAAACAAGTAGTTTTGAGGGTTATACGGTGGTACCAGAAGTACTGGTCTCCTGACCACAGTCCAAGGAAGGCGCAGTACCCATATGGCTACTGTAGGTACTACCCAAGCTGTAGTGAGTATGGCTACCAGGCGGTAGAGAAGTATGGGGTGGTTAAAGGTGGGTTAAAGGCGCTGTGGCGAGTATTTCGCTGTAACCCATGGTCAAAAGGTGGCTCTGACCCTCTAACGTAAGACTAAAACTTCTGGTAGGATAGCCAGGTATGATTGAACTGATCAAATTCATTCTCTACTACCCATTCCTCAACCTCCTCACCTTTTTTGTGTGGGCAGTTCCTGGTCACCACGTGGCCTGGGGAATTATTTTCCTTACCCTTGTAGTTAGGTTTGCCCTCTACGTCCCCACAAAGAAACAGGCAGAGTCTCAGCGCCGTACCATGGAATTGGCGCCCCTCCTCCAAGAATTGAAAGATGAGTACGGTACAGATAGACAGGGTCTCTCAGTTGCCCAGATGGAGCTCTACAAGAAGAACGGTATTAATCCCTTCTCAAGCTGCATTACTGCACTGATTCAGCTGCCAATTCTCTTTATCCTCTACTACGCAATTCTCCATGGGATTGGGGGTAATTCTCCTCACCTCTACAGCTGGCTGCCACGCCCAGAGAGTGTGCAGACTATGTTCTTTGGTATCGATCTCTTAAAGCCAGACACAACCTTTGTACTTCCAGGAATTGCCGCAGCACTCCAGTTTTGGCAGATGCGCCTCACCCTTGCAAAGGTGAAGCCTGCTAAAAACGGCGAGCTAGACCCCACAGTCGCCAGCCAGAAGACAATGGCTTACATCTTCCCTCTCCTCACCCTCTTCATTGCGGGGAGGTTCCCAGCGGGTGTGGCACTCTACTGGATTGTGAGTACCTCATTCTCGATAGTTCAACAGATGTCGGTAAATAAGCAGGATCTTGCTCTCACCGGGTTAACAAAGGTGGTTGAGGAAGCAGATAAGAAGCACCCAGGCTTTAAGCACTCCCCAGTGATGAAAAAAGAAATTATGGAGGAGAAAACCGCAAAAGGTAAGGATGGCGTAACGGTTAAGGTTAGGAAAAAGTCGTAGGGAGAGATGGCTGAGTGGTCGAAGGCGGCGCACTCGAAACGCGTTGTGTGGGAAACTGCACCTAGGGTTCGAATCCCTATCTCTCCGCCAAAGAAAAAAGTTCTACCATAGGTAGGGCTTTTTTCTTTGAAGTAAGTAAGAAGGGATTCGAGTACCTCTCTGCCGAAGGCTAGTGAACACGCGGGGCGTGTTCAAACAAACGAATCCCTATCTCTCCGAGTGGTAAAGCTATGCTTGAAGCGCTAGACTTGTTTCGTGAAAAACACCAATCGCCTCCCAATTTATCTAGCAGTACTACTAACTACAATTACCATTGTTCTTGTAGTAGTACATACCAAAAGAAAAACTGAAACCAACCCAATAACCATACAGGGTGTTACGTATGAATACTCCAGGGCAGGTGTGTGGGTTGCGGTGTTTACGACACCACTAGAACTGAGTAACTCATGGTCGGACGGGCCATCGCTAGAAGATGGTTCAAGGCTGCAAAACTACCTAGTCTCGGTAAATGGCACGTACTTTAAGGGAAGTTACGATAAGGCAACTCCGGCTGGATTCTTTCAAGAAGAGGGAGTGAATAGTAGTCAGGTATTACAAGACAAACAACTCACAAGGATAGTTTCTTATAGTGCTAGTGAAAACAAATTAGTATTTTCTAAGGTTAATGAGTACATCACAGGTGGTAGCGACTTTGCATTTCAAACCGGACCACAGATTCTCACAGATGGCGTAATTGAGGATCAGGAGATATCCAACTCTATTAACGGATTGGGTAGCTACAAACGTACGTTCTTAGGAAAGACATCAACAGGTAGCTTTGTCTTTGGAACTGCAACCTCGCCCATTTCCTTACTGCAACTAGGGGCTGTATTGAAAGAGATGCAAGTATTTAAAGGACAGCAAATTACCGTAGTGAACCTAGATGGTGGACCCTCTACGGCTATGTATTCAAAAGATTTTGATCGCGTAAATTGGAACACAACAATGCGTCTGCCACTCATAATTGGTACGCGCCCCTAGTTTGCTATCATGACTACATGAAAAAACTCCTCCGCAAACTCCTCCCAGAACAGTTGATTCTCGGTTACCACGCAGGTAGATCGTACGCCACAGCCTTCAAGTACGGTTTCCCCGCCAAAGATATGATTATTATTGGGGTTACTGGCACTAAAGGTAAAACATCGGCAGCAAACTACATCTGGTCGGTACTTACTGCTTCAGGGTATAAAACAGGCATTATCAGTACTGCAAACATCAGAATTGGTGATGAACAGCTCCTCAATAAGTACCACATGACCATGCCAGGAAGGTCTGCCATTCAGGATCTCCTCAAACAGATGGGAAAAGCTGGCTGCGAAATCTGCGTTGTTGAAACCACCTCTGAAGGCCTCAAGCAGTACCGCCACATTGGCATCTCCTACGATTGTGCGGTATTTACAAACCTCACCCCTGAACACCTCCCCTCGCACGGAGGTAGCTTCGAAAAATACAAACAGGCTAAAGGAAAGCTATTCGCAACACTTAAGAGTTCCCCCAAAAAGAAACTCCGAGGCAAGGTGTTTCCTAAAACTATTATCGCTAATAGCGATAGTGAGCACGCAGACTACTACCTCTCATTTGAAGCAGACCAAAAACTAACTTTTGGCATTACAAAGAGCGCTGATACAAAGGCATCAAACCTGCAATCAACAGGTTCAGGGGTATCTTTCATGCTGGGAGAAGAATCGTACGAGACAACCATTCCAGGTACCTTCAACGTCTACAACGCCCTGCCGGCTATTGCCCTAGCAAAGCTCCTCAAGGCCACTCCGGAACAAATCTCAAGGGGTCTCAAAGAACTTACGGTTATTCCTGGAAGGATGGAGCGAATTACCGAAGCCAAAGATTTTGCTGTGTTCGTTGATTACGCCCACGAAGAGGCAAGTGTTACTGGTGCTCTTGAAGCTGGAAGGCTGCTGGCTGGATCAAAAGGAAAGGTCATCTTCCTATTGGGCGCAGAGGGTGGTGGTAGGGATACAAAAAAGCGCCCAGTTATGGGAAGGCTTTCCGCAGAAAAAGCAGATTACACCATTGTTTCAAACGTAGACTCCTACGACGACGATCCCCTCCCCATTATTGAGGATATTGCCATTGCGGCTGAAAGAGCGGGAGCTGTGCGTGGCACCAACCTCTTTGCCATCCCCGACAGGCGCGAGGGTATCCGCAAAGCTCTTTCGCTCGCAACAAAAGGTGATGTAGTCCTCATTACCGGTAAGGGGGCAGAGCAGAGTATTATTCTGCAGGGAAAAACAGATAAGTGGGACGACAGAGTAGTAGTACGAGAAGAGCTTGCGAAGCTTACTCTGCCGTAACGCGGTAGACCTCTTGCTCGGTGGTGAGGCCCTGCTTGACCTTCTCGAGGCCGTCTTGAACCATGGGAACCATCCCCCCAGCAACTGCCAGGCTACGTAAGCTTTCCTGGTCTACCTTTTGGAGTACCGCTTGTTCAAACTGCTGGTTTGGGCAGAGGACTTCTGAGATAATAATTCGCCCCTTGTACTCTGGGTTTGCAGGGTCGCTTCCTGGGACAAGTTTACGAACGAGCCTTTGGGCGATAATTGCCTGGATACTCCCACTGAGTAGGAAAGGTGCAACCCCAAGCTCCAAGAAGCGTGTGTGGGCAGTAACGGCGTCGTTGGTGTGGAGGGTAGAAAGTACCAAGTGACCAGTAAGAGACGCATTGAGAGCGATTGTGGCAGTTTCTGGATCCCTAATCTCTCCTACCATTACGATGTCTGGGTCTTGCCGGAGCGCTCCCTTCAACCCTTCAGCAAACCCATACCCCTTTTCAGGGTCTACCTGGCTCTGTTGGATGCCAGCTAAACGATACTCAATTGGATCCTCAAGGGTGAGAATCTTTTTCTCTGAGGTGTTAAGGGCTGCAAGAATTGAGTAGAGCGTTGTGGATTTTCCAGAGCCTGTTGGACCGGTTACGAGAATCAGACCGTAAGGCCGCTTAATACTCTTCTGAATGAGCTCAAAGTTGTGGGTACTGAAGCCTAGCTTCTCAATGTGGAGTGCCTCGGTGCTCTGCTTCAAGATACGCATAACTACCCCAGGCCCATACCCGGTTGGGACGATAGAAACACGGAAGTCTGCCTCAATCCCCTTATCTGCCATGGAGAACCTTCCGTCCTGGCTCTGACTGTTCTGATCGAGCTTAACCGAAGCCATCATCTTGATACGAGAGATGATCTGGTGGTGGTGACGTAACGGGAGTTCAATAACTTTCTGGAGCACTCCATCAATCCTAAACCTCACCTGTACGCTGGTCTCCCCTGGTTCTAGGTGGATGTCTGAAGCTCCCTGGTTGTAGGCTGCGGCAATGATTGCCTCAATGATATCGGTGACACTGGCACGATTCATTTCGTTCCGCAGGTCATCAAGGCTCTTTATCTTGTTGAAGTAGTCATGGTCGGCACGTTGGCGGGCTGCCTCTAATTCAGCCTGCCTGGCCTGTGCCTCTTCTTGGAGGAGCTTCGTGTAGCTGGCAATCAGGTACTCAAAACTTGAGGCTGAAACTACCGTGAGCTCAACTTCAAGCTCCCACTCGCGGCCTAGGAGGCTAACCTCATCTAGTACAAGCTGGTTTTCAGGGTGGACGATGGCAAAGCGGACCTTGGAGGCTGATCTCACGTAGGGTGCGTAGAGTTTCTCTTGGATGATCTCAAGGGGCAGCATCCCCAGTGCCTCAAGGCCGAAAGGGTAGTCGTCAAGTTTGGCATACGAGAGGCCGATATTTGCAGCAAGCTGTTCAGCGGCCTGTTCTTCGGTTTGGCGGTTGATCCGCTTGAGGGTTGCGTCGAGTGATGTGGACATAGAGCTATTGTACCACTACCACCTGATGTGAATGGCCCCCGTGAGTGTTGGGAGACCGTAGAATCCTATGAGCCAACCTGGTTTCCTGTGACAGACGTTAGTTTGGCCATCCTCGCTAGGGGTAATGGTTTGGCACCTATCTTCGGGTTGCCCATAGCCCCATTCTGGGTACTGCTGGTTTTGCGGGAGGTTCCTATTCATGAGTTCGCTCACCACCTTATTGGTAGTTGGATCGTACTCAGCACCAATCCCACCGTAAGTGAATAGTTGACTGACACGCATTTCTTGCGGCTCAAGGCCTGACTTCTCGATGAAATCGGTACCTGGCATTAACAAGAGATCCTTGAGGAGCCCGGTTACCTTTCCTCGCGCAACCTGCTTGAGGCCAGCACGGTACACCGGGGTAAAGGTGGGGTCAAACTCACCAGTAGCAGGGTCGTGGATGAGTACCTGGTGGTACGGCTCCTCTGCCTTACAGCCACCAAGCATTCCAGCAGACTTACCAATACACTTTGATGCAGGGCCAGTACCGAGACGGTTAACACTCGAGTAGAAAGGATAGTACCCATCACCGGTTGCCCTACTGGTTACCACCACCTTTGTAACTCCAAAGAGGAGGTTGAATCCAAGGGCAATGAAGAAGGCGGGTCCGAAAGCCGCTGCCATAGCGGCAGAGCCACTAACCCCCATAGCAATTGCAGCTCCGTAGGTAACGGCGGCTCCAACTATGATACTGGTGGTTCCAGGAGGAAGCCCGAGAGATCTGTCAAATTCATTAAACTCTTGCTCAAAGAGGCTTACCACAACCTCTGAAATGAGCTGGGCGATGGCTACAGCATTCTTAACCCTTGCTGTAGCAAGTTGGGCGTCAGTCCAGCCCTTAGCCTTAGCAATCTTCGCAAGCTTCTGCTTATCAATGATGAGCTCGGCAATTTTTACGATCTTGGCACTAGTTCCCCGTTTAAAGCCAAAGTTCTTGTCCGCCCAATCTGTTAGGGTCTTCTCGCCAAAGTCTTGGAGGATTCTTCCAATTGGAACTCCAATTGGGCCAACGCACTTCTTCCCTGCTGCTTCCATTTCAGCCAAGGTGAACCCATCACAGAACCCTTCTCGGTTAAAGTCGGTTCCCTTAAATCCTCGCATACCCCAGACGTAGATACCCTTGAAAGTGTCATCAGGGAGGGCTATTCCAAATTGATCTTTGAACCAGTTGTTGATTCCCCGATCAATGAGGTTAATGAAGGAGTTCCCCTGCTTGCTATCGAAGAAAGCAGTCATGCCATCCTTGCCGCTCTTGATAGCGTTGTAGAGGTCCTTGAAGAGTGTGTAGCATTGGGTGCCGGTGTTTTGGCTCCCACAAGCGGTCCGAAGGAACTTACCAAGATCTGAATCCTGTTTCATTAAACTTCCCATGAGGTACTCACCTAGGGCGTTTACCCTATCAGAGGAGGTACCACTCAAGAGACGCTTACTGAAGTTTGGTGGAATGTTCTTGTCCTTACTGAAAGCAACAATATCCAGGAGGGCGTACTGAATGGTGAGGAGCGATTGGGCCCTGCGGTTACTGGCGTAGTTACGAGCCTCAGTCTTTCCTGCCTCCTCCATTCGCGTTTCAGCAATGTGTGTTGCTACATTCCTGTCAGTCCACTTCCCTTCAGCCATGATGGTGTCAACGTACTCATCAAAGGAAACGTAGTTGTCTGCACAGGCTGGGTTTGTCTTTTGTTTCTCGCCACCACAGGTATCCTCATACATTTTGTCGATGCCACCCCTGATCTGGTACATGCCGAGTACCCATCCTGCTGGCTCGTCGTACCCCATGGCGATACGGATATCGTCGTAGTAGGTGGTGAAGAACTTTGCCATCGGACTGCGCGGGTCACCCTTGTAGAGGGCGTTGTTGAGCGAATTTGCAATGAGCTGAATCCCAAGCATAGCAATGCCACGCATATCCCCATGGTGGATGGCGAGGTCTTTACGGGTTATCTCAACACCAAGGTACTCCCTACCAATTCGCCTCAACTGCCTATCAATTGCCTTACCTGCTTCTTCATTAAACTTTGCGAGGGAGCGCGAGCTACTGAACGTGAAGTCGCACTTATTTCGCCGCGAATCCTCACAGAACCCGGCAATGAAGGCTTCTTTCACAATCGACACAAGTGTCGCTTGGCTACAGTTTGCATCAGGTATGGTTTTTGCCTGGCATGCGTTGCTCTTGTTCTGGGCTCCAAATATCTTATCTGCCACCATCAGCACGCCCTCTGTAGCGAGAATCTGGCGCGCATGCTTTGGGTCGTCAACAATTCTGAGGAATGCCCCAGGTCTGAAGCCAATCTTCTGCTCAAGCTCCCTACTGAAAATACCGCCCAGGAACTCCTCAAAGAGCATCCGACGCAGCTTCTTCATGTTGTCCGAAGTACCGTAAATGAGATCTTTCATGCTGAAGAGACCAACCTCTTTAAAGCAGCCGTCAGAACCCGAGATTGTCTGGGTAAGGAACGTCCCGAGGCCAATCTGCTTACCACCACACTGCTCAGCAGTTACGTACTTGAAGGCATCGTTGAGCTGTTTCAGCCAGGAAGGTGCATTTTCATCAATCCACTTGTCGAGGTACTCCCCGAGAATTGCTCCTGCAGTCTGTGAGATACCTACCTTCTTGCTAATTTCTGAGGCATCAATGGTTCCCTGGAGGAACTTCTGGAAGAGGTCATCACTAAGCGAGTAGGTGGTATTCAGTTGGGTGAGCCGTTTTTGGAAGATCCTAATGTAGCTGAGGTAGAGATCTTGGTGGGCAACACCTGGTGTAGTGAGAGAGAGTGGGAAATCTTCAACGCTAGCTAGTCCATCAATGTACTCTGGGGTGAGAAGGGTATTGATAGCATCCCTCCCTGGGCCAATGTTGTCAGGAAGATTTCTGAGGATGATTGCCCGGATTGCAGATTTTACCTCTGCGGTGAAAATACCACCATCAAACGAATCCCAGATTGTTTCAAGGGCAGCTTGGTAAGGACCCTGTGGGTCGGCGTCTGCATTTGCTAGAAGCCTCGCGTTGTCAGCGGCACTCGGCGCACTGAGATCGGTCCAGTAACCCCTCTTGTTGGTGATATCTTCAACGTTGCTAGCTCTACCTAAGGTTGCGGCGGCATAGTAGTCTTCCAAGGCTTTCTGGAGGTAGAACGAAGCATTATCCGCAATACTGTAGCCATCAGTGGTCAGGAGCTTATCAGACTGGTACATAATCTCGCTCCTAATTCGCTCCAAGCTGCGGGCAGTTGGGGTAGAAGAAAAACCAAATGCACGGGCAAGGTTTCCTGAGGTGTTCATGCACCGTATGCCGTGCTGTTCACACTCATCAACGAGAGGAGTGTCTTGGTAGCTACTTCCAACCATCTTGCCCCTAAAGCTATTTGGAGAGATTCTCAGGTACTCGCTCACCGCGGCATTCCCCCAGTTTTCAGCAAGGTTACCTCCAGATTTAAAGCTGAAGTAGCGAGGAATCTTTGGCATGGTGAGACCAAGCTTCTGGAGACCAATTTCGGCAATAATCCTAATTCTTACGTTATCCGGATCTGTCTGAGGATTGTTTGGGTCTTTGTTACAGGGGGCTCGCCTCCCATCGTTGGTGCTACACTCTGGGTAGATGAGATCTGCTCCACTTCCAGCAGGTAGATTGAAGGCCTGGTCAATGAATCCACCACCTACCTTGGCAATGAGGGGTTGGAAGTTACCCTGGAAGATGGCTACCAACTCCTTATCAGTGATCTGGTACTGCTTGAGGAACTTACCAACTCCCGGAATCATCTGGGCAAGTTTTGAGAGTGCCGTGGCGGCAAGAACCCGCTCCCCCTTTTTAATGAGGTCGTTAATAGTGGCTGCCGTTTGTTGTCCTGCCCATTGGCTAACTTGAGCCGGATCGATGGTGTCACGGTTACGCTGGATCTGATCGGCAATACCCACCGCAAGCTTCAGGTTATCCGCTGACCAACGATTCTTGTTCCAGGTGGGAACCAGTGGCTTGAGCTTGCCGTCAGGTTGCTTCTCAAACAGGTTGGTATCAGCCGGAGGCATGATGGAGGTTTCTTCAACGGTGAAGGTTGCCTCGGTGAGTGGGAGGCCGGTCTCTACGTCTACTACCTCAGGGTAGGTTACCGTTGTAGTCCTGGTAGGTGGAAACTCTTGGCTGCCAAGCTTGTACCAGAGGAAGATTGACTGCTTGGGAAGCCCAAGGCCCGTCTCAAGTCTGCAGGTTCCGGTCTCAACTGCAAAGTCAAACATTCGCTGACCAAGGTCACCTGAACCTGTGAGTGACCTGAGTAAGGTGGCTTTATCAAAGCAACCGTCTTTAGCCCTACTAGGATCCCCTGCTTCCAGAGCGCGGTTGAGCGAAACGTAGCTGGTGTCAAACTTCTCATCACGTGGCAACGCTCTTCCGGCAACAATTTCCTGGGTGAGGTGGAGAATCTCGTAGGTAATCTGGGCGATATCACGTACGTTGCTGTTCGCACTCTTCAACGTCTTGGTCATCGCGGTGAGGGTAGGCTCGTACCGCTTGGAGAGCTTCCGCACCTGCTCGATGCTGTCTAGGTTGGCAACATCCGTTGATGCATTCACCTTCTTGAGCTGCCTACCAAAGAGTGACAAGTCACCACCGAGGCTCTCAACTCTATCACTCAGGTCATCTGAGAGACTTTTTATTCTATCGAGCCTACTCTTATAGAACTCAAGCTGCTTAACGCTCTCACGAGCAATCCTGAGGATGCTCTGGTACTGCTCAGAAGACTTTATCTTGGCGGCTGCACCGCTCTTTCGCCAAATAACCCTGAGTGCTTGCTCTTTACCAACACGTTCAAATACCCCATTTGCCTGGTCTAAGAGGAAGATCCTGATGAAGTCATCGTTGGCTAGCCCCTTCTCTACGAGGCTCTCATAGTCAAAGCCGTACTCATCAGCGTCTTTCTCAGCGAGATCAAAGAGGTCTACGACATCATCTTTAATCCTTACCACTTCGGCGAAGTCTGTCTTGAGCTGAGCCGCAAAGGTTGCTTGTCCAAGGGCGTCGTTACTGAACTTCTTGGCTGCGTACTCAATACCTGAGCGCATCAAGAGGCTCTTGCCGCTACTGTCAGGTTTGAAGAAAGCTTCAACTGAGGCGCTGTGTGGTACTACCCCCTTCCCGTTTGGAGCAACGAGACTACGTACGAGATCGGTGCTGTAGATGGTCTCAGGCTTGAACCTCAGGTTCTCATCAACCGCAAACTTCACGCTGGAGAGGGCAATGGAGGCTGACATAGCGCTCTGGTTCACAAAACCACTTGGATCGTTGTACGTGCGTGTTTCGAGGCTCTTCACGATGCTCTGTACCAGTGCCCAAGGTTGCTTAAAGAGCTTATCCAGGATGCGCTTTGCTTCCTGGATTTCGTACTTCGCGTCCTCAGGTACCTCAATAGCTCCAGGGCGAGGGGCGCACTCCATTCCTTTCTTATCGTCTTTAACCCTGTAGTAACCATTAGTGAGCTTACAATCGAGGCGCTGCCTCAAGTCTTGGATGAGGAAGAGCCAGCCATTGTAGGCTGGATCGTTGTACTGCTGCTCAAACTTGGTGATGTTGGCACTACTCTTCTTGGTTACCGGTCTTACGGTGAGGAGGTTCAGCCTGTTGAGGAGGATGGTATCAAGCTGGTTGGCAGGGAGGTTCTGGCTAAGGATATCAGCCAGGTCAAAACTGTGATCGTTGAGCTGCTTATTGAGGGTATTCTCAAGCATTGAGACCCGTTGCTTGAGCGAAGGATCGGCATCCCAGGTGAAATCTTTCCCGCCCTTCCCACCAAGCGAGAGGGTGTTGAGAATTTGCGCTACCGTTTTAGGTGGGGATCCTACCTCATCCGGATTAGATGTTTGACCATCTTCGGTGACGTGTGCCGAAGTAGGGATGGTGTTGATTGGTGCATCCTTGTGGTTCTCTGGCAGGTTGTAGTAGAGCAAGGTGGCAGTGTTGTAGCGTGCCTGAGGGCTATCTTCCCCACCTCTTGTTCCACCATCGTTGTAGAAGTTCTCACGCTTCGGGGCATTATCTTGGTTCACAAAGACCGTTTGGTTCACCTGCACTGTGTTGAGGACAACAGATTTAACTTCGCCCAAGAAAGGATCTGTCCACTCAAATGAGGTGTCTTTCTCACAGGAGTGATCGCTGTAGTTCAGGTTGTTGTTCAGGCTTCCCCATCCTGATTGAAGTCCTGCAATAGTTCTGCGGATATTTGCAGCGGTGTTTGGGTTGCTCGGCGTTCCAATAGTGTCGCCATCACCTGGACTAGCCACCCACTTACTCTCAGAACCTTCACGAACGTAGGAAAGTGCCTTGTTGTCGCACCACGAGATTGATGGGGAGGTGCCGTCGTCACCGTTACAGCGTTCTTTACCGCAGGCTCCTACTTCACTTAATGGACGGTAGCGGGCATTGTAGGTGATCCCATTTATCTTGAGTTCCTTTACAGGGGCGAGGTTGCTATCGCCATTCAGGAGGCTCTGGTTTGAGCCTTCCCTCCTATATACTCCAAGGCTGGTCTCAATTGCCCTGCTGCCTACGATTTGCTTAAACTTCTTGAGGCTACCTTCGTCAAAGGTACTAATGTTGATGCTCGGGAAGTTGAAATCATTCTCTGTGAAGCCGTACATGTTCCTTCCACTTGAAGGGACGATGTTCCCATTTGCATCTACCTCACTGTAAGGTACGTGCACGAGGCTTAGCTTGCCGCTCACGTAGTCAGCCATATCAAACATCTTCTCGTCCTGGGCTACTCCATCAAGCTTAGGGAAGATGAGGGTGGCTTTAAAGCTGCTCTGCCTAAAGCTCTTTCCAGTTTCACTGTTGTCATAGGTTGGCTTCCTGAGGCTCTGCTTTGGAAGCTTGAAGACCTGCTCAATCCGTCCCTCACCTAGCCGCTCTAAGAGATCTCCAATGGTTTTGAGAGGGTACCCAGGCGTCTCTAGAAGGGTGCCATCAGAAACTTGGAACACCTGTTTCTCAAGGTACCGCCTGCCCACACTCTCCAACAGTTCATTAGAGGTACCCGTGTTCGTACGGAGCGATCCTCTAGGAAAACCGAGGACATACTCAACGGTAGATCTCCCTACACTGAGAGTGAGGTTACTGAAGTCTGCAGTTTCATCTACCTTATCAAGTGGGTTCATATCAGCAAGGGAACCTGGGACAAGACCGAGGTTCTGCTCTAGGTACGCAAGACCGATACTCTTGAGCGTGGAGAGGAGGTTGTAGCCGTTCATGGATCCACGCGGAGAGCCAAGGAGCTGTTCGAGGAGCGACTCCCCCACGACAAGGGCAATATCGCCCAAGCTATTGAGCTCAGTCTCACTAACATTGATCTCTAGGTCGCCTAAACCGTACTGGTTGAGAAGCTCTACAATGGCAGCGTTGGTGAGGAACCTTGAACTCTCGAGCATCGATAGCTTCGAAAAATCAGGTGGAGGATCCTTCTGCATGCCTGCATCGGACTGCCATGATACATCGACGGGCATAGCCGGCTGGACTTTGTACTCAATGGTGTTGTTTCCAAACAGCCGTTTCTGCTCAATTTTTGTTGTAACCCTAAACCTATCAATTTGATCGATCATTACCGAGCTCGAAATGGTCTTAGGAAGGTGAGGAGGGTCGTTTGGGTTGATGTAGTAGGAGCTTGGGAAAGCAGTTTGCTCCTCGTCTTGGGTGACAGGTGCACTCTCATCAAACTCGGAATCTAAGATCTTATCTAAGTCCTCAGCTTCCTGTTCTGGGTCTGCTGAAGGATCTGGTGTTGGGGCAACCACTGGCTGGGTGAGTGGATTTGAAGGATCATACTGGATGAGCTTCTTCACCCTGATGAACTCACGTCCAGCACCCCCCTGTTCAATAGGGGTAACAAGGTAGGTGAGGGTGGCAAGAACTCTGGTATCTACCTTTGGTGCATCCCATACCCCATTCTGAAAAACATCATCCTCAGTTTTGAAGCCAGGACATACAACATCCTCTGATGTCCACTGTGACCTTGGTTTTCTAATTAGTCCCCCGTTACAAGTTTCACCAAGGAGAGCGTATTTATCAGTTGGGTTTACAAAGGTAACCTTAGGCGATGGATCTCTCAAGAGATCTACCAGGTTAGATGCTCCTGGTGAAATGGGTAAGAGAGGGTCAAAGGCATCAATGATGGCCTGAGTTCTATCACCATACCTCTCGCTAGAGAGGTTGTCACAGGTAACCACCCATTTCGTGTTAGCGGGGAGGTTGCCTACTGGGTTTTCGCCAACCTCAACGTAGAAAACCCCTGATCCTAGTTCATCAATAACGCTGTGAATGTATTCGGGGTTACCAATCCTATCTCTGGTGGCGATTGGGTAGGTCTCGTCGGTGAGGATAGCTGATAGGTTGAGGGTGTAGTCAACTATCTCTCTCGAATCTGGGTTGACGATGGTAAGTTGATCAATAGGAACATACCCTAGGTCATTAGGAACAACCGTATCCGGATTGGTAATCGTGAGGCTTCCAGGCGATCCCACCTCGTCCCCGTTCAGGAAGGTGTTGTAACACTCAGCACTTCCATAGTATGGCTTGGCAGTAGTCTCTTCAGCTTGGGCAACCTGCGGGAATCCTGGGAGACTGGTTGCAGTGAATGCAAAAAGCGCCGGCTCAATCACCATCAACTCAATCAAGAGGAGGAGTGTGAGCTGCTTCACTCCTTGGATAAACCTTGAGAATTGTGGAGACGTAGTGAGCTTCATGGCTAGAGCCCAACTTGAGTTAGGTACTTCTTACGCACAACCATTCGAGCGAACTTCTTTACGTTTTCCTCTGAGAGCTCTTTCCTCCCACAGGTTGTTTGGTTGTACTTTACATTTCCTTTACCTGGGTTATTGGTAATAAAACGAGTTCCGTTAAAGATGAATAGTGGAATATTGTGACCGTAGCTACAGGCTCCAAGGTTGGTAAAGTCAGCAACAACTGGATCAGGAGGGACTGCTGTGAGTGAAAGCTTTACAGCTGCATACACTTTATCTCTAATGCCAGGATCTGAAGTCTTGTAGTCCGGTGTGATAATTCCTCGGTATCCGTCATCTGAAATGTAGGCCCAGTCATCTGGCATGGGTGCACCAATGGATTTGAATAGCCGTACCACAAAGTGCATGTCACCAACTGGACAAGATTTAGGATTCTTTGGGGTTGTAAACCATGCAATACTGGCACGGTTGGCAACCGCGGCCCGAACTTTTTCAGGATCATTATTGAACTTCGCCCATCCTGCAGGGTATTCACCTACACTAGAGTTACCACCGAGAGCTTCCTGGAGGCTCGCTGGAAGAGTAGCTGCATCTAGCTGGGTTATAGGGGTGGCACCATAGTTGCTGAGGTAGGTAAGGGCTACCATAGCTGCTGCAGCCTGCTGACAGTAGTTATCTGCTCCCTGCTCAACACCTGGGAAGTAGTACTTTCCAGCAAGTGACTTCACGAGAGCAGCCTGGAGGATGCTGATCTTTTGCCTCGTAGTTGCCCAGAGGTCACTCACCTCTTTATCAAGGTTAGTAGCGGTTTTACTGTTACTACACTCAGCACCCTTTGTGATGAGGAGTTGGAGGGCAGCGTTTGCTTCTTGGCGAAGGGTATTGAGTTCATCGCGCTTTGCCTTATCTGTCACGTTGGTGGTGATGTACTTGCCGATACTCCCCTCGTCAGTGAGGCTGTCTGAGAGTTCAGTAAGGAACTTCTCGTTCTCTCTGATTGCGGCACAGCTATCAATTTTTGCACTGAGCGATTTTGAGAGGGCTTGGGTTTCTGAGTTAGTGAGGTCTACAGGTTTTGGGTCTTGCTGGTCTCGAACTGGGTTTGCAGGATTGCTCCCAATGCCAACCACAAAAGCACCCCCTACTATGAGGACTACAGCCACAACAACTGCGGCAACGATGAGAGTGGTATTTCCAGAGACACGTCTCATGCCACCAGTATACGTTGCTTCTGACCTCATTACTGCCACCATTTCTTACGAATGATTAGAGAATGACCGTACGTCCCAGATCCCTGGTAGTTAAAGAGGTGTTCAAATGACAGTCTCGGTGCTCCTGCTTCTCCACCCTTAATTCCAACATTTACCTCTGGTGGGGTACACTTTCCACCATTAGCAGCTGCACCATTACAGGTTGGGTTGTTTACAATAAACTCTTTGGTTGTTTCATCGTAACCGACGAGAACAAAGATGTGTTGTGTGTTTCCGTAGAACCCACCTGCGCGGGTATACATGACGACAGGATCTCCATTTTTTATAGATGTGACTGCTTTTTCAAAGCCCTTAGGTTCAGTGACTTTGCTGACAAATTGCCAATCGCCACCTGAACCGCTTATCTGGTTGATGAAGTTAGGACTCAAGCAAACCCCTGCACCGTTGGTAGATTTTGTTTTAAACCTACCAGCTGTTGCCTGCAAATCTGGTGGAACCACCTCAACCTGGTTCTTTATTCCCGGTGGGAGCTGGTCGTAGGTGAGGGTTTTTGCACCCTTATCTGATGCGTAGTAGAGAGCCGTCATGACACCACTAGCATCACCACAGTCACTCTTTTGACCCTCGGAGACTCCAGGTACCGGAAGGACACCTGCAACACGTTTCTCACCGCCTCCTACGGTAAGGATGTCAGAATCTTTGATGGTGAGAACGGTGCCGGGTTTTAAACTCTGATCGGCAGCGTAACCGATGATCACCACTTGGTCAGTACCAATCCCGATTTTTGCAGCAAGTTTTGGCTCTCCTCCTGCAATACGGCCAGAGTAGCCGGCAGGAGGGGTGATGTCGTATGCACGGAGGTCTTTGGGTATAGTGCGGCTCTTTGGGCCTGCAACGACATCACGGGCATTCCATGATGTTCGTTGCTCACTGCACGGAACGGTAATGCGCTTATTCGATGAGTTATTTGATCCAGAATCTCGATCCGCGCAGACTCCGGTCCATGGTGCAGGTCCAAATTCTGCAGCCAAAGCCACAACTGCTTTCTTTGTCTTTGGATTGAACATTATGATCTTTTTCCCGGCGTAGTCTTTCATCTCTCCCCAACCTTGCCTTGGCGCTCCATCTTTAGATCCACGGTAGTCAAAGTCAAAGCCATACACGTAGGGAAAACGCGCAGTTGCGTAGCTCTCCATGTCTTCTTCAGTAACGCTCCCGCCAAGAATGCTTCCCATGGATAGGCATCCCTTTCCAGGAATACACCAGTTGCTTCCTCGAGCATCTACAGCCTCTTCTGGGCTCCAACCACCAGCGGTGGTTTCAAGGTGGAGCTCTCGCGTTCTCGCATTAGTTTTCCCAGAGTTGTCACTAACCTTCATGCTTGGCGTCATGATGCTACTGCTCAGGTAAACCCCAGTTTCGTTACCGTTAGTTATGCCCAGAGGAACGTCGCTTGGAGGGTTATCAACTGGTCTACTCATCATGATGGCAATTCCTATCACGAGAGCGATGATACAGAGAATCACCACGAGGATAATCTCCCACCACGGTGAGGTCGCAACTAAGATGTCCATTACAGCACTCCTGATTGCGTTCTTGATGAGCATCTTCACCCTAGCCTTGGCAGCCTCAAGGGCCATCTGGTTCCTAATCTCGCTCACCTTGCTACGCATCAGCTCTCTCACCTTTGGGTTGCCAGCAATCATGGCGAGCGCACGGCCGTACTTTTTGTTCTTTACCAGCTCCTCAATTTGACTAATGAGCTGCTGATCTTGAGGGGTAATTGCGTGCTGGTTCTTTGTAGAAGGGAGCTCTTTACCGCGAGGCTCTGTGCCATCCTTCTTTGCCTGTTTCCGATCGCGGTACTCGTCGCGGAAACTCTTCTCACGTTGATCGGCTGAGTTGCTGTTAGCTGGGTTGGGTTGGATACCAGGAGCTCTGTTTTCACCAATAAACAGCGGCTGGTCTACTAGGGGGTTAATTCCAGTATCCAAATCTAGGCCATCTGGGGATAGCTCGTCACTAGTTACTCGCCTAGTCAAGTCGTCAGTAGGTGGTTCAAGAACTGGCATACTAGTTACTCTCTAGATCTATGCTGTAAACGGCAGTTGAGGTGGCAAACACCAGACGCTTTAAGCTGCTTACGTAGGTCAGTGATGTGATTTCTTCCTGTGTAGGAATGGTAATCGGGAAGGTGGTAACCGCTCCCTGTAGGGTAACAAGGTTGAGAGAACCGCCAGAGCTTGGGGCGAAGTAGCTACCTGCATCCTTCCAGGCGATCGCACTACCTACGCCATCTAGCGGTAGCTGTGAGGTGCTCTGATCGGCAATGGTGATAACGGCGCGCTGATTTCCCGAAGAGAGGCTCGTATCGTAGAGTACCTTTTCTGAGGTTGGGTTGAATGAGGCAGAAGTAACACCTCCAGTTGAGGTGAGCTGGGTGAACTCAGCAGTGGCCATACGGTAGAGCCAGAGGTTATTTCGCTGTGGGTTGCTGTCCACCCCTCTCAGGAGGAGAAGATTCCCATCAGGAGACCAGGTGATATCTGGGTTAGGAATGCTATCAAGGCTAGCCAGTCTGCTAATTGAGGTAAATCTCTTATCAGAGGTGATGAGAGACCGCTCTCCTCTAGGTGTAATGTAGGCAGCAGCAAGACGTTCTGAATTCATTGGATCCCAAATGGGTGATACAACTTCAGGGCCGGCAACCTTTGCAAAGATCTGGTGCTTAAAGTCAAAGGTGGGAACCTCATGGAGGTAGGTCCCATCAGCCTGAACGATAAGGGCAACTTCAGGGTTTCCACCCCACTGGACATCCCTCACACCGTTGAGTGCCTCTATGGTGAGTGGCGTACTCTGCTGGGCGGCTACATCGTACCTGAAGAGGCGCTGCCTAAAATCGCCCAGGTAGTAGACGTACTTCTCATCAAATGAAGGTTGAACAAAATCAACAGCATCTCCGACTGCCTCCTTTAAGCTGGGAACTAGGGTAAATGCCGGCCTAATCTCAGCAATATCCCCAGGCTCAGTGGTGACATCGGTGATAAATGGTTGGTAGTTTGGCTTGTCAATTTGTAGGCGATAGGTGCCAGAGTACACCGGGACGAAGATACCTCGTGATTGAGTTTGGGTTTGCACCTGCCTGCCATTAAGGCTTACCACCAGGTTCTTAGTACTGTCTAAGATGAGAATGCCGGTTTCTTGAGATCGTAGGTAGAGGTAGAATCCTCCAGAAATTACAAGGAGAGAGGCCGCCGCCAGTGTCATCAGGAGAACCCTTGAGCGCTGCTGCTTTTTCTTGAATGGGTTTGCTTTGGCGCGGGAAGGCTCCATGCTACCCCTTGATTATCGTTAGGAAGAACCTGATGAGGGTTAGAAAAACAACTCCCGTAAGAACGCTTACCACGCGTTGCTTCGCCTTAGCCTGGGTGCCACTGTTTCCAAGGGCAAGCATGTACTGGATGCCTGAAAACACCACAATAATCACCGCAACAGTGACGATGAGTGCGCTGTTTCCGGCTAGGAAAACCCTCAGGTAGCACGTGAAGACCTTTTCACTACCTGGGGCTGTTCCCTGAACAACTTTGTAGTCAACGAGGATACCCTTCGTATCTTTATCCCAGTAGCAATTCTTCTCCACCCTTGTTGGGTTCCCGTTTTTGTCCCTACCTAAGCTTACCTCCTCTATTTTTTCTGCACGTACACTAGTAACCGACCCACTAAATGGTGCAAGAATGCACAGTGCTAGAAGGAGTGAGAGGAACAGTTTGCGCATAGGTTTACGAGGCTGAACGCATTGCTAAGAGCTGCTTTGGGTCTGAGGTAATGATCTGATCCTCAGTGTAGGAGGCGGTAATCTTTACTGCCACATGGTTGAGACCAGCAAAGAAGAGCCCTTCCCCTACCGAGGCGTTAATGAGGAGGTACTTCTCCTGCTCAGTGAGGTTGAATACCTGGCTAATCACGTCAATTGACGAGGTACTCTGCTTCAAGAGGATCTGCATAGCCGAGTTTGATACCACTGCCTTCCCGTACTTGTTGGCAAGGAAGTCTTCAACGTCCTGCGAAATGATGGTGAGGCCAAGGAAGTACTTACGGGCACGTTTGGCTAGGCCGTAGAGGAACCTGGCAGAGTCCTCGTACTGCATCATCCACCACGCCTCATCAACTACCATGAGCCTTCGCTTCATCTCAGCCCTCACGTTATTCCAGATGTAGTTGAGGATCATGAAGATGGCAATGGGGCGAAGAGACTCTTCAAGGTCTCGTACTGAAAAGACTACGAGGCCGCTGTCTAGCTTAAAGTTGGTAGGCTGGTTGAACAGGTTGGCAAAGGTTCCCTCAACGTACTTGCCTAGGCGAAGAATGAGGTTCTCGGCACCCCTAAGGTTTGCAAGAACTGCAATCAGGTCTGACATAACTGGGGGAGTATTCCTCTGGGTTGAGGGGTCAGAGGTGATATCGCGAAGCGCGTATGCCTCGTAGAGGGCCTTATCAAGCAATGCATCTTCCTCAGGGGTAAGTCCTCCTACCATCAACCTAATGAGACCGTGGAGGGTGGTGATGTTAGACCTAAGCAGATCTTCAGCCTCATCCTCTGGGTGGCTAGTAACGGGGAGATCAAAAGGATTGATTCTCTGGGCAGAGTTGAGGCTAATCTCGAGGTAGTTACCTCCCACAGCCTCGGCTAGTTTCTGGTACTCATTTTCTGGGTCGATAATTACCACGTCGGTTCCGAGCATCAGGTACCTCAGAATCTCAAGCTTCACGAAGTAGGACTTTCCAGCGCCAGATGTGGCAAACACCACAGAGTTTGCGTTCTCTAGGTTGAACCTATCAAACAGAATGAGCGAGTCGTTGTGACGGTTAATGCCGTAGAGGATGCCGTTGTCTGAGGTGAGCTCAGCTGAGGAGAAGGGGAAGGTTGTTGAGAGTGAGGCGGTGTCCAGGTTACGCAGGATACTCAGCTGATCAGACATGATTGGAATGGTGGAATTGAATCCTTGCTCCATCTGGACAACCGCCTCCTTGGTGTAAATGAGCGATCCTCCTAGGGTAGACTCAAGCTGTTTGCTCAAGGTGTTCAACTCCTCAAGGCTCTTTGCGTAGATGGTGAAGTAGAGCGAGTACTGGAAGAGGCGGTTCTGCCCCTGGGAGAGGCTCTCGCGGAGCTCGTCGATGTCGTGGATGGCGGTATCAAGCTCAGGGTCTCGCACTAATCCCTTCTCCTGCTCAACCATTCTAGTTGATTCAAGCTGGGTCATCTTTCGCTTGAGCGACTCCATTACCTGTCTACCGTCCTCAGGAATGATGAACATGCTTATGTCCATCGTGAAGTCGTAGTTGATGATTGGTGAGAGCCAGTTGGTGTTGAGGAACCTTGGGTAGGTGTAGACGAAAATGGTCCTCACAAAGTAGGTCCCAAGCTGGATGTAGTTGGTAGTTACCAGGAAATCAGAAGGGGCAATGATGTCACGGGTAGTGGTGAGACCTTCTTGGTATGCAGAAAGGGCAGCGTCTTGCTGGGCAATTACCGCCTCATCACCGTTAGATTTATTGAAGAATGGAAATTTCATGTGCTAAACCTCCGGTTCTTGGTTCTCAATTGGCAGTGTGTCGCCTGGCATGGTATCTACCAACATCTCATCTGGTACTTCTCTAGGTGTTGCTTCAGGGGCTGGCGGCATAGTAGCGTTTGTAAGGGCGTCTGCTTGGTTAATAATCTGCTCTACCGCAAGTGCTTCAGCCTCGGGTGAGGTTACGATACCGGTGCTGAGGTTCTGGAGGCTTGTCAGACGCTCCTCAGCTGCCACATCCGGGTTGTAGATGGCATAGAAGAGCTCAATCAGTTCCTGGGTTTCTAGGGCACTTGCCTTAACACCTAGCCTGCTCAGTCCTCCCGCAGCAATTCCCGCCTTGTTGTAAGCTTCTGATCTCATGAGGTCAAACTCATTCTGCTCTAAGAGTGGCCCGGTTGGCCTGTGGGGGATGAGCGAGTTAATCTGGTTCATGCTCGTGTGCTTGTTCACGATGCTGTGGCTGATCACTACGTAAAAACGCTTTGCCATGATGTTGGCAACACTAATCAAGCGTCTCACGAATCCTGTGTAATCGTTAATCTGAATCTTGAGGAGCTCGTTGGTGAGGAGCTTCTCGTTCTCTTGCATCCTGATGAGGTACTGCTCGAGATCAAGCTTCTTAGACTGAATGAGAATTTGGATAGGGAAGTCTAGAGAGTTGAGGAACGACTGGTAGCTGTAGATGATGGCATTCTGCTCGTTCTCAGATTTCAGCTCAAAGTTGACAGGTTCGGCTTTCAGAACCACACGGAGGCTGCCGTCATTCATAATAACCACGCCATCCTGGATTCCAGCGATGGGGAGGTGATCCTGAGTTGAGTGAACGTTTGTGCTCATGGATTCTTGCTGCTCTTTTGAGGTGAACTAGGGGATGTAACTCGGGGTAGACTTCCTTCTCTTCCCCTACTATCGAGTACGCTTGCTAGGCGAGCAATGTCGGCCTTAGAAACCCGTTTTGGAGCGTGGAGGTGCGAACCCTCATCTTTAGCTTCGCTCGGCTTGATCAGGTTTACCTCTCCACCGTTCTTGTGCCAAACCCTGGTTTTAGGCGTGATAACAAATGCAATGATGTACTTGAAAAACCGGTACATCGGCTGGTCATTGAATTTCCCGATTGCAATGATTGCGGTGAGGAGGGCGATGCTTCCGGCTACGCTCCTAGTGAGAACAGGTGGGAGTGAGTTTTGGTTGAAGATGAAAAACGCGATTCCACCACCAACTACGACGATGACGAACTGTATCACCGTTAGCGGACCAACAATTCGATCCTCCATTGCGATGTTTTGCGGCACCTGAAACTGCATATGACTAGTATACGGCTCAAAGAGAGTGAAAGGAAGCTGCATCCTTGCTAATCCTAGTCCAGGGTGGTATAAGGGGCTTACCTAGCCGTAAAGTAACGCATGGAACGAAACACAGAACTCAAGGACCTAAAGCGAGACCTGGAGGCACTACGTAGGGATGTCTCTCAACTTGTGGGTAAGGGTGTGGAAAAAGGTGAAGAGCTATTTGAGGAAGAAGTAGAAGATGCTCGTGAAAAAATGATGCACCTCATGAGCAAGGCTCGACACTACGGTGAAATGGGAAGAGAGAAAGCAAAGCTTGCAGCTGATAAGACGCAAGCCTATGCAGAAGAGAATCCTTGGCAGGTTGCAGCAGTTGCAGGTGCCGTTGGTCTCCTCCTCGGTTTCTTGATCAGAAAGTCACGAGACTAACCAAGTGTTCAAATTTTTTGGTGCACTCTTAGAGGAGCAGATTGAGTACTCGGTTAAGCGTGCGGTTTCACCCCTCGCTCCATACCTCAAGAAGCTTGCCGCTGGTGTGGTGCTCATTCTGATTGCAGGTGGCATTTCGCTATTCGGTTTTCTATTCCTCCTAGTCGCCCTATTCTTTTCACTGACTGACAACCTGACACTGTATGCGGTTCCGGCACTCTGGACAGCAGCAAGCTGCCTTGGAACTGGAATCCTACTTTCAGTGTTTGCAGGAAGCTTCCTCAAGCGTCCGCGCTAGAAGGGTTCCTCAAAACAAAAAATACCCCGTTTGGGGTATTTTTTGTGGTACCGCGGGCGGGACTCGAACCCGCATGAGTTGCCTCTGGGGATTTTAAGTCCCCTGTGTATACCATTCCACCACCGCGGCTAGTCTACTCGCCAACTCCCCCCATGTGCCCCATCAGTATGGTTGAGCGAACCGGTGATTTCAAACCCAGCCGCACTGCTGTGACCACCACCGCCAAGTAGCTTAGCAAGCGGTCTCACTGAAATCTTGTGCTTAGTTCCATCTGGTACTCTGAGTGATCCCTTAATTACTCCTGGTTTCTCCTCGGTGAGCATCATGAAGCTTGATACACCAGGTAAGACGCTCACCTGGTTCACAATCCCCGTTACGTCATCGGGAGTTGCTTCGTTCTCCAGAATATCAGCGTGCTGCACTACCGAGTATGCAGTATTCCAACGTTTGCTCACCATGACACGCCGCATAGCAATACCTGTAAGGCGTAACCTTGAGATGCTCTTCTGTTGACCTATTTCAGCAACAATTTTTCGTAAGTTTGCTCCCCGTTTGAGGAGTTCGGCGGCAACTTCAAGTGTGGTAGTTGTCGTGTTGCTGTGCCTAAAGCCTGATGTGTCTGTGTACATCCCACAGTAGAGGCATGTCGCAATCTGCGGGGTAATCCTGCACCCAAGCTGAACGAGAATATGGTAAACCATCTCTGAGGTAGAGGAGGCTTCCAGGTTGTGAAAGTAGGCAAGGGCTTTCGGCTCTAGATCACCAAGTGGGTGGTGATCGATAACCATGAGTCGCTGACGATTTGCGTACTCGCGCAGGGTTTCCCTATCACCACACCGAGAGGCATCAGCGGCATCAAGGAGCACGCAGATGCTCTCAGTATCTGGCTTAGGAAGTACTTCTTGTACAGGGAGGATTCGATCAGTCAAAAACGTGAAAGCTTTCGGTACACCATCAACAAGAACAGGAGTCACCTCCTTTCCCAGTTGGTGGAGGCCGTACGAGAGACCTAGGAGCGACCCTACCGCATCCCCATCAGGCCTGACATGAGATACGAGGATGAAGCGGCTATGCTCACGAAGGTGAGCAACAAGGCTATCCACGGCTAGGCGTTAGGGATAACGGTAGTTCCTTCTAGAGGTAAGCCAATCTTTGTCACCTTAAGGCTTGCTGACTCTGCAACTGGTATACCAAGTTGTGTAATGAAAGCTGGGGTGGCACCTGCTCCAATGAGGAATACGTAGGCAGGCTCAATGGCTTTGATGATGCTCTTAGCTGCCTCTGGCGTGTCATCGCTCCTAATATCAAGTACCAGCACTGCGGTGTCTGAAATGCCATCAAGTTTGGCAGCAGCGGGGTCAAGGGTGGTGAGTAGGGTGATCAGGAGATCTTCGTCCCTGACAAGATACACGAAAGCCCCAGATACGGCCTGCCCCTCACACTGGATGGAGGCAATGTCGTACTCGCCGGGGCCTGGAATCGTGTAACTACCAACCTTGATGCTACTACCCAGAACTACTGGTTCAGTTTTCGTTTTGAGCTGAACATCACCAGTAGCTGTGTAGGAGATAATCATGGATAGGCGTTAAGCGGCTACTTCTTCGTCTTCACTGCGTTCAATCTGGTCAAGGAGTTTCTTCTTGGTTGTGGCTTTCTTCTTCGCAACCTTCTTTTCCTTACCATCTTCAGCAACAGCTTCCTTCTCTTCAGGTTCGTTCAATCGCTTGTATGAGAGACCGAGACGGTGCTGGGTTGGATCAATTGAAATGATCTTGAACTCAAATGTCTCTCCCATGTGCAGGATAGTACCTGGGTCGGTAATTCTCTCATTAGCAATCTCAGAGATGTGAACGAGGCCATCAATCTCATTGTCCAACCTCACGAACACACCAAATGGGGTTACGCGAGTGACAGTTCCTTTGACATTATCGTTCACCTTGTACTTGGCAGCTGCCTCTTGCCAAGGATCTGGCAGGAGTCGCTTCATTGAGAGTGATACCCTGTTGTCTGCAGTAGAAACAACGAGAACCTTAACGGTATCTCCTACGTTGTAGATTGCAGCAATGTCGGTAACACGTCCCCAAGCAATCTCAGAGATGTGAACGAGGCCTTCGAGGGCGCTCTCACCTTCGCCTAGGCGAACGAAGAGACCGAAGTCAACGATACCAGTAATGGTTCCCTCGAGAACATCGTTCTCTTTGATGCTCTTGAGTTTCTCTTCCTGGAGTGCGTCGCCCGCAGCTTTCTCGGAGAAGATAAGCTTACCCTGCTGTCCGTCGAAGGTAAGTACCTTAACGTTGAGCGATTGACCAACCAACTCTTTGAGACGTGCGTAAATCTCGTCAGCGTTACCGTTCTCAACACGTGGGTAGTGCTCTGAGGCAAGCTGTGAAACGGGGAGGAACCCTGTGTAGTCACCAAGCTCAACCAAGAGACCGCCCTTATTGGCGTCGGTAATCTTAACCTGCATAGGCTGACCATCCTTGAGGCGGCCGGTAAGCTCATTGGTAATGCGCTCACGGTCGGCACGACGAAGTGAAAGGACGATGTTTCCGCGGTCGTCTTCGAGTACGAGTACTGAAGCAACTACTGGGTCACCTGCCTTAAGTTCGCCTGAAAGCATGGATAGCTCTCGCTCAGGAATAACACCTACCGCAACACCATCAATATCTACCCAAATACGGGTAGCTGATGATGAGATAACTTTTCCTTCAATAACTGCACCAGGGGTGAACGGTACGACTTTTCCGCCCTGCTCCTTGATGAGTGATTCCATTGTCTGGGAATCTTCAGATACTTTTTTGGTCATGAGACATGACTCCTTCTTCTGGGTAACACTCTGGTTATCCGCAGAGGGGAACTGATTCGTAATCAACTCTGCCTACGCGGATAAACAACTACTTTTTTGGTTTTGGAAGGTACTTCTCTCTTCGCTCTTCAACCAGGTTAGCAAGCTTTGCAACTGGTGCTGCTCGCTTGAGACTAACTACTATGTAGCCTAGCCAGATGAGAGCTGCAAGTTCAAGGATGAGTCTAAGGAGATCAGTCCCCAGGTAAGGAATCCTCACGTACCTGAAGAAGAAAAGAATAGTTCCGAGAATTGCTACCGTCCAACTGAGGCTACTGAGCTGAGTGTGGAGCTCAACTGAGAGCTTTTTTCTCAAGAACAACAGTGCTACTGCGGAGATGGCAAAGATACCAACAAAGGTAACGTATGCCCACATGAGTTCCCACTGCTTAGGTGGTCGTGCCATGAGAAGCTCAGCCGGCTGCCACAGAGCCGTAAGGTTGTACTTCTGGAGAAAATCTTGCATATGTTTTGGTGCCGCGACAGGGACTCGAACCCTGACCCTATTACTAGGCTAGCCCCTCAAGCTAGTGTGTATACCAATTCCACCATCGCGGCGTGCGAAAGCCTAATGAATATACCAGGATAGTTTTGTTCTGTACAGGGTTACCAAAGCAACTAGTCCGGTTTGACGAAAGCTTGGAATAGACTAGCTGCTCTGCCTACTCAGTGGTAGTAATGCAAGTATGAAGATAGCAACTACTCAATCGTACTGCATGTCATCAAGGGAGGCCTGTAAGGTGATGGTTGAAGTTGCCATTAGACCAGGCCTTCCTAGTGTTGAGGTGACGGGCAACTTGAGTAAAAGTGCACTTGAGGGCATAAAAAGACTGGAAACATCACTAAGGGCATCCGGCTACTCGTGGCCAAAGGGTAAGGTGTACATTTGTGTTTCGCCCACAGAAAGGTTGAAAGAAGGGAATTCGCTAGATCTGGCTATTGCGGCAGCTATCCTTGCGGCCGATAGGCAGGTTATCATTCCTGAAGGCATAGTTGTTCTTGGTGAAGTATCACTTACAGGTGAAGTTCGAGAATTTCAACACGCTACCTCCATACTTCGCAGAGCTGGTCTTGAAAGAGAGCTTTGCCTTTTGCCTGAGGTGATGAGGTACTTACTCCAGGAGGTTTCAGGGGTTTCCTACACGTCGCTTGGTAGGATCTCTCAGCTTCCAGTTGCTTTCCGCACTAAGAGTAAACATGAGGCAGCTTCTCTGAAAGTTAGAGAGAATAAAAAGTACCTTTTTGATCAAGTGGTGGGTCATGCCGTAGCCAAGCGGGTACTCAGCATTTCACTTGCTGGAAAAATACCCCTGCTTGTTACTGGTCCTTCAGGGGTTGGTAAAACGCTACTCGTGAGATCAGCGGGAGAGCTGCTCCCCCAATTTTCTGAAACAGAGTACGCAGTCATGTCAGCTGCCTACACACGTGCTGGCCTCGCTACGCCAAAGACTTTTGAGAGGTGTGTGCTAACTCCAAACCTAGAGTCAACTCCTACTCAACTGTTTAGGAAGCTAGGGTTATTACCAGGTGGCTATGCAGCACTAGCATCTTCAGGGGTACTATTCTTAGATGAGCTACCAGAGAGGGGAAAGGAAGTTGTTGATACGCTCCGTCAGGTACTAGAAACTCCACAAGGTGGTACTGGCTATGCAACGGCAATAGTTGCGGCACAGAATACCTGCTTTTGTGGTAGATTTGGCGAGAGTACAGGAACCTGTACCTGTTCACCCGGTGATCTTGCAAGGTACCAGCGCAGCTTTTCAGAAGCAATCTACCAGAGGTTTCCCCTTTCAATCTACATGTCGGCTCCTCAAGAAACAGAGACTGCCCCTAAGGCTAAGGAAGTTGCTGAGGCAATTAGGCGTGCTTGGGGTACGAGCACTTCGCCAGACTTCACGCGAGAGGCTGAGGTGTTTTTTGATGGTGTGGTACATGCTGAAAAGCTTACACCGCGTACGCAGGTTAACGTGAAGCGTGTTTCACAGGTTATCACAAACCTGGATGCTGCAAACCACGTAAATGTATGCGCAGTTGAGGAGGCGCTTAGCTACCGCTATCGCCCGGCAAACTTGTAACCTGTACAGCGGGTAAGTTTGTGGCATACTAGCATGAGGTATCGGCCCATAGCTCAGTTGGTTAGAGCAGCGCTCTTATAAGGCGTTGGTCGCGGGTTCGAGTCCCGCTGGGCCGACCAACTTCATGAAATACATTATTACCGCAAAACCAGGTTCGGGAACAAACAAGGTAGTTTGGGACGATGAGATGCACGCTACCATTTGGTGTACATCCAAACCTCTCAAAGGTGCAGCAACAGTGCAGATTCACGAGCTTCTCGCAAAAGAGCTTGGGATAGCAAAAACCCGCCTCATCCTCCGTGCGGGGAGAACTGGGCGGGTTAAGACCTTTGAGGTGCCTGAGTAGGCTTACAAGAGGTCTTTGATACTCAGTGAGTACCTGCCTTTTTCAACATCAATTGCGACAACCTTAACCTTTACTACATCTCCTACCTTCAGGTAGTCAGATACAAGGTTGATTCTCTCTTTTGCTACCTGTGAAATGTGCACCATTCCTTCTCGGTTAGGGAGGAACTGAACCACAGCGCCAATTTCTTTCTTAGGGTCCATTCTGTCTCGGATGATCTGGATAACAGGTCCCTCAAAGACCTCACCTACCTCGATGCTTCGTCCAATGAGCTTCACTTCTTCAAGGGCTTTGGCGGCCATTTCAGGATTGTTGGAGGCAACCATCACGGTACCATCATCCTCGATATCAATGGTGAGAACCTCTTTGCCACCGCAGCTATCAATAATCCTATTGATGTTCTTGCCACCAGGTCCGATGAGCTCACCAATCTTTTCAGGATCAATCATGACAACCTGGATACGCGGTGCGTAAGGTGAGAGGTCTTTCCTAGGTTCAGGAAGGACATCGAGCATCTTCTGCATGATGTGCATACGTCCGGTGTAGGCCTGGGTAAGCGTCTGCTCAATGATTGGCCAGGTTAGACCTTCAATCTTGGTGTCCATCTGAATGGCAGTGATGCCATCTTTCGTTCCAGCGATCTTGAAGTCCATGTCTCCAGCAAAGTCTTCAAGACCCTGGAGGTCAGAGAGAACCTTAAACTGTGAAGCGTCTTCGTTGGTCACGAGACCCATAGCAATTCCTGCTACTGGCTTCTTGATTGGAACACCGGCATCCATGAGGGCGAGGGTAGAACCACAGGTTGAGGCCATTGAAGAAGATCCGTTTGAGGAGAGAATCTCAGAAACGAGCCTGATGGTGTACGGGAAGTCTTCTTTTGAAGGAAGAACTGGCACGAGGGCACGTTCAGCCAGGGCGCCGTGACCAATTTCTCTCCTTGAGGTTCCACGGATAGGTGATGCCTCACCAGTGGAGTAAGGAGGGAAGTTGTAGTGGTGCATGTAGCGCTTAGTGCCTTCAACATCCATAGTTTCAACTGTCTGTTCGTCCCCGGCGCTTCCAAGGGTTGCAATGGTAAGGGCCTGTGTCTGACCGCGGGTGAAGAGGGCTGACCCGTGGGTGCGTGGGAGGAGTCCAGTTTCAACGGTAATCTGCCTGATCTCGGTGATAGCCCTTCCATCTGGACGGTCATCGTGGAGGAGGATGGCTTCTCTAACAGCCTTCTCGAAGATCTTGGTAATAACAGCCTTAATATCAGCTTGCTTGTAGTCTCCCTCAAACTTGAGGCAGGCTGCAGCCTGGATGTCATCTACCAGTTGCTTCCTGAGTGAGCGGTCTTTGTTCTTGAGTGCCTCGGCAATATCTTTCTTGGCGAAAGCAGTGACGGCGTCTTCAACTGAAACACCTTCCTTCACCACAGCCACTGCAGGCTCAAACTTCTTAGTGAAGGTGTGTTGTACCGCAATAACTCCCTGCATGGCATCCTGGGCCATTCTGAGGGCTTCCAGCATGGTACTTTCGGGTACCTCGCTAGCACCTGCTTCAACCATCATTACCCGGTCCTTAGTACCGGCAACAACGAGGTCTAGGGTAGATTTCTCCATCTGGCTCTTGGTAGGGTTTACTACCAGCTTGCCATCAACGCAACCAATACGGCAGGCACCAACCGGGGCCTTGAAAGGAGCGGTTCCAGCTTTCATGAGGGCGCACGATGCAGCGATGATCGCGAGAATATCAGTGTCATTCTCACCATCAACAGAGAGTGCGGTGATCACAATCTGGACATCGTTCCTGAAACTCTTATCAAAGAGGGGACGAAGTGGCCTATCTACCAGACGTGAAGTGAGTACTGCCTGCTCTGATGGTCGTCCTTCACGCTTAATGAAACGCGAACCTGAGATCTTACCGGCAGCGTAGAGTCGCTCCTGGTATTCAACCATGAGAGGGAAGTAGTCGATACCGTCACGAACAGAGCTTGAGGTAACAACGGTGGCAAGAACAATAGTCTCACCAGCCTGTACGGTTACAGCGGCGTGAGCCTGCTCAGCGTAACGACCATACTCAATAACTAGCTCAGTATCACCTAACTGAGCAGTGTGTCTGGTTGGGGCCATAGAAAACGTTATTTATTTGCGGAGGTCCAGGTCTTTGATGAGCTGCTGGTATACCTCTGGCTGAATAGATGCAAGGTAGTTGAGGAGCCTTCGGCGGCGTCCTACAAGCTTCAAGAGACCTGAACGTGAGTCAAAGTCTTTCTTGTGCTGTTTGAGGTGATCGGTGAGCTCGTTAACGCGCTCAGTAAGGAGGGCAACCTGGACTTGAGTTGAGCCAGTGTCACCTTCGTGGGTTTGGTACTTTTTTACGAGGTCTTTACTTGCCATACGGGAAAGAGGGGATTACGGAATTCGTTGTTGACTATACGGGAAACTACACCAGGAATCAAGCAGATGGCTCTGGGAGCGAAACCACAGTCTCTTCCCCATCCTTCAAGATGCTTTCAGGCTGCTTTACCTGTTTTGGTGTAGATTTTTGAGGGGTAGAAGGCTCTTGGGGCTTTTCTACTGGATCGTTGAGGTGCTCTCGAAGCTTCTTGATAACCTCATTTTCCTGATCTTTCAGGTTAGCGTTTGCCATACTGAAGGCTGCAGCTTGTGGGTGACCACCTCCACCAAAGAGGGTGGCAAGCACTGAAACATCTGTACTAGGGTTCACGGCGCGGAAAGAGCCATGCAGTGATCCTTCTCGCTCAGAAAGCAGGAGGACAAAGTTCATACCCATGGCAGTTTTCAGCAGCTCATCGATAACGCCAGAAGACTCTTCTTGTGATGCTTGAGCAGCAACAAAGTCGGCCTTTGAAAGGGTTGACCAGGCAAAGGCTAGGTCTCTGTCTTCCTTGATGTATGAGAGTGCCCTACCCCAGAGTCTCAGGGTTGAGAGTGAGCGAGTTCTGAAGATGTGCTTGATAATTTCCTGTTGACGGCCTCCAGCAGCAACTAGTTGAGCGGCAACGGTGAGAGACTTAGGAGTGGTATTGGCGTTCTGGAAGCTACCGGTGTCTGTGGTGATTCCAGTGAGGAGACAGGTGGCAATCTCAGCATCAATCATTCCGGTGACATCTTTCCCGATGGTTTCAAGGAGCGAGACCAGGATTTCTGCAGTAGAGGAAGCTGTGATATCTACCAGATTTACCTTACCAAAGTTGTTGTTTGAAGCGTGGTGGTCAATGTTGACGACAGGGACTTCGTAGAAGAGTTCAGTATTCTCTTCGTACAGGTTGCCTACGCGCTCGAGGTTGGCACAATCAAGGGCGATGATGAGGTCTACCTTGAAACTTCCCTCTTCAATCCTGACATTTGAAGGAGTGATGGTGCCACCTTTAGGGGTAACCACAACAACCAGCTTGTTCTCGGCAATTCGCTTAAGCGAAATGTTGCCAATTTTGGCCTGGGTCTCATCAAGGACAATGAGGAGTTCTTTCTGGAGTGAAACCTCTTCTTTGAGGGAGCTGAAAGAAGGGAGGAAGGCGAGAGGTTCCTGGGCATCTCCGCTTGCAACAACACTTACATCTTTACCTAGCTTCTCGAGACCAAGCTTCATGGCGAGGATTGAGCCTGCAGCGTCCCCATCTGGATTGTGGTGGGTAACGAGCAAAATAGACTGGCTGTTCTTAACCAGTTCGGCAAACTGCTGCTTTGGGGTGAGTTCGGTGGTTGCCATGGGGTATTTGATACTGGCTACTATAGCCAATTTATACTCTATGGTCAATTAAAAAAATAGCCCCACCTACTCGTGTTGTGAGGTGACTACGGGCAGGTTGTGTCGCAGTATGGTCCAGTGTAGTAGTAGGGAGTTCTCACCAGGCTGTCTTCAGGAATCCATGGTGAAGCGGCAATCATCATTTCATCCTTAGTCATGTAGCTTGAGAGGTCTGAAGGAGCGGTGTTCTCTGATCCAATCTCAAGTACGTAGGTGTACTTTGCTTTATCAGCAGGACCCGTTCCCAGTGTGCCAGTCTCATTACGGTAGACGGTGTAGCACTTGCGGAAGTTGGTGTTACCGCTTGAGAGCTCTGGCTTTGGGTCTTGAGGGATAGCCTTCGCGTTAGGTAGGTAGCTAGCAAGAGAGCTCTGCAGGGTATCCGTGCAAGTTGCAACTTGTGTCATGGGGTAGCTTCCCTTGTTAATAGCAGAATAGCTATCGAGAGCCTTACTAATGGTGATGCCATCAGAAAACCTGGCTGCATCCCGGGCACTTATCCTTGATTTGGTGAGCGAAAATGCTGCCGCAGCAATGAGCAGTCCAATAATGCTAATGGTTACCAGAAGCTCAATGAGGATAAAACCGCGAAATTTCACGTTACTTTCCAATTGAACAGATGGTGGTACCTCCACAGGCAGTACCTTCAATTCTGACGTATGCGTTGTAGCCAGTGGCTGTCTTTTTGTATGAGTAGGTTCTGGTATTGAGATTAGGTGTGCCCTCAAAACCGACGGCAGTAGCGAATACACCATCACCAGTGGTCCCCGCTGTTGAGTCTAGGTAACGCTTCTCGATAGGGGTTGGCGTGAGGTATTTTGCAAGCTTTGGAATCCAGTTTGGTGTTGGTTTAAATGCATCTGGGCAGACGCTTGTACCTGTTGCATTTGGGTTGTAGTAGTAGGTGTCATTTACCGCACACTTTGTGTTTGAAACATGATTGGGATCATTCGGTAGACTTGTAGTTGGGTTTACTACACCAGGGTAGGTTCCCTCAACAAGCTTGTATGCCTCTAGCGCGGCTCCAATGGCGGTGAGAGAAGTCCTTCGTGCGTTGTCTCTGGCGTTCCTCTGAGCTGTCAAAAAACTGGTGGTTGCGATGGTAGTGAGCAGACCAATAATGACGATGGTAACCAAGAGCTCGATGAGGGTAAAGCCGCGTTTTTGCATAAATTTAGTCTAACATGGCACGGGTAATCTGCAATGAACTACCCTCTGAAAGTTGCTGGGAAAGCAGTAACTTTGAGAGTATTCCTTCAAGTTTTTGTTCAACAACCCTGCGGAGCGGGCGAGCGCCGTACAGCGGATCAAAGCCAAGTTCTGCAAGTCTCGTGACAGCGGCAGGTTCAAGGGTGAGAGTGATGCCTTTCGTCGCAGCTTTTGCGGTGATATTCGCGCAGAGGAGCTCAGTAATCTTGAAAATCTCATCAGGGAGAAGCGGCATGAAGGGGATGATGCCATCAAACCTGTTCAAGAACTCAGGTTTAAAGTTTGCCTCAAGAATCTGCATAACCTCATTCTGGTCTGCTCCCTTCTGAACAGCCTCTCCCACCTGCCGTGCCTGGGCGTTTGAGGTAGCGATGATAATGGAGTTTCTGAAGTTTGCTGTTCTCCCACTTGCCTCGGTAAGCCTTCCCTCGTCGAGAACCTGGAGAAACAGGTTGAGGATATCTGGGTGGGCTTTCTCAAGCTCATCAAAGAGTACGAGACTGAAAGGTTTCTCACGAATAGCTTGGGTAAGTGTACCTCCCTGGGTTTCGGTGGTACCAATCAGCGTACTCAGACTCTCCTTGTTCTGGTACTCAGACATATCAAACCTCAACATTTCACTCTCTGGGCCAAAGTAGCTCTCGCAGAGTGCTTTCGCGAGCTCAGTTTTACCAACACCTGTAGGACCCACAAAGAGGAAGGATCCGAGAGGTCTATCGCCACTATTCAGGCCAGACCGTGCCCTTCTCAGTGCTTCAGCTACGGCGCTGACAGCAATGTTTTGGCCAATGATTCTCTGATGGAGGGTCTCTTCAAGGTTGAGGAGGTTAGCAGCCTCGTCCCCTGAAGCCTGCGAGACGGGTACCTGAACCATGGTCTCAATAGCAGCTTCAACCTCCTGTTTTCTCACCCACTTTCTCCCAGAGCTCTTGGCAACTTTACAGGCAGTTTCTAGGAGCTGCTTCGCTCCTGCCGGAGCTGGCTTTTCCGAAAGGTAGCGTGGAGCTAGGTTTGCTGCTGCCTCGAGAGCGGGGTAGGTAATGGTGGTACCGTATTCAGCCTCTAGTTTGCCGGTGAACACCTCAAGAATAGGCAAGACCTCACCAGGCTCAAGTTCGTGCATCTCAACAGCTTGAAGCTGGCTCTTGAGGCTGCTGTTTTGCTCCACGTACCGGTGGAAATCCTGGTAGTTTGAGGTAGTAATTACCTGAATTGAACCGTCTTTGAGAGCTGATGCGAGAATGGTTGAGCCGTCCAAAGCTTCGCCTGTCCCTGCAAGCACTTTTACATCTGGAATAGAGAGGATGACGTTGCCAGCCTGAACAACCTCGTTGATTACTGCCTGCAAGTTTGAGGTCCCATCTCCCTGGGTTAGAAGCTGGTTGAGGTCAAGCTCAACCAGACGCCTATCCTTGAGCGTCTCAGGTACGGTGTCTTCAAGTATCCGTGTAGCCAGGGCGGAGATAATGCTACTCCTCCCTGATCCGTCTTCCCCAATAAGGATGACATTTTTTATGCTTCCACCTGAGAGTGTTTGGAGCGTCATCTCGAGCTCCTTCTCCCTACTCGTCCCATCAGACATCTTTCCGTAACTAGCAAGAAGGGTGAGGTCTTTTCCAACGCTATCGAGGAGTGGGGTTGGGAGTGCAGTCCAGGCACGATTCATGTAGCTCTTCGGGTGGCTTCGAGCCTGCTCAATCCAAAACTTCCACCTCTGGTGGCGCGCCTCATCGCCTGCATACCAGGTACTCACTGCCAAGAACTTCTGGTGGGTGATCCCAAAAGCAGTAAGGACCTCTACAATTTCAGGAGAAGTCACCTGTGTCTCAGCTAGGTAGGCAAGGAAAATATCTTCAATCTCAACTGTTGGGAAACGGTGGGTAACTGCCTGCTCAAATGCTTTGAGCATGAGTAAGCGAGAAGACTGTGCAACAGGTAGTGCGTGCTGGTGTGACGACCCTGCAGATGTGATAACCCGTTTGAGCTCATCAACAAGTTGACTTGGCGATACCTCGAGACGAGCGAGCATGAGCTGTATCCGGGGTAGGCCACAGAGAGTGAGGAGAACGTGATCAGCCTCGATGTACTCTGCCCCCAGGCTGCCAGCTGTTACTACTGCCTCTGAAAGAAAATCGTTGTAGCTTGAGCTTGCGTAGTCAGAAAGATTGAGAGGGGAGCTGTCGCCAGTTGTAGGTATCTGGAGGAGATTCTTCCCTGCAGTACGTGAAGCAGGCATGACTGAAAGACTTCCCATGCTGAGGAGGCCTGATAGTCCAAAGATGCCTGCTACTGACCCGTGTTGCCAGAAGATTCGAGCGAGGTTTGGCCATGCATCTCTCAGGAGCAAGCTAAAGCAACCTATGCAGACTACGGAGGTAACGGTGCCAGCCGCTACCGTAATTGCAGTTGCTACCTTCCTCCTTGAGGTCATTCCAGGAGCAATAACACCAGGTACGGTTAGGGTTGCTGGTTGTGAGCCTATAGAGAGTAGGTAGCCTGATCCAAAACAGGTGTCGCAGGAGATTCCAGCAACCAAGCCTAAGCTTCCACAGGTCTGGCAGGGGGTGAGTGTTACGGTCTCCATGTATCCTCAATTTGCTGTTGTTGAGAGCTTGCCGAGAGCGGTGGGGCAACAAAGCTCCCTACTAAGCTAACTATGCAGAAGAGGGGGAAGCCTAGCCAGGCAAGGTAGGCAATGGCGAAGAGTATTCCAATCATGACGTAGAGCAGCGAACCAAAAACAATGCGCAAGATTCTAAAGCCAAAGCCAATAACCCTTCCCTGGAAGGTGTAATCTTGAAAGAGGGGTTTTCCGAGGTTTTTTGCAGTAGTGGCAACTGCAAGGTTTGCTTCAAAACCAGCAATGGTTCTGCGGTATGCCGCGAGAGCTCGCGGAGCACTAGAGATGAACCAAAAAGAGAGAAGTTCCTGCATGCATCTATTTAATCACAAACAGGCACGCAACTGTTGAGTGAAGGTAACAGAAAAAGAAAAAAGACAGTCTTGCGACTATCTTTTTTCTTGGTGGGCCAATACTGCGTATCAAGTCAGATTTCATCTGAATATGACACTTGTGATAGCCATGGTAATACCATGGCTATAGAGGACTCACCCATACGTGACACATACAAAAAGAACCATCGAAATGGTTCTTTTTGTATGGTGGGCCCTAGAGGACTCGAACCTCTGACATCCTCGGTGTAAACGAGGCGCTCTACCAACTGAGCTAAGAGCCCCTACGAAAGTATTCTGTAAACAAATCGCTAGTGGAAGTATCTGTATGTACACCTACGGTGTACGCTCAATAGTTTACAGAATCCTTTCTCCGGGCGATTGTTTCTATCAAACTTTCTCAACTATTCTACCAAATTTTCATGGTGCCGAAGGTCAGAATCGAACTGACGACACGAGGCTCTTCAGGCCACTGCTCTACCACTGAGCTACTTCGGCAGGTTGTAAGAGTCGTGGTGCCGGGAAGAGGACTCGAACCTCCATGCAGTTACCTGCGCTGGCACCTGAAGCCAGTGCGTCTACCAATTCCGCCATCCCGGCAGAAACCTTTCTGCCTACCCGCCGATGATGAGCTGGAGGATAGCAATTACTCCGAAACTAACGCCAAAGACGATAGTTGCGTAGTAGAGAATCTTTTCAACACCTCTACGGCTACTGAAAACAGTTGAATCGCCACCAAAAGCTTCACCCAAACCGCTACTTCGTTGCTGGAGCAGGATGCTAGCTACTAGGAGGGCTGAGATGATGATGTGAACAATTTGCAGTGCAAGCATATGAGGGGACTATTGGAGGCGTGGACGGGAATCGAACCCGTGATAAAGGTTTTGCAGACCTCTGCCTTACCACTTGGCTACCACGCCGTGTGGTGCTCCACGCGTTTGAATTGTTAGTTCATCTTGGAGCGGGTAACGGGAATCGAACCCGTATCTCCACCATGGCAAGGTGATGTAATAACCATTATACGATACCCGCAGGTTCAGACTCGATTTAGATTAGCGTAACTTGCGATACCTGACAAGTCCTGGGTATAGTAAGCACATCAGTAAGGATTAAGCACTCCATATGGGAAAAAAGAGCCGTCAGAAGCGCCAAAAGGGCCAGCAAACAAAGCCACTTCAGAAACCTCAGGAAATGAGGGTTATTCCAACAGAAACTGCTCTGGGATCGAGGTTAGCACAAGGTGTAGCAACGCCTAGTAAGGTGGTGAGCTCAGATGACTACAGCCACATCAGGGGTGAGATTCGTAGGATTCTCCTCTACATGGCGGTAGTTGCAGTGGTACTCTCAAGTGCTGTCATTCTCAATGCTAAGAGTAATATTCTCCGAAATGTTGGCGGAAAAATTTCCTCGTTCTTAGAGCTCCAGTAGCCATTTTATCCGTATTTTCCAGGTATAGAATCTTGACATAGAGACACATTTTAGGTATACTTGTGTCAATTCGGAAAACAAAAAACAATTTAAAAAATACATAGGTTCCGAGTTAGAAAGGTGGGTTTGTGGAAAATAGTACTAACGTTGGTGAGCAGGCTGTTCACCCAATGCAGAAGTCATACACGCTTATCTCTACTAAGCATGTTGACTACAACAACCTTAACGCCATTGAGGCGGTAAGTATGTCACTCGCCCTGGTTCTTGCCGTAACTTTCGGCACGTTCTACCAGATGGCTACCCTCGCTGCTTAAGCAGTAAAAAATACTAAAAAGCCCCGCGTCTGAACCGGGGCTTTTTTGTTTGGTGTGTACTTGCTAGCCTGTGAACATGAAACCTTTACAAGGCGATGAAGATGCAGTGATGCTCAAGCGCATGGTTGTAGGTGCCGTGCTCGTTGGTGGGGTGATTGGCCTTGGGTGGATGCTCCTGCGTCGTAAGAAGCAGCATCCTAAACACAGGTCACACCGTGAGGTACTCAACCTGAGGATCACCGCTTTTGAGACAAGGCTTGCGGTACTGAAGACACAGAGCGGAAACCCTCAAGCTATTGCATGCGTTGAAAAGTACCTTGCTGAGTTGAAGGTGCTTCGTGAGATCACCAGTGACGATATCTTGGCCGCAGAACTGAAACTGCGAGAACTTGAGCTGAAGCTCAGAATCGAACACCGTATTCCCTGTACCTAGCACCCCTAGGTACTTTTTTAGACGTTAAACCTGAAGTGTACAACGTCACCATCTCGCATAGTGTACTCTTTGCCTTCTGAGCGGAGCTTGCCAGCATCTTTGGCACCCTGCTCGCCCTTACAAGCAACATAGTCTGTGAAAGAGATGGTCTCAGCTCTGATGAAACCTTTCTCAAAATCTGTGTGGATGATTCCAGCTGCTTGGGGAGCCTTACAGTTTTTTGGCATAGTCCAGGCTCGTACCTCTTTTACCCCTGCTGTGAAGTAGGTTTCTAGGTTGAGTAGAGAGTATGCGGACTGCACGAGCCTAATGAGACCAGATTCTTTAAGACCATACTCTGCAAGAAACTCGGCCTGTTCCTCTTCTGGAAGTGAGACCAACTCTGCCTCAAGCTTGGCGCAAATTGGGATAATCCAATCTGCAGAAGGAACAATTTCAGAGAGGTTGTACTCACTGAAAAGCTTCTCTGGGCTGACGGTGAGCATATCTTCGCTCACGTTTGCCACCACGAGCATTGGCTTTGAGGTAAGGAGTTGCAAATCTCTTGCAAGCTTCTTTGCAGTCTCACTCACTTCATCTTTGAGAACTGAGCTGGCAAGCTGCTGTGTGTTGAGTGCTTCTGCAAGCCTATCAAGCACCTCAAGTGCTTGCTTGGCATCAGCATCATTCCCTCGTGCTTGCTTGGCGTACCTGTCTCTTGCTTTGGTGACTGTTTCTACATCCGCAAGGATAAGTTCTAAGAGAACGGTTTCTAGATCTGACTTTGGGTTTACCTCACCTGTAACATGGATGATATCTGGGTGATCAAAGAAACGTGCCACCAGGATAATTGCTGAGGTTTCCCTGATGTGTGAGAGGAACTTGTTCCCAAGTCCTTCTCCCTGTGAGGCGCCTTTAATAATTCCGGCAATGTCGTAGAATTCAACTACAGCAGGGAGAATTCGCTCTGGGTGAACGAGTTCTGATAAGGCGGCTAGGCGACTGTCCGGAACCTCAACAATCCCTACGTTAGGATCGATGGTGCAGAAGGGGTAGTTACTTGCAGCAGCCTGACCATTTTTAACGAGGGCATTGAAGAGGGTGGACTTCCCAACGTTTGGGAGCCCTACGATACCGAGGGAAAGTGAACTCATATGGCTTGTAGCATACCAGAATATGGTATGCTGGTCTATGATTAGATTAGGTACAACGTAAGCTATGGCGAAGCGAAAGAAACGATCATCATCTTCAGCCTCTAAGGCACACAAGAGCACCGCTGCTAGTACGGTAAAGGCACTGGTATTCTTTGGTGTCTTCACCTTTTTCTTTGCAGCAGTTTTCTCGGATAACGGAAGTGCCATTGCTGCGGTTCACAAGTTCTACCGTCTACTCTTAGGAGGTGCTACACCTTTCATTGGTTTCTTTATGCTCTGGTACGCAGGAAAGCGGCTTTTTCCTGCTGTTATCTCGCCCCGTTTTACCACTATTCTTGGCGCCATTCTCTTTACCCTGAGTATCTCGGGCTTCCTGCACAGCTTTGCAGTAGGTGATAAGGCAGCAGCCGCGGCAGCTGGGCTTGGTGGTGGTTGGATTGGTCAACTCGTATTTAGTGGCCTCTACAGTGCCTTTGGTAGTGTGATCAGTAGACTCTTCCTTACGGTTTTCGCCCTCATCTCCCTCGTTCTCATCCTCGATAAGGTCTTACTCCAGTACCTACACGTTCACGAGAACCCAGATGCTGAGGATGAAGAACAGGATGAGCAGGAAGATGCAAAGGTTAAAGTTATGGGCGAACTTAGGCCGGGCCCTCTCCAACGCCTCCAGCAGCGCCTGAATAAGCCCACGGCTCCTTCTGAGGCAGTTCCGGTTAAGACCATGCCAGTACTAAAGCGAAGTACCAACTGGAACTACCCACCTCTTGATCTCCTGAAGAATATTGATGAGAAACCGCAAGCAGGAAACCTTCACAAGAAGATGGAGCTGATTCAGAAAACCCTCAAGGACTTTGGTATCGATGTCACCATGACTGATGTAAGGATTGGGCCAACGGTTAGCCAGTACACCCTACGTCCCGCTGATGGGGTGAAGCTTACCCAGATCACCGCAAGGCAGGATGACCTCGCCCTTGCTCTTGCCGCTGAGTCACTCCGTGTTGAGGCGCCAATTCCAGGAAAGAGCCTCGTAGGAGTTGAGATACCAAACGACAAAAAGGCCATGGTTGGTCTCAAGGATCTCCTTAAGAGTAAGCCTTTCGTTGCTAGCGGTTCCAAACTAACCATTGCACTGGGGAGGGATTCAGCTGGTGAACCCGCTGTTGCCGATCTAACCAGAATGCCTCACGTCCTGATTGCTGGAGCAACTGGATCGGGTAAGTCTGTCTGTATTAACACCACCATCCTTTCCCTCCTCATGAACAACTCACCTGATGAGTTGCGAATGATTTTGGTAGACCCAAAGCGCGTAGAGCTCACCCTCTACAATGGCATTCCACACCTCCTCGCCCCGGTAATTCATGAGCCTAAGGATACCGTGAAGGCCCTCAACTGGTGTGTGCGTGAAATGGAGCGAAGGTACAAGGTGCTGGCTTCAACTGGCAAACGAAACATTGAGCAGTACAACCAGAACCCAGAGCTGGGCGAAGGCCCCATGCCTTTCATCGTGGTAGTTATCGATGAGTTGGCAGACCTGATGATGGCATCAGCACGAGAGGTAGAGAGCAAGATTGTAAGGCTTGCCCAGATGGCGCGCGCCGTTGGTATCCACCTCGTTGTGGCTACCCAGAGACCATCGGTAGACGTCATTACCGGTCTCATTAAGGCAAACATTCCTACTCGTATTGCCTTTGCGGTAACCAGCCAGATTGACTCTAGAACTATCATAGATTCTACCGGCGCAGAGAAGCTCCTTGGACTTGGAGACATGCTCTACATGAGTACCGACCAAGGCAAACCTCGTCGTGTGCAGGGTGTGTTCAGTAGTGAAGAGGAAATTACCAGTATCATTGCCCACATCCGCCAACAGGAATCAGGGAACCGTTACGATCCAACCGTCCTTGAGGAAGCTGTTGAGTCTCGCTTCGTCCAAGCAGGCGGTCTGGACGACGAAGAAGAGTCGCTCCTCCGTGAGGCGTACGAGCTGGTAAGGAAGCACAGACGTGCCTCAACCAGCATGCTCCAGACCTACATGAAGCTTGGCTACAACAAGGCAAAGCGAATTGTTACCGCCATGGAAGAACGGGGAATGATTGGTCCTGAGCGCGGTGGTAAGCAGCGTGAAGTTTTCAATATCGATATGCCTGGCGAGGGTGGTGGTGAGGAAGATTCAGATTCAGGCATTGTCGCATACCCTGAAAATGAGTAAGATATAGCTTACGTATGACAGCAGCAGGATTCAGAACTCGGAAGGTGAAAGTTGAGCAGTCTATTGGTGACCGCCTCAAACGTGCCCGCACGAGGAAAAAGATCACCGTTGCGGAGGTAGAGGAACAGACACGGATTAGGGCCAAGTTCATTCTCGCTCTCGAGAGTGACTCCTGGGATCAGATTCCTTCAGAAGTGTACGGCAGGGGCTACCTAGAAGCCTATGCAGATTTTCTTCAGCTACCTGTTGAAGAGATGATGAAACAGTACGACAGGTCACGTGCTACCTACTGGAGGCACGATACTAACGAGGTTGTTGAGCTTGCCCCAGTATCGCGGATGCCAGGATCTCGATTTATCGTTACACCAAAACTCTTTGTCACCACTTTCGTGATCTGCCTCGCCCTCGCCTTTGCTGGTGTGGTGGGATACCAGGTTAAGCGCTTTACTGCTGCGCCTTTCCTCGAGCTCGCAAAACCTGCACAGGCAAAGGAAACTGGTACGTCTCAGCTAGAGCTCTTCACTGACTCCTTTGCTCTCAACGGCAGAACCACAACTGGAGCTACCGTAACGGTGAACGGCCAAGTGGTACCAGTACTCTCAGATGGTAGTTTCACCCAACAGGTCCCTGTGCAGAAAGGTGTGAATGCCATTATGGTTTCAGCAACAAGCTTGGCGGGGAATACTACCACGGAAACGCTTACGGTAACGGTAAAGTAGCCTTGTCAGCACGTCCCACAGTGGGTAGACTAGCACTGAAGTTTAGCTCGGGCGCCTAACTTATTACGGAGGAACATGGATAGTACTGAGAATGCGGGGCGTAAAGCTGCGCTAGATATGGCAATTGCTTCGATTGAGAAGCAGTTTGGTAGAGGAGCGATCATGACCATGGGTGGCGACAACGCCATCGGATCTGTTGAAATCATCCCAACGGGGATTCTCTCAATCGATCTTGCTCTTGGTGGAGGTATTCCACGGGGGAGAATTATTGAGATCTACGGGCCTGAGTCATCGGGAAAGACTACCCTGGCAAGTTTTATCATTGGCCAGGTGCAGAAGCGAGGAGGACTTGCAGCCTTTGTGGATGCTGAGCACGCTTTCGATCCAGATTACGCAAAAACCCTCGGCGTAGACCTACCAAGCCTCCTGGTTTCACAGCCTGATACCGGTGAGCAAGCTCTCGAGATCACTGAGACACTGGTACGATCAAACGCAGTAGACATCATTGTGGTAGACTCTGTGGCTGCCCTGGTGCCCCGTGCAGAGATTGAAGGTGAGATGGGGGATGCAATGGTTGGTGTACAGGCTAGGCTCATGTCACAAGCACTTAGGAAGCTTACAGGTGCTATCTCAAAGTCCAAGACCACCGTTATCTTCATCAACCAGATCAGAATGAAAATTGGGGTGATGTTTGGTAACCCTGAGACAACTACTGGTGGAAACGCGCTCAAGTTCTACGCTTCGCTCAGAATTGAAATTAGGCGTAAGGAGCAACTGAAAGAGGGCGATCAGGTTATCGGGGTAACCACTGGTATTAAGGTGGTAAAGAACAAGATTGCGCCGCCATTCAGAACCGCACTGTTTGACCTCGTGTACGGAGAGGGTATCTCCAAAGAGGGAGACCTCCTTGAAGTAGGTGCTGCACACGATGTTGTCAGGAAGTCAGGTGCATGGTACTACCACGGGGAAGAGAAGCTTGGGCAAGGGAAAGAGGGAGCTCGAGAGTTCCTCAAGGCAAATCCAGAGATTACGGCAAAGATTGATAAGGAAATTCGCGAAAAGCTTGGCCTTACCAAAAAGTCAGATGCCCCACTCTCAACGGGAGATGCAGAGCCAAAGCAAACAAAGGAAAAGAAGGGTAAGTAGGCAACCGTGAGCTCTCGCAGCTACGCGCTACGTTTGCTCAAGGTACGTTTGAGGAGCGCCTGGGAACTACGCCAGGCGCTTTTGCGTCGTGAGGTGCCAGCAGATGAGGTTGAGGACCTTATCAATGAGTTAACCGAAGTTGATCTCATAAATGATCTACGGTTTGCCAAGGCTTGGATTGCTACGAGAGACAGGCTTTCACCTCGAGGCGGTAACGTGCTCAGACTTGAACTAACTCAGAAAGGAATTGATAAGGCGACTATGCAAAAGGCTCTCTCACTTCGAGAAGAGGAGCGAAAAGAAGAGGTTGGTATGACCGAGGAAGAACGCGCAAGGTTGGTGATTGCGCGAAAAGAGAGACAGTACCAACACCTACCCCCAGAAGTCTACAAACGCCGTATGGCTGGGGTACTCCTGAGACGTGGCTTTCCTACAGACCTGGTGATGCGTATACTGAAACCATGAAGTATGTGGAGTGGGTACACCTGGTTAGCTCTCCTGCCTCCCAAACCTGGGGTGGTGGGGTTGTTGAGTTATCTCAACTCAGTCAAAAAGGTCTTCCCCTAGCACCTTCTTTTGTTGTAAATGCGGATGGGGTGAAATCCTTCTTCCTGCAGCCAAGTTTGCGTAAGGCTGTACTGAAGCACTTAGATGAGGCATCTGTCCTGCCTGCTGCAAAGCTAGGTAAAATTGCCGCAGCAGTTCAAAAGGAAATTGCTAAAGCAGAGTTTCCAAAACAGCTCCACGCTGAGGTTGCTGCCTACATGGACTTACTGGAGCAAAAGGTACTCCATACCCCAGGAAGCAAGCTTCCTCTTGAGCTAACTATCTACGGTGATGCAGGTGAAGAGATGCTACCACCTTTCTGGACTGAGACCAGCAACTGGAAAACTGTTGTTGCAGCTTTTTCTAAGCTCATCATGCCCCTCTTTTCTCCTGAGGCACTTGTTCTCAGAATGAGGAACAACCAGCCACTGGTTCCAACAATTACAGCTATTGTTTTCAGGTACTCACCGGAGGCTGAACTTACCGGTACCTCACAGTGTTTTGATGCTGATGCGGTTGATGGAGAAACCGTGGTTGTAGAAATGACAAAAGGGCACAGGAAAACTCACACGGTAGATACCTACAGGTTTGATAGAAAGTCACTGGTTCTCCTCGATAGTAGTAAGCACCAGCTCCATGTGGCCAGGAAAGCTCATGGCACCCATACCCATGTTGCAGGTGGCTATGAGGATGGAGGAGTCATTGCTGCAAGGGTGGCTAGGCTCGTAAAGCAGGCTCAAGCTGACAGGTTAGATACAGTACAGATCACTTGGGCGATACAGAATAGCCAACTGGTGGTTACTGGCATAACTAGACTTCCTGAAGTACAGACTGATCTTCAAACCTTTACCCCAAGCCTCTTGGTGAGGGGAATTGGTTGTGTTCCAGGTAGGGTTACCGGGAAGGCAAGGCTAATCAAGAGTAAGCACGATAGGGATGATCTCCAGGTTGGCGAAATTGCTGTTGTCAGCGTGCTGACCGAAAAAGATGCCTCATGGTTGGCTCCTGCTGCTGGAGTGGTAGTTGAGACGGGACACCAAGCATCAATTGAGGCGGCTGTTGCGTCAAAACTGGGCATTGTTGCCGTAAGCGCTGTTCACGCAATGCTCCACATTCGCCAAGGTCAGATAATTACCCTGGATGGCTACCGTGGTGAGGTGCACGCAGGCAGGCTGCAGCTTACCGTTCCTAAGCAGAGCATCCAGAGTACCGTTACTGCCACAAAGGTAATGACTTTGATTGAAGATCCTCTCCATGTCCAAGCCACTGCATTTGAGGGTTCTGACGGCATTGGCTTACTGAGAGGAGAGTTTCTCCTCAACCTTTCTGGTCTCCACCCTCATGAAGTGTACGAGAAGGAGCTTGTTGAAGACTACCGAGAGATCCTCAATGAGGTGGTTGAGAGAACCTCGCGCCTTGCCTACCCGCTCCCAGTAACCTACCAGCTCCACGACCTCAGTGAAGAGACTAGGGGAAGACACCGACATGAGCCTAATCCAAAGCTTGGGTACAGAGGCTCTCACCGCATTTTAGAAGAGCCAGAGCTAGTAGCAGTTGAGGTTGAAGTGTTGGCGTCGCTCATGCGTGCAGGATTGGAAAATGTGAGGATTCTCCTCCCAGCAGTGAGGTCTACCACAGAAGTGGTATCACTGATCTCGCTGATTGCCAAACACTGGCCTGCTGGGGAAGCGCTTCCAGAGATTTGGGCGAGGTGTGCTGCTCCTTCGCTCCTCATTGGTGCTCGTGATCTCTGTGAAACAGGTGTTACGGGAGTAGTGTTTGATGTACCAATTCTTGCCGAACTCATTAATGGATTTGATGGTGATAACCACCAAGTAGGACACCACCTTATCCAAGACCATGAATCAGTGCTTGATGCCCTACACTTCGCCATTGCAACCTGTAGATCCGAGGGTGTCCAGACCTCAATTATCTCTGAGGGCTACCAGATGCAACCGAGGGTTCTTGAAGAGGCAGTACTGGCTGGCCTCCAAGAGGTTATCGCTCCAACTTCTCAGTTAACCGAGCTTCGCAAGCTGCTTGCTTCGATTGAACAGCGTGTGGTACTTGATCATGCTCGTGGTCAAGCCTACCAGGAAGAAGCCTAGGAAGAGTAGGCCTAGCTTTTGGCTTGACGAGAGGTCTGCTATGGCAAGGTAGCCATAGCTATTTGTTACGTAGAGGATGATGAGGCTGACTACCATGAATAGGGAAGCTGCTGCGGTTGCTACCGAGACACGTGTAGGTAGGAAGAAAGCCGCCTGAACGGCGTAGGTGAGCACCCAAAAAATTTGACCAGTATCATTCCAACTAAAGCCTCCCGAGGCCATACTGAGGGGATAGAAGCAGAGCGCGAGGCCACCATAAACGGTTGGTGGGATGGTAGCAAAAGCACGGAGCCATGGGTGCTCTGTGCGGGAACTGAGGTGGAGTGAGAGGAGGATGGGGTAGAGGGGGCAAATCACAATGAAAGGTGCTGCGTACCAAGGGAGGTGGGCGATTACGGGGGCATCGTAGATGAGTGCAGCAATCCCCATTCCAAAGTTGAGAATAACCAGGGTTCCCTTGAGAGTGTTTAGCATGGCTGTATTTTACCACCTCACTTGGTAGCATGAGGTATGCGCACACTTGCCCTGGCACTTCCTTTTTGGTTTTGGCTCACCTTTTCGTGCAGCTTCTACGCAGTTGGTGAGTACCTCTCAAAGCTCTGGGCAAACCACCCGAGTGGCATGCTCATAACAGCTGTTGTGCTTGCATACGCAATCTGCGGGCTATTCTGGCTTCCATTAGTGCTCCACAAGGGTTCACTAGCAATAGCGGGAGCGATATTTCTCCTTGCAGGAACGGTAATTACCACGGTAATTGGTGTGGTAATCTTTGATGAGAAGCTTAGTTTGCTCCAGCTTCTCGGTATGACCCTTGCTGTAGTGGCCTTTGTTCTCTTGAGTACTAAAGGTTGAAAGTGACGTGCGTTCTTGCTACTGTATTGGGGTACAAAATCTGATGATCCCCTGTAGCTCAGTTGGTAGAGCGCCTCGCTGTTAACGAGGATGTCGCTGGTCCGAGTCCAGCCGGGGGAGCCAACGAAAATGCCCAGCATGTGCTGGGTTTTTTCGTTGGGTACTATCTGGGGACGAGGACCGGTCCGTTCGCGAACCCTTCAGTGAGCGACGCTGTCTGATGTAGCGTGTCCAGCCGGGGGAGCCAACGAAAATGCCCAGCATGTGCTGGGTTTTTTCGTTGGGTACTATCTGGGGACGAGGACCAGTTACTTTCCTTTACCCTTCCAACGCTCAAGGTGGGGAAGCTGCATTTGTGCTAGCCAGCGCATGATCTTGCCACTCCCATTTTCAATGAGTGCCTTATCAACAATCTCCTTCATCTCCTCTAACGTACAATCACCCCCAATAAAGCTGCCGTTTTCGTAGCAGAGCTTACACCACTTCTCGCTCTTGCTACCATCACTTTCGCTACCCCGACAGTCACCAGCTTTCTTTGACTGAAGTGGCATTCCGCAACTCTGACACTGTTTTGCCATGTCTTTGTGTTACGTCTAGGTACTCCAAGTATATCCCTTGTGCGTAGAGGGGCAATGAGGTCTGGTGTATACTTTGGGTACCACTGAACTTGTAAGATGTTCCCATGAAAGCTGAGCTACAGAGCTACCTCGCTGCAAATAGGGTTGGAGTACTAGGTGTAAATCTCTCTGATGGTACTCCGCATACCGCGGCCGTCCACTACTCACAGAGGGATGAGCCCTTCTGCATCTACGTGCAAACCGGTAGCGATAGCGTAAAGTGTTCACCTTTTGCTACGACAGAGAAGGTGCTCGCTTCACTGACGGTTGGCACGAGTGAAGTGGAATGGAAAACAATGCAGGTACACGGCTTCCTTGAGATGGTAAAGGATACAGACGAGGTGGCAGATTTCAAGCAAGTGCACTATGCAAAGAATCCTGATGCCGCTTCTCACGATGGTCCTGACACTGCCTACCTGAGGTTTACTCCAACATGGTGGCGGTTTAGTGACTACCAGAAACACCCTGTCTTGATTATTGAAGAAACGAACGACAGCTTACAATGAAGCTGCCTAGGGGAGTTCTCATTATTGCTGGTTGTGTAGTGCTACTTGTTGCGCTACTCGTTTCAACAAAGCCAAAGACGCATGGGTTTGCAACAGCTAACGAGGTGACGGCCTACCTGCAAGGGAAGTACCCTGAGTTGCTTTCTACAGGTGGAGGATTGGTTCCGCGTTCCATAACAATTGAGAGGGTTGGGACTGATTGGTACGTTGCTTACGTTCAGAATGGATCAGGGAGGCCCATTATTAGCGCTCGGTGCTTCCGGGTAGCTAGTGATGCCAAAGTGACAGAGCAGAGCTACACTGTTCCTCTTGAGGATAGGGCTACTAAGTTCTCAGCAGTGACGTGTAGGACCGTGCAAGAGTAGATATTTCGGCAATTATTGACTACCAGAGCGAGTATTCCTGTGGATAATTTTTTGGGTGTGTTGACTATTTTCTAGTAGAAGAATATTTTTCAACTATCTATACCCACAAAACCTTTTGGCCGGCTATTGAGGATCTAGAGATACCGTAGTTCATCTGCGTAACACTACGCCATGAATCGAACACTCGAGACACAATACCCAATGCAAACAGAGGTCATACGTGGCATTCAAGACCGAGCGGGGCAGGCACTTGAGAGCCTCATTGTCCGTTCGCACCTGGTACTTCTCCAAATCCGATCAATCTTCCCACTTGATCTCTGGCCAGACAAGTTGGTGATTGATATGAGTAAGTTGACCATTTATTCTCGGCAGTTTCTGGGGGTAACCACCGAGCACACCATCATGCTCGATGAAATTAGGGATATCGACCTTGAGACTACACCTCTGTACGCAACACTGAGGGTGCTTGTTTCAGGGCCAGGTGGCATCTGGACGAGCATTAGCAACCTACGTAAGGAAGATGGCAGAAAGGCAAAGCACATCCTTGAAGGACTGCTCATCGCGCGCGTTGAAAGGTGTGATCTTGAGGGGCTATCACTCAAAGACCTGGTACAGAAGCTATGCGTACTTGGCGGGGGATCAATGGGAGTTAACTCTTGTAGCTAATCCCACTCACCTACCATCCGTATTTCTGTTTCAAGGAAGTAGCCTGTTTTTTCTCGTACCGTTTCTTGAATGAGGCTAATGAGACTTCGGACATCTGCTGCGGTTCCACCACCCAGGTTTACCAGGAAGTTGGCATGCTGAGGCGAGCTCTGAATGCCACCAATTTGATGACCCTTGAGGCCAACTTGCTCAATGAGCCTACCGGCGCCTACCCCTTCTATCTTCTTGAATACTGACCCACAGGACGGAAACTCCTCAAGCTGCGGCTGCTTTTCCCATCTCCACTTAAGATTTTCACTCACCTGGTGGCGAATATCTGATTCTGGCGCACGTGTTAGGTTGAAGCAGACGGTGAGCACGATAATTTCCTCGTGGTGGAGTCTGCTTTCATCGTAGCCAAACTGGAAAAAATCTACTCCCACCGTCTCAGTGGAGCCATTTTCTAGGAGGACCTCAGCTTCAAAAACAATCTCCTGGATAAACTTTGTACTCTGCCGATCTGGTGAAAGGAAGTGGAGATTTTGCCAGATTGCTCCCCCAACTGTACTGGGAATACCCGCGTAGTGTTCAAAACCTGAAAGGCCAAGGTTTGCAGTGAGCTCAATGAGCTGTGCGATGGTTGCGCCACTCTCTGCACAAACGGTAGTTCCATCAATATGCGCGTGTTCTGCATTATTTTTAATCACCAATCCCCTAAATCCCTTATCACTCATCAAGATATTTGCCCCAGTGCCCAGGATGAAGTAGGGGATGCTGGCTTCTCGCGCAGCAAGTACTGCCTCACGAAGCTGCTGTGAGGTAGTAACCTCGATGAAGTAGTCTGCAGGTCCACCAATTCTGTACGTGGTGAAGGGTGCTACAACTACGTTTGTTTGGAGGTTGGGGAGACTTAGCATCACGGTGAGTATACCAAAAAACCAGCTAGATAGCTGGTTAGGAACGCTTGAAGCAGTGCCTGCAAACTGGCTTGTACACGAAAGTGCCGTCTTCAGGGAGAACCTGTGGGAGTCCTTCCAACATTGGCTCACCAGATTTGTAAATCTGGGTGTACTGAGCGTTGTAAACACCGCATTCCATGCAGACTGCTCTGCAGTAGATAACCTTATGTGGCGCTAGTTGGAGTAAGTCATGGTAACGAGATGTTTGCTCGCCCCTGTAGTCCATATCCAGTCCAGCTGCACATACATCTACACCGTGTTTGAGAAGTTTCTCGATAACATCAACCATTTCTTGGCCAAAGAAGTGGAATTCTTCAATTGCTACGAGTTGGTTATCGCCGAGAGCCTCAAAGGGGGGCATTTCACTCACGAAAAGGATGTTGCTCCCAAGCTGACTACCGCTCCTGGATTTGAGAAGGCGACCATCTCTCACATTTTTCTCTGGCTGTATCACCGTGTAGGGGATTACGGAAGAGTGCTCGAGTGGGCCGACGTCAGAAAGGAGTCGACCAGTTTTCCCTGATTTCATTGGTCCAACGTACAGCACCAACTTACCTTGTTTACCTACCATACTTTCAGGATAGCGATAGTAACGATTTTGCAAAGGACTTGAAAGAATGTCCGTAATCTGGTAAAAATTGGAAGTTCAACTATGGCAATGGTGCTATGGTTGTGGAGAATTATGTCGACTGATTTAAAACTTGATGTGGAGGGCCTCATTGCGGCGGCTCTCATGGTTGTTACCTCTCCTAGAGGGAGGCTTGGGAGTAATCCTGATGCACGGATCAGCACCGCTGAGCTAGCGCGAGACCGGATGGTTGCTGAGTTCCTCGGGCAAGAAGATGCTCCGCGACCTGAAAGCAACTTCACTGTTGCTTGCGAAGAGGGAGACATCCTCTTAATTCACCTTCTGGTGAGTGACTTCGAGAAAAAAGTTGCCCAGATGAACAAGAGCAAGAGGAGTGAGGGTTTCACCCAGGCTGAGGAGGTGAACCTAACAGCGCTCTATGAGAGGATTGCTGCTGGTCACGCGATCATTGCGCGCCGGTTTCCGGCAAGCTTGGGGGAAGCATTCGAAGTCATCGATCACGCCTTTGGCGTGGTCTGTAACAAATCGGCTTAGGTCGCTTTGCGTTACGAAGATCCTACGAGGGTCTTTTTTTATTTGCCTAGTAGTAGCGGTATGTAACCGTGACAGAGTAGTGTATCTCTTGCTTACCGGTTTGAAGGGTGGTGGTATTGCTGGGTGCGGCACTATCTGTGGCTTTGCCAGCTTCTAGAGACGTTGCATACATAGGGTACGGAACGGGGAAACTGCTACTTGCATCAGCAATTTTTGTAATTTTTCCTAAACGCACACCCATTGCACTTGCTGTCTGTTCAGCCTTAGCTTTTGCGGCGTCTAGAGACTTTTTTCTTGCCTCAAGTTCCAACTTTGCTCGCGTCTCTTCTTTGAAGGTTGCCTGGGGGGTAACTGAACTTGTTGCGCCTGTGGTTGCGATGTAGGTGGTTACCTTTTCGGCAAGTACCTGGTCTGGTACCGATGCCGCAATGGTAAAGGTGGCTATGAACGGACCACTTCCGTAGCCTGGGGAGTAGTTCTGGTATACAGAGACACTCGTCGTAATATCATCTGTTGAGACGCCAAGCTCCTTTAGTTTTGCAACTACCGTATTACCTTTTTCACTAACTTTCTCGGTTGCCTGTAGGGTGGTGTCTCCTGACTCTTGGTAGGCCGGATTAAACGTATACTCATCAGGCAGGGCTTTTACCGTACCTTCAGCAATGACCTCAAATGTTTTAGTTGAAGTAGTTATCCAAGGTTTCCAGAAAACTGTCCCGCAAACCAACAGTACCACTATGCCAAGTGCAATGATTTTCCCGTCAGCTAGTGTAGTTTGTGTTTTCATGCCGCTATTCTATCACGATGTTTTTCAACTGTCCCACTGCTCTCGATTGAAAATATCTCCCAAATCTGGCAAGATGGCAACACATGAATTACCAAGTGCTGCTCTACTACTACTATGGCGTGCTCCCTGATGCAGCTGAACTGGTTGTTGCGCAAAAGAACCTGTGCAAAGAACTGGGTTTAACCGGTCGGCTCATTATCGCTGAGGAGGGCTTGAATGGTACGCTTGAGGGGACTGTTGAGAATACGGAGAAGTATGTTGCTCTGTTAATGAGCGACCCGCGCTTCTCTCAAATACACATGAAACGGAGTGTGGGTACAGGCAATGCGTTTCCAAAGCTTTCAGTGAAACTACGTAGCGAAATTGTAAGCGCCCATCTAGGTGATGAAGATTTTAACCCTGCAACCTTTACCGCACCCTACATTCAACCAGCAGAGCTAAAGAGTTGGATTGAATCGGGTAAGGACTTCGTGATTATAGATATGCGGAATACCTACGAACATGACGCGGGGAGGTTTAATAACTCAGTTCTTCCTGAGTGCAAAAATTTTCGTGATCTACCTAGTGCAGTTGATAAGTTGATGAGTCTAAAGGATCGAACAGTTGTTACAGTTTGTACTGGGGGAGTAAGGTGTGAAAAAGCAGCAGGCTACCTTCTGAAGAGGGGGTTTAGAGAGGTTTACCAGCTCTTTGGCGGAATTGTTTCGTACATGGAGATGTACCCAAATGAAGACTTTCAAGGCAAACTCTACGTGTTTGATAGGAGGGTAGTAATGGGTTTTAAAATCGATGACCCCAAACATACTATCGTAGGGCGATGTAAGTACTGCAACCAGCAATGTGAGAGATTTGTGAACGATGATTCACAAGAAGGTAGGCCTCACTTTATTTGCTGCGATGGATGTGCGGCATCTCGCCCAGAGCTAATACCTGCATAACAATTTGCATGAGTATTGTGCTTACTATTCTAGTAATAGTTCTGATGGGGATAGGACTAATTGGCGTCTTACTCCCTATCTTTCCGGGTATTCCATTCATGTTTGTTGTTGCACTTATCTATGCCATCCTTACAAAATTTCAAAGTCTCACAGTTGGCTGGTTACTACTGCTTGCTGCCATAGCCCTAGTAAGCTTAGTAATAGACTATACATCGGGGGTCATTGGTAGTAAGTTTGGTGGTGCAACAAAACAGGCAGCACTATGGGGATTTATTGGCTCGCTGATTGGTACCTTTGCTTTACCGCTAGTAGGGACATTCATAGGTCTATTCCTCGGGATATTCATTGCTGAGGTAGTGCAAATAAAAGCTATGCACCATGCTTTACAAGCTGGATTATCGGGATTGGCAGGTGCAATTGCTGGTACCATCGCAAACTTTGTGTTGGCTTGTACGTTTCTCGTTATATTTTTTGTAGTTGCGTACTAGTGTTATTCACAATAGAGTAGCATTACCTTGAAAGGTTTTCAGTTACAGAGCAGAGCTGCATTTTACGAGCGGTAGATTATGCTAACAACGTTCACCGTCATCAAAAGCGGCAAGAAGGGGTGCCGTATATGACACACCTAGTAAGTGCGGCCGAGATAGTGTGTTGCTGGGGTTGTGAAGTAGATACAGTTGTAGCCACCCTATTACACGATGTTGTAGAGGATACAGAAGGAACACTTGAGGAGATTGAGTATCAATTCGGTAAAGAAGTGGCGATGCTGGTTGATGGTGCAACAAAAGTTGAACACGCGGAAAGGGAGGTTGCTGATATGTTAACTCAAAACAAAATCAGCACTCTTTTTGAGTATGATAAGCGCATTGCGTACGTTAAGTTGGCTGACAGAATTCATAACCTTTCAACACTTTCGCACCTTGAACTGAATAGGCAGAAAAGAATTATAGCTGAAACACTAAGCTACTACGTGCCGTTAGCAGCAAGACTTGGTGATAAGACCATTATGCAAGATCTTGATGTAAAGCTTAGAAACACTGAAAATCTAGCTTAGGCGAAGAAGTCGCGCAACTTTTTCAGAAAGATACTGCGTTTTTGCGTTTTTATATGAATGTTTTAGTATTTGCAAAGTACGGTATTCGTAAGGTGCTACTTCAGGGTTTGCAGAGAATAGCATGTATACTTTCTCAGTAAGCTTAATTATGCGTGCGTACGATATTTGTACAGCGCCTTTTATACCGTAATCACTTGCAAGAGCAGTAGCACCAGTAGCAATGTTGTTGTTGATATCCGATTCTAGGTCGAGGATATCATCAGAGATAGATCTGATAATAAGAGTAAGCTCCAGTATTTTTTCAAACTGTTTTGAAATTTGTACTCCAAAACTTTTTGGAATAGTTTCTGATAGTGCGTAGCCAATTTTTACACGCTTTTCGTAGCTGTTTTGGTATTTCAGTAAGTAGCTTGACTTATCGGGTGGGACAAACTGGTGGTATAGGCTTGAGGCGAGGAACTTTTTGAATTGTTTTGGGGTATTATTTGCCAAGAAATATTCAATATACCGCATTAAACTTTCAGCAGACACCCAAGGGTTAATATCAATGCGCTTATTATCGACAAAAGCATTGAGCCAGCGGAGGCCATACAACCCCGAAAGTGAAGCGGAAACAAGTTTCGTGTAATCAGAATACTTTAATGAAGTTATTGAATTTCGTATAACTAATAGGGGTGTTGTCACGAGATAATAGTCTAATGAACCAGGTATAGGGAGTACCATTCTGTTCACTGAAAGCAGTAGCTTGGCTAGCTTTGTGTTTTCACCATCAATAATGTATCTCTGAAGAATATTCATAATAAAAACAGTGGCAAGCACTTTTGAGCTAGCATATGTTTGTCTTTCCTCATTCGTATATCCTTCAAGAATTACATCATCGCCAAGCCAGGATCCATCAGAATGCTGTGAATGGAGAAGAAAATCTATTTGCTGGAAAGTCGGCTTTTGCTTGAGAACAATTAGAGATATAGCAAGTTTCCAAGAGCTGGTAGGTTGAGCTACTTCAGCTATTAGTGCTGTCTTATCAAAAATCGTTTCAGATCGATTTGCTAGGTAAGAGGAGAAGAATTTGTCGACATAGTACTTTGATTTAGTTTGCCAGTTATTGAGTAAATACTGTTTTGGGTTATAGATTGGAAAATTTACACCTAAACTTAGTAACGCGGCTTTTACGTTTAGCTGGACTACAATATCGTAATCTTCTTTGAATACTCCACCAGCAAACCACGTGTAGATTTTTCCTCTGTTGTACTGAGCTTTTACAAGATTAATAAATGCAGATGCCAATCTTACGGATTGATTCGCAGGAAGGCTTTCTACAAGCGCTAGAAGGGCGCAAGCTGAGTCGTCTATGTCATTTGGCAACCGTTGTTTTTCGGGTGTCCTACACCAATAGTTGAAGGATCCGTCGTGTGCCCTTTGAGTGAGAACAAAATTTGATAATCGCTTTCTTGTTAGATGCAATGATCCAACCCCATCTACCTGGTTGAGTTGGTAAAGTATCTCAGCATTAAAGAATACAGTGGTCTGTAGCTTTCTTGTATGTGATGTATCATTTTTTGATTCAGAGGGAAATGAACCATCCTGTTGTTGTGTACGATTAACGTATAGTGTCGCTTTCCGTAGTGATTTTTGCAGAAGTGATATTGTTAGCATGTTTATTAATTGTAATTGTGAAAGTTGTTTCGTTGCCTTTGGAAGCTGTGAAAATATTTCCTCGAAACTCGTGCTGTAACTTTTTTTGAACAATATTTAGTCCAATACCAGAAAAGGTGTTGTTCTTAGATGAAAATCGGGGTGAAAAGATGTGCTTTAGAACTGATTCTGGGATACCACCAGCGCTATCATGTATTGTTAATTCGATTTGTTTATCAGAGTCTCGCAAAGCCACAGCAATCACTTTTTGATCTAGGTTTGATTTTGCGTATGCTTCTGATGAATTCTGTACTAGGTTTTTCACTATTCTTGAGAATGAAAGTGGTGAGCCATAGAGATATATTGAACGATCCGCGCTTACTGTAAGAATTACTCCCTCAGCTCTAAGCTTGTAGCTCATCATTTCCCTCAACTCCTCAAGTACCGCACCAATTGAAAACCAGCGCAGACTCTGAGGTGAATCACTAATCTCTTCACGAAGATTATGAATAAGTGCGCATGCTAACTCGGCGTTTTTTGAGGTAGATAGTATTATTTCTCGCTGCTCTTCCGGACTTATTCCTGTCTCGGAAAGCAGCGTTTCCGTTGCAAGTGCGATCCCGCTAATGGGGTTTGCAACATCGTGGAATGCTTCTCCCATCCGTTCTCTAAACTCAAGGAGATGTTGCGTTAGGGTGTCGTCCTCATAGGAAATATTTCTTTCAAGCGCTCTACTCTCCTGCCTAGCCGAACTCTCAGCAACTAGTGCTCGCTCAAGGGATCTCTTATTCTCTCTACTGAAAACATTAGTGAAGTATGCGATACCAAAGAAAGTAATGATAAACAGTATGGTGTCTCCCCAGGTCTCATCATAGTTCGACCACTCGGGGAGGGTAATCTTATGGGTAATTTGTAGAAATGAAATGACTATGAGGTATGTTGTAGAGAGAGCCAACAAGATGTTTGCCGTTATCTTGCCAAGTAAGATGCCTGAGCAGAGGATTGCGATTGCTACCCCGAGCATTGCTTGTGGAGTAACCACACCGTAGCTGGTTGCGCACCTTAAGGATGCAAATAGTAGGGTTAAGGTGAATAGAGCTGAAGCTGGTATGGTGTATCTCTTTGCGGACCACGTTAATGCGGTGAAAATAGTTAGCGTAATACCGCTTGTTAACACTGCATTTGTGAGTTGATAACCGTTTTCAGGAGCGTAGTACAGGATTGATACAATGGACAGGAGAAAGGCAGAAAATGCGAGAAGCGTTACGAAAAGGATAACTGGCCAAATAATTATTCTTGATTGCTCTAACGTAAGAATTTGGTCATTTTGGTTCTCCTTCATTAAACCAAGGAACCATTTCCTGAGACGCAAGTTCGCTTTTCGCAACTTGGGATGAGGTAGTTTCACCCTTGGTTTCTAGAATGTAATTTAGGATGAGATCGTGCATGTTGTTGTGTTAGTTGATAGCCAATTCCTCGAATTGTTTGGATTGTGTAATCACTTGAAACTTTTCTTATTGCTTTGCGGAGTGCACATATGTGGGCATCAATAGTATTCGAAAAGGGCTCATTTTGTTCATCCCACACTTCTTCAAGAAGTGCACTCTTTAGTACTGGTTTTTCAATGTATCTATCGAGTACAGCAAGAACTTCAAATTCTTTTCTTCGTAAGTTGATAGACTTTCCATGAATGAAAGCTTGCTTGTGTGATCTCTGTAACACTAATCCGTTTCCTGCAATAGTGGTTGGTGTAATTTCAGTTAATCGTTTACTGAATTTTGTTACGCGTGTACGTAGCTCCGCTAGAGAAAATGGCTTTGCAATGTAGTCATCTGCAAAGTTTTCAAGATGGAAAACCTTACTTTGCTCCGAAAAATCTCCACTAAGTATTATGGTAAAGCCGGGAAGCTTTTTTTCAAGTTTCTCCCTACAAATATCTGCCCCACTTCCATCAGGTAAACCTATGTCAATAATTAATAGATCATATGTATGTAGGTCGAGGAGCAAACGAGCTTCTGTACAGGTTGTTGCGTGATCGACAGGAAAATCACGTCTAAGACAACGGATAATTGGCTCAGCAATATCAAGTTGGTCTTCAACGAGGAGTATTCTCATGTGTTTCGACTACAACGCGATACTATCAGTTAGAATATTAAATTAAGATTAAATCCAAAAGTCAAAAAATGATACGATAGAAAGAGAAACTAGCTAAGAACAACCATGTATAAGCTTGTGCTAATCCGTCACGGTGAGAGTGAATTTAACCGACTAAACCTGTTTGCGGGGTGGTGTGATCAGGGAAATGATCTTTCGGATCAGGGGTGGCAAGACGCTCACCAGGCAGGGAAGTTACTAAAAGAAGAAGGTTACCACTTTGATATTGCCTATACGTCGGTCCTAAAACGAGCAATAAATACGCTTTGGTCTATCCAAAAAGAAATGGATGAGCTCTGGGTGCCGGTTATTAAAACCTGGCGTCTGAATGAGCGACACTACGGTGCTCTACAGGGTCTCAACAAGAAAGAGACTGTAGAAAAGTATGGGGAAGAGAAGGTAAAGATTTGGCGTCGTGGCTATGATACTCCTCCTGAACCACTGGAGGTATCAGACCCTAGGCACCCGTCTCATGACCCAAGGTATGCTGGTGTTTCTCCTGAAGAGTTGCCAGCCTCAGAATCTCTCAAAACGACCATGGAGAGAGTGCTACCATTTTGGGATTCTGAAATAACTCCTCAGATAAAAAATGGAAAGTCAGTTATTATCGCTGCGCACGGAAATAGCCTTAGGGCGCTCATTAAACACTTAGATAACATTTCTGACCAAGATATTACAGAACTTACCATGCCAGTTGGTGTGCCACTTGTGTACGAGCTCAATGAAGACTTATCTCCAATCAGACACTATTTCCTAGGAGATCCAGCAGAGATCCAGGCAAAGATAGACGCAGTTGTTAACCAAACGAAGACAAAGTAGCATTGTGCATGTATTGGTGATCTGGTAGTCTGCTGTCGCTGCGCGCTCGTAGCTCAGGGGATAGAGCGTCAGGTTCCGGTCCTGAAGGCCGTAGGTCCGATTCCTACCGAGCGCGCCAACAACATCATATGCATCACTACTCAACTCAAGATTGGTCTGACTATAGCTTAATTGATACAGGTAACCATGAGCGCCTAGAACGCTTTGGTGATAAGTACTTTGTGCGGCCAGAGCCACACGCTCTTTGGGAGCCTGAAAATCCTAGTCACGCAGGTTGGGTACAACCAGACGCAACGTTTAGGGATGGGTGGTATTTCACCGATACATCGATGGAAGATGGCTTTGTCATTTCTTGGAATTCACTACGCTTCAAAATTCGTCCCACTACATTTAGACACCTTGGAGTATTCCCTGAACAAGTAACCCAGTGGGAGCTTGTTGAAAAATGGGTAAAAGAGTCTACTAAAGGTGTAAAAGTCCTCAACTTGTTTGCTTATACAGGTATAATGTCTCTTGCCGCTGCTAATGCAGGTGCTGAAGTAACGCACGTCGATGCATCTAAAAGTTCAGTAACTTGGGCGAGTGAAAACGCAAAGTTGAACAATCTTTCCTCAATTCGATGGATAGTTGAGGACGTAAGAAAGTTTGTTGAGCGAGAAGTACGGAGAGGCGCCAAGTACGATATCATTATTTTTGATCCACCTGTATTTGGTAGGGGTACAAAAGGGGAAATCTGGAGACTTGAAGATGAATTTCTCCCTTTAGTAAAAAACCTACACAGAATCTCAAGTCCACACGTCCATTTGCTAGCCAATATTTACGCTACTGCAACATACCCCACTACTTTTCAGAGGGTAATCGAACAAATCTTCAATGCAGAGGGTAAATCAATCCTACGTAGTGTTGAGCTAATACAAGAAATTGGTAAAAAGTCCTTACAGACAGGATATTCAATTGAGTTAGTGCCCTGAAACAATTGTTTTGGGATAGTGTAATCTTTCGTAGTTAGTCTGATCGCACGGGTAGGAAACTACTGGTCGACCGAATGAATACTAACTTGTAGGAGGATTATGAAGATATCAAAGAAACAGCGGGTCGTAATTGCTGGCCTCGCACTTCTGGCCTGGACTAGTTTGGTAGCCACGGGAAGTTACTCGTTATTTAAAGATCAAGTAACACTGACAGATAACGTTATCACAACTGGGACATCAGACTTACGCATTAGTAATTCACAAAACCCAAATTCAACGATATTTGAAGAGTCTCGACCTGGTTTTTCTGCTGAGTTAGTGCCAGGTCAAAGTGTCAGTAAGTTCTTTCTTGTAAAGAATGCTAGTGATGCAGCAGTTAGCTTTGATTTATCAGCAACAGTTACTGTTATCTCAGGCTCTATGGCGATGCTGCCAACTATTCAAATTGAAATAATGCCAGTAGATGAGCTGGGTAATGACCTTGTTGGTCACCAACCACTGTACGGGTCATTAACCTCGCTCAGTAACGGTGAGATACCAATGGGAGTGGTTCTTCCAAGGGGAGAAACCCAACGCTTTCGCTTGAGTACAAGTATGTCTACAAGTGTTGAAAGTCAAACAGATACGATTTCCTATCACCTTATGATTAACGGCACGCAGAGTATCTAAGAACAGGATCGTAGTACCTTGTGGTCACTTGGATATTCATACTTCAAAAACAACATAAGCGCCCAAGCTATGCTTCAGTGAGTATGAATCCAAGAATATACATAGGCATAAGTACCATAGATGATGCTGAGGGTGGGCATGTGTAGCTACGATGATGGTGCAATACCAATGGCAACCCAGTAAGGGGGTTAAAGCACATTATGTAGCTGGAAAGGTTGTGGCAGTGATGTCAATTTACTCCTGCCCTCAGCTGAATGAGGAAAACATGAAACTACACGCAAAAAAGATTATCACCTTAGTTTCCGATGGGGTTAACCTAGAGGAGCTATATGCGATGAAAAATGGTTTTGAGGCTGAGTATGCGAGCGTCTACTTAACATCACTCCAGAGTGGAAGGAAAGTTAGAGGAATAGGTAGACATGGCAATGAGGAGTGGGTACACACAGACTTTCCAATCGAGCTAGTACAACCTAGTCATTACGATGCAATAGCAGTCCCTGGAGGGGGCTTGAGTGTTGATCTACTCAGAAAAGACATAGTAATTCAGAGGCTTCTCTGTGATTTTCACGCAGCAGGTAAGCCAATCCTCATTTCACAAGATGCAAGGATCCTCCTTTATGAAAGTGGAATATTTCCAGAGAACATTCTGGTGTATCGGCCAGACGGAGAGGGAATGGATCAATTTGTTCGAGATGGAAGTGAACTTCTTATCGAGGGGTCACTTTTTCGTGGCAGGAGGGATGGTTATCTGACCAGTCTCGATTGATCGTCCAGCATTCCCAAGGCCAATCCCGATACTTAGGAGAGTGTAAATACTGATAAAGATAAGAATACCGATAGCAGCGTTTATTACGCTAGATTTCGCATCACCAGCCTTCTTAGGATCGCCTCCCGCAGTGATGTACTTAATGCCTGCCCAAATAAGGTAGGCAATTAAAGCAGCGCCTACAGCTGAAAAAAGCCAATTTATTGCATTATTATAAACGATTGAAAGAGGGTCCGACCCGCTAAAAAACGAAAAAGGAGAAAAGAGAGATGTCCCTGAATCAGGGGTAATGGTAGTCCCAGAAGAAAAGAGGTTATCAGCCATATGATCAGTATACTCCATGGGGTAAATGGAGCAATTGTGCACAACTTATCCACATGTGGAAAAAGTTGGGGAAAGAGTTTTCCGAACAGGGATACCAATACATATGATGATATATGAAATACTGAACAATAACCTGTAAAAATAAAAAAACCAGGGGTATCCTGGATTGCTGGTGCTAGTTTCTGCGAGCGTCTACTCGAAGAACAGGTTGTTTCTCGTATCTTTCATGAGTTCTTTCTCCTCAAGTAGTTGCTGCTTTCTGTACGAACCCATGGGTTTAGAAATCAGCTCTGCGAGGAGCTTGCCTCCAAGCATATGAGGCATGAGTACATAGTCAGCATGACGCTTGTAGTACATAAGGGCATGTTCTACCGAGTGTGCCGTAACAATTATCTTTGCGTGCTTCGAGCGTTTTCTTACTTCGCTAATGAGGAAGAGCGTTTCTTCGATATGAGGGATGGTGGAAATAATATAGTCAGCCTCTGCAACGTGAGCTGCATCAAATACCTCTTCATCTTCAACGTCACCGTAAATGGCCTGTACTCCGCCTTGCCGGAGATGAGTAACAATTTCTGGATTCATATCTACAACAACCACAGATCTCTTGAGGTCGAGTACTGTCTTTAGAATTGGGAAGCCCATACGATGGTATCCAAAGATGACAATGTGGTTAGCTAGCGAGTCAATCTCTGCACGTTCACCTAGTACGAGGGAGGTGTGTTTGTGGTGACCTCTCTCAAAAACCCTAAGGATGGGTTTTAGAAGGTGGTACAAGGGCTTTCTAGCGTTAAATAGAAGGGTCGCTACGATAATTGAGAATGCCGCAGTTGTTGCAATTACTCCACTGAGTGAGCTATCTACTTGCCCTGAGCTGACGCCAATTCCAACAAGGATGATTGAGAACTCACTAACTTGACTCTGGGTAATTGCTGCGAGAAAAGCTGTTCGGATCCTGTAACCAGATAGAGCAAGTGTGATGAACGAAACTAAAGGCTTTCCAATACTTACCGCAGCAATAAGAGATAAGATGAGTGGCAGCGCCGCAGCATCCGGAGCGTGAACTTCACTCCCAATTCCTACGAAAAGAAGTACGACAAAGAAGTCTCGGAGCACTCGAATCTTGCTTACTATTTCAAGACTGTATGGAAGAGTTGCTAAACTTACTCCTGCAATAAGTGCCCCAACTTCCATAGGGACATCTAGAGCCTTCATTCCAATAACCCAAAGAAAACACCACGCGATACTACAGAGAAAGAGTAATTCAGTTGAGTGTGCGATCCGTTTAAACGCAGTTGGTAAAATGAGTCTGTTACAGCTCCATGCCAGTAGTAATACTCCAACCGTTTTCGCTGCTAACCAAAGGAGTTCTAGGGGTACTGGTAAGCTACTTTGGGTACTTGCAAATCCACTGAGTAGCATTAGCGCAATAATGGCGAATAGGTCTTGTATGAGAAGTACGCTTATCGCTAGTCTACCGTGGAGCGTGTTAAGGTCACGTACCTCAGATAGGAGCTTGATTACAACAACTGTAGAGGCAAAAGACAAAGCAATACCGAGGTAGAGGCCAGAGAGAATACTGAGTGAAAAAGTATATGAAATACCGAAACCAATAACCACACTTGAGGCAACTTGGATGAGTCCGAGGCCTAGTGCGTTTTTAAACTGTTTTCTTGCTTGATCCCAGTTAAGTTCAAGACCAACTAGAAAGAGAAGAAGAATAAGTCCAATTTTTGAGGTTGCTTGAAGAACAATATGGCCATCACTAGATGTTGCTGCAGTGCTTCCAATAATTATTCCTGCAGCTATGTAGCCTACAAGAAGGGGGAGTTTAAGTGCCCTACTTATAAGGGCACAAACAGCAGCGATGACCACAACCAATCCGAGCTGCTCAAAAAAACCAACAAATAGTTCGTTCATGTATCTAGTATACGTTGGAGATGGCAATCTTGACAGATAACCTGAAAAAAGGTATAATTATCTAATTTCTTGAAACAAAAAAGAAAAGAAAAAAACAAATATGATTGGTTCTCAGGTTGTAAAAAATACTTTCGCTACATCATTTCGCCACCACCTTGTTCCGCTCGCACTGGTGGTGCGTCTTGTGTCGCTTAGTACAACCCCAAGTCTAGCAGTTGCGGCAACAATTCCTGATAGCCAGCAAGTTCGTGTAGTTGTTGCTTCGAATGTTGAGGATCTTTCACCAGTTTCAGTTGTAAGTTTTCTCAATGAGACGAATCTTGTCCGTGAAAGTAATGGTCTTTCACAGTTAACTGAGAATGCAGATCTTTCTAGGGCTGCGCAGCAGAAGGTAACTGACATGGAGCAGTTTGGATATTGGGACCACTTCCGTCCAAGCGATAGAAAGGCTCCATGGGATTTTATTCGTGAAGCGGGTTATAGGTACACAGTTGCAGGAGAGAACCTTGCTAGGGGATTTGAAACAGCACATGGTATTACTGCAGCCTGGATGGCCAGCCCAAGCCACCGCGCAAACCTGCTTTCGTCAAAGTACACAGATGTTGGTTTCGCTACAGGCCATATTACTGGTAGTAACGGTGAAGATGTCTTGATCACCGTTCAAATGTTTGGCGCAAGGTAAGTATTCGGCAGTTAGCGTTTTGGGAATGAGGTATACTATTGTTGATGTTCAAAACACTCATTAAGTACCTCCAGCTCTCTTTCAGCTACCTCTGGCTCATTGCACTTGCCTCATACCTCGCGGTTTCTGCAAGTCAGGCAGTTGTTAGGAATTACCATACCCAACAAATTACCCTTGAGCTTCAGGAGAAGCTTTCTGCGGCTAACATTGAGAAGCAAAAACTTGAAGCGCTTATCGTTTACTACAAAACAGACTCTTTCAAGGAAAAGGAGTTACGAAGAGCATTACTCTTGGCGAAGAGTGATGAGAAGGTGTATGCCTTACCTGAATCCTACAACCCAAAGAGTTTAGACCAGTTGGCAAGCACAGTTCCTGATATATCAACACAAAAGACAAAAGCTCCTTCAGGGCAAACAAATATTGAGCTCTGGGTAGATTACCTTGTAAAGTAACAACAAAAAAGAGCCTCCAACGAGGCTCTTTTTAGGTGACTACTACCTACCTACTGGAAAGTTGCTTCACTGCTTTGAATGCTGTTAACCGTCTTATTGATACCGAAAGCGATGTTGATCAGGGTGTAAGCACCTACAATAACTGCAATACCGATTACGGCATTAATAATCGCTGTGCGTGCCTCACCAGCCTTCTTTGTATCGCCACCTGCAGTAATGTACTTGATACCTGCCCAGATGAGGTAGATGATGGCCGCAGCTCCAGCCAAGAAGAAAATGATGTTAATAATGCTGCCAATACCATTGGTAAAGAATTTTACAAAATCAAACGTTTTATCAATAGAACCTTCTGGCTGAATTGATGGTGGAGCGGCAGCGTGGATGCTACTTACACCCAAGAGGAGGGAGGTTGTAATAGCAGCTGATATTTTTGCTGAAGTGCGGGAGAGATTCATAAGCCTCCTTAAAGGTTAAAACGTAAACAGGTTGTAGTTACATTGTAGGGGTGCATGAAAGATACTGTCAAATAGAACTAGACTAAGAGTCGTTTCGCAAACGCCCAGATTAGGCTTACTACCATGAAACTTGCAGTCAGAAGGGCGATCCCTAGGACGGTTTGGACAATTGCAGTTCTTGCTTCTGCAACTCGCTTTGCGTCACCTTGAGCACTCCCGTACCGTAGGGCTGCTTGGGTAAGGGTAATTAGGGCGTAGATAGAAATGAGAATGTAGACAATCCTCATGCCTCGGTTCCAGAGGCCATCTAAGATTGTACCAAGGCTATTTGTCGGCACTATCTGTTGGGTTGGCCTGTCTGGATTTGAGCCAACTTCCCCCGGAGTGGGAATAATGTCGATAGCTAGTCTTGAGGTGTTTTGGTGGCTACTACTAGTTGATGCGTGAGAGGCTGTTGGATAGAGGAATAGAAACATGCCGCATGCCGAAACGGTAATAGCTAGGTACAGTATCAGTTGTTTCACTTTTGAACCTCCGTTTTGTCCTCAAAAGAATTACTAAAGTCGGTATTTCCATCGCCAAAGAGGAAGAAAGACCCTTGTACGAGTAGGCGGGCTAGCAGCACAATGGCGAAACCTATGTAGGCACCAATAATCACCGATTTTGCCTTCTTAATATTTGCTTCACTTGCGAATCCTGTGAGGTACAATATACCACCGAAAATTGTTGCGGTGATTGCAATTGCGCCCGCAAGGTAGTTGAGTACTCCTAGAAGCTTGTAAGCCAAGAATACGAAAATCCTCCTATTCCAGGTCTGTGGGTTACAACCACCTTCTGCGGTACTCCTAATTTCCGCGGGTATGAGTGGAAATAGCTTCACGCTGGCAAGATTTATCTCGTCGCATGACTTCACCGTTGATGAAGCCGTGCCAAAGACTCGTACCTGACGGAGTACGTCGCTGCTCTGCTTGCCAGTACCCTGGTTACTACTAGATAAAGGAGTGGTGAGTGAGAGTCCTAGGAAGAGGAGCACGGGTGCAGAGAAAAGGAGCATCCAAGATGATCCAAACTTTGGTTTGCGTTTTACAACTCCTAGCAGGTGAGGAGTAGGGATCTTTTTCCCCAGAAATGTGTGGCGGGTACTTTTCACGTTTCCCTCAAACTTTTGCAAATAGGCTGTAGACAGTACGAACGAGAATTCCTGCAAAAACGATAAAGAAGATACCAATAACTACATAGGTAATGTACTTCTTTGCGTTAGCATACCCTTCAGGTTTACCCTGCGAACGTATCAGGGAAAAAGCCGCATAGACTACTGAGAGAATGGCGAGTGGGATGGCAAGAACTAGGAGGATTTCGACAATGTGGTTGAGGAATTCACCAGCAGCAGCACTCGCATCACCTCCGTTGAGTTTATCGGTATTCACCGATAAACCATCTGCGGCTTTGGCGACGGCAATGGTAAATAGTGACGTCATAGCTGGTTATCTGCTTGAAGGATAACGTTGATCCTTTCAGCAGCAGCATCAAGTGCCTTGTCGTTTGTGAGTCCGTTTTGGCTAACATCAATTATCATTTGGCGGAAAGATGCGTCAAACTGGGTGCGTGAGCGCTTAAAGATGCTCTTTCCAGTCACAATTTGGTTAACAATTGGGTCGTCTTTCTTCTTGATAAGATCCTGGGTGAATGGACTTGAAAGGCCAACTTGCCCTGAAATGTTTACTGCATTGTTCTGGGCAGTGTAGTAGGGGAAAAAGGCAAACGTGGCGGCGGTATTGTCAGCGGTCTTTGTTACTGTCTCGATACTGAACTTAATGAGGTTTACCGGTTCTTGGGTTACCGAGTTTTGAGGAACAGCGGCTTTTTCAAACCTAAACTTTGGGTACTTCACCTTGAGCTGATCACCAAAGTCTGAGAAAGCAATTACCATTGCTACTCGACCCTGACCAAAAGCGTCGATATCTTGAGGCATTGAGGGGTTCCAGGTGTAGCTTGCTCGAGCAGGATTTGAGAAGGATGCGTAGAAGTCTAGGGCGAGCTCTCCAGGCGAAACTACAACGCCACTAGGGCTGGTTGTTGGGATGTGGAATAGTGCATTTTTCCTATCAGTGCTCACAACTTTTGCACCATTCTGGAGGATCAGGAGACTGACTATATCAGCAGATCGGCTTACGTTATCAGCTGTTCCGAAAGCAATGGTGGAACGGACAACATTTGTGCCATCTAGCTTTGTGACATACTTCTCCATCTCAAGGACATCTCCCCAAGTAGCAGGGGGTTTATTCAAGAGCTGCTTAACCGGGGTGTAGACCTCTGATTTCACGTCAGGACCGAGGCTCTTCTGGTACTCCACGCCAGCAGCACTGAGGAGCTCGCGGTTGTAGTAGAGACGGAGGCTATCAACGTTTGTAGGAAGTCCTAGAACACTCGTTTTCCCATCAGGTGTGCTAGTGATAAGCTGTTCAGCAATACCTTCAGGGTAGAGTTCCTTAACTTGTTCAGCGGGGGTTGGCCCAGTAGTTTGACGTTTCCCTTTACCATCAAGCGGGAAGAAGTAGTTATCGGGGAGTGGCTGGATTCTTGGGATGTGATCGCCAAGCCAATCGTTTGGGATGCTCCAGATATCGGGACCGGTACGCGCGGCGAGTGACTTGAGGGCATCTAACTCGTAGGTTTCTATCGGGCGATTATCGTAGGTGATAGTAAGGTTAGCCGACTGGTTCTTGCCTTTGAACTGGTTGATGGTACCTTTAAGTGCATCCTCGCTTTGGCCAGTACGCCAAATTCGAATTTTTACACCTGAACTCGTTGAGGTAGTGGTGGTTGGAGTCTTGCTGCAAGCAGTTGCGAGTACTCCCAAACCGAGAATGAGTACGCCGTAGAGCGCAACCTTACCAATTTCTCTCTGAATGGAAGTAGTGTGCATAGGAAGAGTTAAATGTGATGTGCCAGGTCTTTAAGGTAATCTGAAAGGTCTCCACCGATGTCACTCCGTTGAAGGGCATACTCAATGGTTGCCTTCATGTACTCAAGCTTACTGCCACAGTCAAAATACTTGAGGTTGGTAACCTCTTTGGCGAGCATCTGGTGGTCTGCAGCGTACCTACTGAGGGCTTCTGCTAAGACAATCTCGCCACCATTTCCTGGTTGCTGAGTCTCGAGTGTCTTAAAGATGTCTCCTGTGAGGATGTAGCAACCGAGAGCAGCTTGGTTAGAAGGGGCTAGCTCTTTACCTGGTTTCTCAATGAGGCTGGTAACATCCCACAGACCCTCCTCATGCTGCTCACCGAGACCTACGTAACCGTAGCGGGAAAAATCCTCGACATTGTCACGTTGCATGGTGAGGAACACTGGCTTCTGGTACTTCTCGTACACCTCAATCATCTGTTGGAGTTTGGTTGGCTTGCCCATGTACATTTCATCTCCCCACATCACGACAAAAGGCTCATCTTCACCAATGAGGTCTTTAGCCTGGAGAATGGCATGGCCGTTTCCAAGTTGCTCTTTTTGCCTTACGTAAACGAAACTTGCGAGATCTGAAGCCTCACGTGAAAGAAGCATTTGCGCATCTTTGCCACTCTTCTTTAGGAGTGTTTCAAGCTCGAGGTTGTAGTCAAAGTAATCCTCAATAGCACGCTTGTTCATCCCAGTGATGAGAATAATCTCGGTTATCCCTGCCTCAGCCGCTTCTTCAGCGATGTGGTGGATAACTGGCCTATCTACGATAGGGAGCATCTCCTTTGGGATAGACTTTGTGTAGGGAAGAAACCGTGTACCGTAACCAGCTACTGGGATTACTACCTTTCTGACGCGCTGTGAGCTCATGGCTTGAGGGGTATTAGGAGGAACTGAGGGTATTGCTAGCCAACACTTACTGAGAGCGTGCGCGTTCTTGTTCGTGCAGCCTTTGGAACGGTGATGGTGAGGATACCATTTACCAGGCTAGCACTTGCCTTCTCCGAGTCAACGGCAATGGGGAAGGGAAAACTTCGAGAAAAACCTCCCCAGAAGCACTCCTGAACCAGGTAGCCTTCTAGATCAGTAGGTAGACTTTCGTGTCGCTCACCGTGGATGGTAAGGAGCTCATCGGTAATGGTTACCTCAAGATCTTCATGAGCAACACCAGCAATTGGTGCCTTGATGATGAGATCAGTGGCGGTTTGGTAGACGTCGATGGCAAGCTGCCCTTCGTAGTCGTCGTTCCAATCTCCCGCTGGGGCAAATGAAGCCTCGTCAGGGACAAGCTTCGTACTCATATCTCCTCCTTGATTGTTATCCTGTGCTCCCAGTATGGGTCATTTAAGAGTGAGGTGCAAGTTTGAAAGAGGGGTGGTTGAAGGTGGAGATGAGACGTGAAAAGATACCTGTATGCAGAAAATTTCTCAGAACTTCAACCGGCTGTTTGTGAAGCTTCAGGTAAACTTCCCGTGGGTAGTGGGAGTACTAGCAGCTCTCCTGATACTCTTTGGCATCGCGATGCGGGCATACAACCTCTCGTACCCTGCAAAGAAAGTATTCGATGAGGAGTACTTCCCAAAGTTTGCAGGACAGTACCTTAGGGGGGTAGATGTCTACGATGTGCACCCACCACTGGGTAAATTCATTATTGCGCTTGGAATACTTGGTTGGGGCGATACCTACTTTGGCTGGAGGATTATGCCGCTCCTCTTTGGTATTGGGACGATAGCACTCATGGCATGGGTGGCTTGGAAGGTTACAAAGTCACGTTTCGCTTCACTCCTTATTGCTCTCTTCATCTCACTGGATGGCATATTCATTGCCTACTCGAGAACGGGACTCATGGATGGCATTCTGTTCTTCATGATTTTCTTGGCTCTCTTGATGGCAATTAACCTCAAACCTAAGAGCAGTGGTGTAGCAGCGGGTATAGTACTCGGGCTTGCGATTGCGGTTAAGTGGCCCGCTGCGGCAATTTTCTTTCCGATGTGCTGGTATGCGTGGCGAGCCGGAAAGTTGCGTGAGCTCCTGTGGAGCCTGCCTTGGGCAGCGGTTACTTACTTCCTGGTGGTGTACGCAGGTGAGGTGCTTGATGGATCAACCCAAGCATTTTCAGATGTCATAAAGTGGAATGTCTCGGCTTTTTCTTACCACGCAGGTATTACTGCCACTCACCCTTGGAGTTCACCGTGGTGGTCATGGCCAATACCAACAAGACCGGTGCTCTTTATCTATGACACACTGCCAAATGAGACAGTTCAGATCATGACAACCTTGGGGAATCCATTTGTCTGGATAAGCAGTACAGTTGCAGTTGCTGGAACGGTCATCGCAGGAATTAACCACGTAGTGAAACGTGGCGTGAAAGCTTTGGAGCATCCACTCACCCCACTCCTCATAGGGTACTTTGCATTTTGGTTGCCTTGGGCACTCGTACACCGTGTGGTGTTTCTCTACCACTACTTCCCATCTTACGGTTTCGCTCTCCTTATCTTGGCCTACTGGTTATCTCATTATTGGAAAACCAACCGTCTCCTGGTAGTCATCTTCTGTGCTCTCGCAGTTATCTTTGCCCTAAGGTACTTGCCGTGGGCAGTGGGATGGATACCGGTACCCTTGAGTGAACTCAAGTACATGATCATTATTCGTAGCTGGATGTAACAGGCCGGTTTAATGTTGCGTTAATGGGAGTGCTGCTAGGTTGACGTTGTGGTACTAGAACTGTTCCTCAAGCTATTCTTCCCAATATCTTGCGTCTCGTGTGGGAAGGATGGTGATGAGGTTGTTTGTCCTACATGTCTTGGTACCGTCATGCCTCGTGCAATGTACGTGGCAACTGCAGATTGCTGGTGCTTCTATCTGTTTTCGGATGGATGGGTGCGAAAAGCACTGCACGCATTAAAGTATGGGGGGATCCCTCAGGCGGCAAAGGTACTAGTTCAGAGAATAGGTGAAGAAAACGTCTTGGAGACATTGCTCCCTAAGGCGTCTGGGATACTTTGGGTTGCAGTGCCAATAAGCAAAAAACGGCGAAAAGAAAGAGGCTATAACCAGGTTGAACTGTTGACAGTGGAGCTGCAACGGATGTTTGGTGGTGAGCTATGCAACGATGCTTTGAGGAAACGTGACCAGAAAAGCCTTGTGGGGAGCAGTAGAGATGAGCGTGCTGAACAGGTAGCTGGGGCTTTTTCTCGCGGGAGAATGCGAGATACGAGAAATGCATTCGTTGTTCTCGTTGATGATGTCGTGACTACTGGCGCAACGGTAACTGCTGCCAGAGAAGTACTTGAACAGTCTGGGGTGCATGTTGATCTAGTTCTAGCTATCTCGCACGAATACTAAAAAACAGCCTCTCGTGAAGAGAGACTGTTTTTTTGGCGCGCTCGGCAGGAATCGAACCTGCAACCCCTTGGACCGCAACCAAGTGCTCTATCCGGTGAGCTACGAGCGCAAAACTAAATACGATACCGCCGTATAGTAGCGTAAATCAGGTGGAATGGCAATCCTTATGGTTGGGTGAAAGGCGAGGGAGAGCTAAAAATCTTGCCTTTGTACTGGCATTGCACTGGCCAGGTTTCCATAACCCTGTTGCCAGGGACCTCAATACACTGCTCAAAGGTAGTCACCGTGCGCTCAGGCTGGTTGTTGGCTGATAGCGCGCTAATCACAGCTCCTATGAGAAGGGCGATAGCTGTAATGAGGACACCAGCAACACCTAGTTTGTTCTGCATGGCATGAGTATAGCGCGTAAACAGCGAAGTAGGTACAGTGGTTCTGATACAGCTTACCTAACCACCTTTCATGTCAGATACTACACCAACCCCTGAGTACTACGAAGAGCTAGATAAAATGGAACTCTTCGCGGATGACGTGGTACTCCGTATCGCAAGAGGTGAAGTGGGGAAGTTTATTGATAGTTTTGGCTCAAAAAAGCTACGTGATGACCTCGCCTTTAGTCAGAAGGGAGTTGAAGAAGTACTTCAACCCTTCTTTGGTGAGCTTTTTCAGATCCTTCCCACCGCAACTGTGGTCGAGACCTCAGGGGGTGAAGTTGCCTTCTTCAAAGAATTTTTGACAGGTGATGAAAAGAGAAAGTCGTACATGGTTTCAGTGTGTAAGGAAGATTCAAGCAACAAAGTTGCAAATATTGAGCCAAACCTTACCGCAACAGAGGCGGTAAGTTAAGCCATCCTCCTTACAGGAGGAATAGTACCAGTATCCAAATACATGAAATGAGTAGTAGTCCTGTTCCTATTTTTTGGACTGGTTGCAGTGCTTCAAATACTTTCAAAGGACTCATTTGCTTAGCAGGTTGGTAGTTTTCAAAGCTTGGGCTTTCTTGTGCTGGTGGTGTAGGTGTTACCACAACATCTAGAGTTGGAGTGGCTTCAGGGCTGGGCACAACGACTGGCTCAGGAGTTGGTGTGGGCGTTGGACTGGGCGTACTGGTAGTTTTCTTTTTCTTCTTAGTCGTAGTGGCTGTTGGAGTGGCACTGGTAAATGTAGGGGTGTAGGGGGTGGCTTCAGGATTTTCAATGTTTGGAGTTGAAGGGGGTGGGGTTGGCGTTGGGCTGGGTGTTGGCGTTGGGGTTGGGGGCGGGGCATCGCTATAAACTACAAACGACGTTGTTGGTGTTTGGGTGTGTGCTGCAACTCCTGTTTCAGAAACACCAACACCAACGGTATAAACAGCGTTAGTTGCGCCAGAAGGTGAGGTAGGTGTGAGCGTAACGCTGGCAGTTGTACCTGGGCTAACTGTTGCAAATGAAGGTGTTACCACTCCAGTCCACCCACTTGGAAGTGAAGGAGAAAAACTAAAGTTGGCGATACCGCAGGTAGAGGGGTTGTCGTTGTTTGTAATACTCAAGTTGTAAGAGAGAGGGCTACCGGGTGGAGCTGTTTGGGTGCTCGGTGTGAGTGAAAGGGTTGGTGCCGCCGGACTACACGATCCCGCACTGAATGCAACGCTCACGGTTGCTGAACTACTATTGTGGCTAAGCTGTGTCACCGTAATGCCATTTGTACTGTCCGTAAATGTTCCACCATCACTGAGTGTGCCATCACCAAAACCTCCACCGGATCCTGGGGTAAGATCTAGCATGTAGTTAAAACCGTCTGCAGAGTAAATATCACCGTAGGCTTGCGCCCACCACGAAGGACTCCAGAGATTAATTGCAATTCCACGTGTAGCATTTGCACTGATACCAGTATCTTGACCGTTGGGTTGTCTGTACTCGAGGTAGTAGTCCTGTGACGTTTCAGGTCGGCGGATCTTTAAGGTTCTTACTCCGCTGGAGGCTGAAAGTGGGGCAATGCTGTACGTCCCATTAGACGTAACGGTTTGGATATCACTGAGCGGGATAAAGCCTAAACCAAACTTATGGGGTGCAGTAAGGTTAAAGCTTGCCTGGTTTCCCATGGTGTCCCAAGGGTTTCCGTACGGGCTAAAGCTGCAGTTGGCAGGAGCTGCAATTGCTTGGCCACCACAACTGTAGGCACCTGCATGATCCATACCTAGGTTATGCCCCATTTCGTGTGCAGTATTTTGAAGTGTTGTGTAACCAAATATCCAACTTTGATCACCGTATATTTCACCAAGCCCAATAAATGAGCAGGGTGCAAGACTTGGGAAGATGTACATCACGTGTGTGTAGGAGTTTGGGTTGTACCCTAGGCCTGTGGCGATGCTGTTTGCTTCGTTTGCCCAGTTGTAGTAGTCGCAGGTTGCGCCTAAAGGGGTTGAAAGGGTAGCCCAAGGAGTGACAGCACCACTAAACGAGATAGAATCATACGAAGTGCTCTTGTAGTAAGAATTGAGCGAATTTGAACTTCCAAATAGGAGTGTCTGTGCTCCTGCCTGGGAAATGGGCTGCCCAGTGTTATTAGAGAAGTTAACGAGGATGGCTAGAATGGTGCGGTTGCCTGGGTTTATGTAGGCGAGGGTTGTTGCATTGCCAAGCTCTTCAGGTGACTCATTGTTATGAGCGATGGTTACCCTAAGGTTTTCCTCGTTTGTGAGAATACTGCTGCCAATTTGGTGTCCAGTAACAACTACCCGTAAGTTACTTACGAGCGAGCGCGGTGATGAGCTTGATGAGTAAAGCTTGTACATCTCTCCGGTCTTCGAGTCGTGGAGGTATGTGTCGTAGGATTCGTTACCAGGTGATCCAGCGTACGGGCCTGCTTCTTTTGCAACTACTGAGACTACCCCTTCTCGTTCTACGTACTGTTCAACGGCATCTTGTCCCAGCAATACTCGGGCTTTTTCTAGGATACTTTCTGGAAGTATGAGAGCTGAGGCTGCTCTGGGGTTTTGTTCAAAGAACGATTCAAGTTTTGCTAGGCGCTTACTTGCTACTTCTCGTACACTCTCGAGTACCTTTGGTCTTACCTCATCCTTCGCTAGCGGTAGTTTTTGGAGGAGCTCATTGGTGAGCTGTTTAATACTAGGTTGGACACTGCTGGTTGGAGGAATACTTACTTCACCAGTAAGGGTGGGGGCTACTACTAAACTTGCGCCAAGTAGTCCAACTAAAACCGCGGCAACAACTAACCTCTTCCATAGCCGCGTATGGCGGAAAAATACGTTTCTCATTAGGTCTACATAGTAGCATGTGATGTTTCCTGGTAGGTATTCGAATCCCTGCAGGTTACAACAATAAAAAATTGCCCAACCTTACAGGCTGGACAACTTTTTATGGCGGAGAGGCAGGGATTCGAACCCTGGGTACGGTTTCCCGTACAACACGTTAGCAGTGTGCCGCTTTCGACCACTCAGCCACCTCTCCGTATCGGATGACAAACCCTACTCTAGCAAATCTGTCCTAGATTCGGAAGTAGCTAGAGAATCTGTCAGTAAAGTGTGAGGCTCGGGGTTCAAGTTCTGGGAGAATAGGTAGGAGTGTTCGTTTTGCAGCCTCGATGCTCTCAGTGGCAAAAAAGAAACTTACCGGGATGAGGGTTGATTTCTTGTACTCAAGCATCACCACTAACCCTTCTACCTCTTGCTGGAGCCAAAAGCCAGCGAGGTCGGTGAGAGGGATTTCCCTGGCATCAATTGCGATACGTTGGTTGGTAATGGTTATTGTTTTGAGGTGAATGGGGCGCTTGTTCTGAGAGAACATTGCTGCAACACCCATAAGTACCACTGCAGCAGCAACGTAAAAGCTAAACTCGTGCAGCCAGTAGCCTGCGCCAGCAATGAGAGAACTGAGTACTACCCCTCCAGCAACAAGGGTGAATTTTAACCTTGCTGAAAACTGGTTGTGGGCCTGTTCTGGCTCAACCCACTGGGTTAGGATCTGCTCTTCTACTTGAGGGTTCTGCGGCATAGCAAAAGTATACCACGACTCGCTTAGTGCTGAACCACGAGAACAATACCAATCAGCATCACACCACATGCCCCAACCCTCTGGAAGAGAAACTTATCGTGGAAGAGTTCGCCTCCAACTAAGGTTGTGAAGAGGGATCCGCTTCGTTTTATTGCGATGACAGGGCCTACTGCTGGAGCGATAGAGGTTGCGGTTGCTTGAGCTAGCCTACTAGCTACGGTGAGGAGAGCGACGCCGTGCATTTCCCACGTACTCTGCCTGAGAGCAGTGATGACCGGCTTGAAGCTTCCGCGCAGCTTTACTAGGTAGGCGGTGTGGAATATCGCAAACCAAATCTGCACGGTGACCTGGTACTGCATTGGAGTGAGTGAAGTTCTCGTGAGGATGAACCTATCGGTAAGCGAACAGACACTGTAAATAAGAAGCGCTAGAAATACGAGGTGCAACTTTGGGGATGCCCAGATGCGCTTTAGCGGGGTAAGGATGTGATCATGGGGTCTCAATTGAAGTAGGTACGTCCCGAGAATAATCACAAACAATCCTGTTGTCTGGAGGTACGAGAGATGCTCTCCAAGAAAAAAGGCTGCAAGGAGAGAAGTGAGTGCAGGTGTGAGTACAAAGAGTGGTGCGGTTACGCTAATATCCATCTCTTTGAGAGATTTGATGCTGAGGAAGAGGGCAAAAGAGGCGATGATACCAACGAAGAGTACCGCAAAGAAAGAAATAACGGTGAATGAGGGGAACCCAGCTAGGGCGAGGAGTGGGAGCGAAATAATACAGGTGAGGATGGAGTGAACGGCGGTATACGAAGCACTACTCCTGTCATGAAGGACGTGCTTCTCAGAAATGGTTACCGCTGAGATGAGGAACGAGGTGATAAGGGAATAGGTAATCCAACCCATGCAACCAGTATACGGCTCTAACCTGGTATTCTCAAACGCAAAAGGCCAACCTTTCGGTTGACCATTTACGTTGGCGGAAGGGGTGGGATTCGAACCCACGGAGCTTTCACTCGACGGTTTTCAAGACCGTTGCAATAGACCACTCTGCCACCCTTCCTAGGTACGTTACGGACTATACCAGGAATTTTTGTATTTTGCAGCTTATCCTACCAAGTACCTGGACAATTAGTGCGAAATATGGTAGAAAGGCGGCGTAGGTTGGCAATATGCGTGAACTTAACATGCTGGCAACATCGCGGAATAAGGTGGAGACATTTCCTCTGGTTGTTCAGCCACTGGTCATCAAGGCGCAGCGAGAGAACATTTGTCTTCTCCTGCCTCTTCAGAACGAATCGGTTGCTAAGTGGTTTCGCAATCACTATGACACCAGGTTCCTATGCATGACAGAAAGGCAGCGTCTCCAGGAAATCCGAGAGATGCAGATGCGATACCCTGTTGGAACTGAGCTACAGTACCTTGGGTACAAGCACTGGGTTCTCGCGGTAGTGCCGAAGCTGAGGAAAAAGATGTGCGTGGGTGGAGTGCCGCCTCCTCCTGATAAGCGGTACGAGCTTCACCTGAGGTCTGATAAAGGTTACTACCGAGTTGTAACCATTGCAGACTTCGAGAAGGTGTAACATTTCAAAGCGTCCTCTGTGGACGCTTTTTTCGTTCCGAGGCAAAAGGTAATTGACTTTACGGGGTATTTTGGTATGCTTCGCCTACCTCGTACAGAGGGACAAGGTTGGGAATACGATGCATCTTAGTCCAGAAGCGTTAGCGCAAATCGCAAAAATTGCGCAGGAGAATCACTCTCGTTTTGAAAAGGTGACGGTGAAAACAGGATCGATCCTCAAGAAGTTGAGGAATTCTGAAGGGTGGAGCCTACTCTGTCACTCTGGCACGAACAACTTGCACTTTGAGCAGTTCAAGCTGATTCTCGCACTGCATCAGGCAGATGAGGAAGGCCGGGTCACGCTCCCTGATGGTGACACCTACACCATCAACTGGCGTGATGAAACCCAGACGCGTTCAGGTTGGGTGGCAGATGTCACCTGGCCAACTGAAAGCCCGGCGATGTGGCCAAATCCACATGGCGCTATCAACTTCCGCCCCAGCGGAAGTGATGATGAGGGCTATCAGATTAACCCCGAGGAAACACAAGCGTTTCTCATGACCCTTGGGGAAGCTGACAGGGTACTCCTTGAGGACCTCATCAAGGAGACCGCGAAGAAGTAGTTGCCGCACCACATTCCAAGCTCCCTCATGTAGGGAGCTTTTTTAGTACTTGCTTGAGAGAGAGGTGTTGAGTAATGCCACAGGTAGGCTAGGGTTGCTACTGTTTTTTGAGAATTTCCCAGTTATCAACCTTGTAAATGCTGACGTACCCATTGTTCTGTTCATCAAGCATGTGCTTTGCAATTTGATCAGGGAAATAGGGCCAGGCTGCAAGCTCGTAGTTCACAATATAGTAATCGGGATCAGCTGTAGGGTCCAGAAGTTCATATATTTTTTCACGACTACTGAGGTGCGGAATTAGTGCATCTTGAGCTGCTACGACGGCGTCCTTAGGAATACGTGAAAGTGCTTCCGGTCCTCCTTTAAATGGGTGAAGAGCATATCGGTAAATGGCTCGACGAGTGAAGGCAGAAAGGGGCATACCTTTTTCGAGTGTAATAAAGATAGATGCTGCAATGAAGCTAGTTGCTCCAACCCACCAGAACGCTACTTTTAGTTTTGGCCGTACTTTTCCGAGAGCCTTACCAATTGTATAGATTCCATCTATTGCCGCCATGGCAATAACTGGGGCTAGTGTCATGGTGTAGTGGTAGTTGACTATCCAATAGCTATCAATTCCTGATAAGAAGCGCTCTGCTAGCAGCGGTACCATCATAATGAGGTAGGGAGAGAAGAGGAAAAGGTAGAGAGCACCTGCAAACGTAAAGATGAGCGTATGCAACTTAACTTCAGGGGTAATGAAGGTTTGGTAAATGAAGTTTGGATCTTTTATCAGAACTCTGACCGCGCTAGGTAAATCTGGAGCAATGTTATTGTATGACCAAAAACCGTAAGCATTTCCAGCAAAGTAGGGCATAATGGTCTTCGTAAGCAAAAAGAACCAGCCAATCCCAATCCCTGTGGTGAGCAAGCCCTTCCACCATTCTTTTTTCACCAGGAGTACCAACCCCGTGGCTGCGATCAGGAGGGATAAGTCTTCTTTACACAGCAAAACTCCAGCAAGGAATATCCAGTAGTAGGTCCATCGTTTAGCATCTAGTGCCCAAATCATCCCAGCAATCAACGGCACTGCAATGGCTACCTCGTGAAAATCAAACGCCGCCCCGATTTGCAGGCCCCAGTATGAAATAGCTGCAACAGAGACAAGATATGCTGGGATCTGACCTAAACGGGAACGTGAGAAGTAGTAGATCGGAAATATCGCTGCTGAAACAGCTGCGGCTTGTATAACCAGGAGTGTCTCTGCGCGAGGGGATAACCAGTAGATGGGTACGAAGAGGATGAGAATTGGGTGAAAATGCTCACCAAGGATAAATCGCTGATGAACGGTAATATAGGGCTCTAAGAAGTGACTGTACAGCCACATGGCCTGGTTAAAAATACCTAAGTCATAGCCACTCTGGAAATTGACGTGTCTCACTATGGAATAGACACTATACAAAACAGTAAACCCTACGAAGAGGGCGACAATAATCCATTCACGCTTTAACCAGGTGAGTATACGTTGAAGCATCATGTCTATAGTAGCGTATGCGCCTCGTAGTTGTAAGATTGACTATCTGTAGTTGCTACCTTTTCAAGTACAGGTTGGTGCTCACTATGTGGCTTGTTCCAAACATTTCGAGTGTATCGTTACTTCCACTCTGTTTGAGGTACGCAAAGCTGTCAGGAGGGTAGATCGCAATTGGTAGCTTGTAACTGAATGTGTAGTTTGTGGATCCGCTGATTGCGGTAGTTGCCCACCACCCTATACGTTTCCACCCCGTACCATCCTCAATTCTGACAGAGCTTTGGTCAACTGGTACAAGCTTATTTTGCATGAGTAGCCCGCCATCAATGGTGTAATCACCCCCAATAGGCGTGGGTTGCTTGGTAATGGTTGCTTCGGGGGGAAGGTAGGCTTCAAGGTAGTTGCGATTAATGGCGTCTGGCCAGATACCATCCCCAGTGTGGGTTCTCGTGATTGTAACGGTGTAGGTAGCTTCTTCACCAAAGAAGGGCTTAGCAACATCAATGTGGGTGGTCTGGAGCATCTTTTCCGAAGATTTCATGCCAGCAAGGTTTGAGTTTACGAGCTTGAGCCAGGAAGTGCCTGAAATAGGAGTGTCACGTGGGGTGAGTGGCCGCAGGCTCTGCATGAGGATAGGATCTTTGAACCAGAGCTGGAGAGACTTTGAACGAACGGCATCTTGCACGAGGGTGGTAACCTTGGTTCCAACGTTCTCTTGCTTGCTCAGCTGCCTGAGGAGAACGGGGATGAGTTCATTGAGGATGCTCTTTGGCTCATTTACCGTCACGTTTTCGGATTTCTTAAAGTAGTTGAGCTCTACTTCTCGGGTGAGTTCGGTGCTAATCGTTTCGCTGGTTGCTGTTACTCCGTTGGGGAGTTTGACCGGACCGGTGATCTCGAGGAGGTTGCTGAGAATGCTACTGTTCACGTAGATGAGACCTTCCGGGGACGTGCCGGATGCGGCTGAGAACATCTCGTTGACGCGCGGGCTGTAGCTTTCCAGAAAACCATCTCCTGAGCAGCTGTTCACGAAGCCCCAGAATGCAGTGATGGTTTGGAGGGGAATGGGGGGTGTCTTTCCGCTTACCCGCTCGTATGGCCTGTCGAGCTTGTAGACGTTTGGACCGAACTGAAACTGTCTGATGGTACCACCACTCGCATTGAGGTAGGCGAAGCTACCAGGAAACCCACCGCATGGTCTAAGCTCAGCGCTATTCTGGAAGAGAACGGCAACCTGGTGAGGATTGCTGTCACCCTTGCCAAGTACCCTCTGCAGCTCGCTGCTTGTTGTTCTGATTTCAGGGATACCTGTGGTGAGGGTCTTCAGATTGTTCCTGATAGATGCAACTTCATTGCGTTTATCAAGGAACACCCAGTAAGGAATGTGAGAGAGTTCTTCCTCTGCGCGTTTGGTCCTCAGTTCAAGTTCGTTGAGGTTTCCCTGGTTTCTCGTTTCCCAGTTCACATAGGTACTACTCAGTTGGCTAACTAAGGTGCTGACGTCGGGTTGATCTAAGGCAACAGCTGGGAAATCTTCACTGAGCACCAAAGCTACCTCACCCATCTTTGCTAGCTCGTTGCTAGCCCGCATGAGTTGGACGTGCCACCTGAAAGGAGGAATGGGGGTGAGAAGCTTGCCGTACCAAGGGCTGGCGAGGAGGATGCCTGAGGCAATCTTGAATGAGGCAGATGCGCTGGTGAAAGCTTGCCGTGCCTCGGGTGGGTTGCTGATGAGGAGATTTTTTCCACTCTCAAGCTGCCTTACCCCAACGAGAACGTACTCGAGGCTTCGGTAGGAAGCTGTTGCTGCGGCTACCGAAGCAAAGAAGAGAAAAGCAACGAAGGCGGTAAGTACCAGGTAGCGTCTGCGCATGTGCCCATACTAGCAGAAGACAAAACGAGAGAAGTTGGTCAGCTAGTGAGAGTGCTTCTTTGCGCGTTTCTTCGCAATTTTTACAAACTTGGTGGTAAGGTGCACTTTCAGAGGAGACTTCCTCATTTCAAAGGTGGCGTCTTTGAGGTTTGCCACAAACTCTTTTGGGGTACTGAACTCTTCCATGAGGTTGGTGGCTCGCCCGTACTCCGGTAGCGTGTGAGCATCAGAACCGACGAACACGGGAAGGCTCTGTTCCGCTGCAAAGATGGTTGCCTTAGCGTTATCGCCCCCAAAGACGCAACGTGAGTTGAAGATCTCGAGGAAATCAATGTCTCTCACAATGCGCGAGGCGGTAACTTCGCCCACTGCTTCTCTCCTAATCCTGTCGAAAGGGTGGGGAAGGAGGACAACTCCTCCCTGCTCCTTAATCTGGTGGATGGTCTGCTTGATGCCCTGGCGTGGGGCGATGCGCTCCTTGAGGAAGAGACCAATGACATCTCCCTGGGCGGTGGCAATTTCTTCGCCAATAATTACCTTAAGCCACTTTGGGGCGATTTCCTTGAGACGCACTGCTCCCGCAATTTCATCGTGGTCAGTGAGGGCGATGACCCTGATGTTCTCTTCTTTACACCGCTGGATAATGGCCTCAAGCGAAACCGAGCTATCCCTTGAGTACTCGCTGTGGCAGTGGAGCTCGGCCTTAACTTTCATACACTCTAGAAGAACATCTTGAAGAACCCGAGAGCGCCCTGCTTCCATGGCACGCGGTGGGTAACTCCAGACTGCTTGGAAAACTTCTCAACGTTTGCCACGTACCAGCGGTAGTTACGGATCATGGCGTCTTTGTTTGAGTACTTTGGCTTGTAGCCTAGCTGCCTCTCAGCTTTCTCAATTGAGACAAAGGAGTCCTTTGAGGCAGTCTCGTACACCCACTTGTAGAGAGGTGAAACTTTCATGGCCTCCATGGCACGGAGAATCATGATGATTGGACTGGCGGGGAGACCCTTAATCTTCTTGCCGTGGCCAGCTTCATCAAGGACAGCCTGGTAGTCCTCGGCCATGGTGGTAAACTCCTTGGCGCCAATGTTGAAGACATCGTTTACCTTGTCCTCAGGTTTTGTGAGACAGAGCCAAATTGCCTCGCAGAGATCCTCCACGTCTAGGAGCTGGTAGCGATTCTTGCCGTTCCCAATCATTGGGAAGCCTTTCTTGTCCTTTGCCCAGTCATAGAAGAGGGCAAATACACCGAGGCGTTCTGGTCCTACAAATGACTTAGGCCTGATGATGCTGGTAACCATTCCTTTTGCTCGGTACTTGAGACACTCGTACTCTGCTAGGATCTTTGCTTCGCCGTAGGGTCCAACTCCGTCTAGCCTGTCGTCTTCGCAGAGGGGGTGGTGGTCGGGGATACCGTAGACGGCGGTTGAGGAAATGTGGACAAAACGCTCAACCTTGAGGTCTAAGGCAGTTTGAAGGACGTTACGGGTTCCCTCAACATCTGTGGTGTAAATTTCCTCTGGTGTGTAGAGGGGGAGGGCGGCTGCGGTGTGCACGACAAAGTCAGCTCCCTGCATTGCTTTCTTGAGGGCTGCAGCGTCTCTAATATCGCCACTTACTGCGGTAATCTGGTCCTTTTCTGGGTAGTCAAACGGGAGAACATCGTAGCTGATTACCTTGTAACCCTTACCAAGGAGGTGGCGGGTAAGGTTGATACCGAGGAACCCAGCTCCTCCGGTAATGAAAACGGTTTTAGATTCTGACATAGCTGAAGTTTTATCGGGTTGCTTACTCGGCCATCATACCAGCTTCACCCTGGGGCTTGAAGCGTTTCTCAAAGATGGCGAGCGAGATGGCGCCAATGGCTACCCCAAACCAGAGGGTTGCCACCCTGATGATGAAGGTAGTGGCGGTGGCAGCAGCCTTAGGAACATTGATGAGCACGAGGAGCCCGGCCATGCTCCCCTCGGTGAGCCCAAGGCCTCCGGGAAGAATTGAGAGTGCGCCAATAACGGTTGAGAAAGCGTAGATGAAAGCGGCACTCCAGATGCTAGTCTCAAGTCCTAGGCCTTGCATGGCTAGCCAGAAACCGAGGGCCTCAAAGCTCCAGGAAACAGTAGAGAAGATGAGGATGGGAATGAGGTTCTTGGGGCGAAGGAGTACGCCCGTGCTCTTGTAGAGCTCATTGAGCTTCTCGCTCCGCTTCCCGAGCGCGGGTATCCTACCCAAGAGAGCTAGTACTTTTTCAGCGGTAGCTTGGTGCGAAATAACGAAGAGCACCACCGAGATGGCAATGGCTACCCCAACCAAGAGCTTCGTGCCGTAGGAGAACTGAATCGCTCCTACCGTGGCGATGATTACGAGGGCGGCGAGGTCGGTGAGTCTATCTACTAACACCAGTCCCCCGGTCTTACTTACCGGAATGCCGTGAGATCGCTTGAGGAGGAACGCGCGGATAACTTCGCCCAGTTTCCCTGGGGTAATCGACATCGCAAACCCCGAGAGGTAGATGAGGAAGGAATCTCTGCGGGGGATGGAGGTAATCCCGAGGCGCGAGAGGTAGAACTGCCAGGTACCAAAACGGATGAGGTAGTTGCTGAAGGTGAGCGTGAGAATAATTGGGAAGTACCACCAGGTAAACTGCTCAAATGCTTCACTGACATCGTGGAAGTTGCTCCAAACCGCAAGACCTAGGTAGATGCAGGCAGCAGCGGCAATAGAGAGAAAAACGGCTCGGGAGTTTGCCTTCATACGATTTACGCAAGTTTAATCACGATGTAGAAGGTGATAATCCAGGCGATGAAGCAGAGCTGGATGGCGCGGTCTCTCGAGAAAATTTTGGTTGGGTCAGCACCTGCGGTGCGGTTGTACATGAGGTGGAAGTACCTAAAAACACCGTAGACCACAAACGGTAGGGTGTAGACCAAGTTGGTAGTGCCAAAGTGGCGGGAGGTGGCTGGGTCAATGGTGTAGAGCGCATAGCTCATGATGGTCATTGCGGCGGTGGTTCCCAGGAGCTGGTTGATGAAGCTGGTGGTGTAGTTCTCGAGAACCTTTCGGTGTTCTCTGGACTCATCCTGCAAGATATCTGTCTCGTTCTTTCGCTTCCCAAAGCCGATGAAGAGGGCTCCGAAGAAAGTACAGAGAATGATCCAGTTAGAAAGGGCGATGCCAACCGCAAAGCCACCGGCAATGACACGGAGGACAAAGCCAAATGAGAGAATCATCACGTCGATAATCAGCTTGTGCTTCAGGGAGAAAGAGTAGGCGGCATTAATGATTCCGTAGGTGAGGAGTGTGACCTGGAAACTTGTTGGTAGTGTTAGGGAAACAGCTGTGGCGGCAAGGAGCAGGACAACAACCGTAATCCACCCTGTAGTTGGTGAAACGGTGCCGGCGGCAATGGGGCGGTGTTTTTTGTCGGGGTGTTTCCTGTCTTGGGGTGCATCGGCAATATCGTTTACCACGTAGATGCTGCTTGCCACTGCACAGAAGGCAACGAAGGCGAGGAGTAGGTTACTCAGGTCTACGCTCAAGAACCTTCCCGCGAATACAAGGGGGGCAGCAAGGAGGAAGTTCTTAATCCAGTGTCTAGGCCTGAGGAGTTTAAGGAGTGGGGGCATGCTACTTTGTTAGGGCTTGCAGGTAGGTACTGAGGGTGGAGGCGGCGGTTTTCTTCCAGGTATAGATGGCAGCACGCGCTAGACCAGCATGCTGTAGCTTTTCAGCTAGGGCGGGGTCTTTGAGGATACTCCTAATGCTTTCAGCAAGCTCAACTGGGTCTGTTGGATTAACGAGGACTGCGGCGTTTCCCGCAACTTCTGGGAGGCACGAAACGTTACTGGTAACCACCGGGGTGCCCGCAGCGAAGGCCTCCAGGATCATAAGGCCAAAGCCTTCGTAACGGCTTGGGTGCACGTATACCTTCGCTCCTTGGTAGAGGGCGCCTAGTTCAGCATCGGTGACGAAGCCTGGGGTAACCACCTTGAGGTCTGCCTCTTGGGCAATCCGCACCAAGCCGGCAACGTCTGGACTAGTGGCAACAGGTTTTCCGCAGACAACAAGGGTGAGGTCTGGGAAGGATTGGCGAAGGATGGCGAAGGCCTCCAGGAGGGTATCGAGACCCTTGTATCGCTCCCACCTGCTCACGAAAAGGATGTAGTCTTTGCCAATACCAAACTTGGTGAGAACCTTGGTGATCTCGCTAGGTGAGACGGTGACGTGAGTTGGTCCACCGTGGGGAATGACCACCATTTGAGAATCTTTGAGGCCAAGGAGTGCTACACAGTCTTCGGCGGTGGCGGTGCTCGGGACGATCACCTTGAGGGCACGCTTCGTGTGCCTCACTATCAGGCGGTACGCTAGCTTACGGATGAGCGACTTGGTTTGGGCACCACTGGGGAAGCGGTACATGATGAGATCGTGGATGGTGACGACAAACTTGCCTCGGTACTGAATGGGGTGGTTGAAGTTGGTGAAGTGGACGAGGTCAAACTTCTCCTGGTTGAGGATGTGGAGAAACTCACGCTGCTCTGCCACCGAGAACTGGGGGATGTTTACCTTGAGAACCTTGAGGTTGGGAGCTGAGATGTGGAGGTGTTTGGCGTCTTCCTTGTTGACGATGATGGTGTACTCGTTCACCTTGTCTTGTTCCAGGAGTCCTCGTACCAGTGCCTGGGTGTAGCGTGCAATGCCACCTGTCTCAATTCGCCAAACCCGGGCGTCGATGCCAATCCTCAGCTTACCCACGGGAGCTCCTTGCTTTAAAGCTCGTCATGGCGACGAGAATCCAGAAAACGAGGGAGAGGTCGTTCTTCCAGTAGGCGGTATCGAAGAAGCCGATCAGCAAGATGCTCACTCCCGCGAGTGCTGCCGCACGCACTTCGCCACTGCTACTCCTGAGCTTCTTGAGGAAAGCTGTGGCTGCAAGGGTAATGAAAGCTAAGAGGCCGAGGATTCCTGTCTGTGTCCAGAAAGCGAGGTAGACGTTGTGGGGGTGGAGCACCTCTTGCTCGAGGGCATTGGGGATCCTATAGGTGCTGTATGCATCCTGGTACCCCCCGAGGCCAATCCCGGTTAATGGGTGAGCTTCAAGCATGTTGAGGGATGCTTGGGTAATCTCCACCCTCGTTCTACTGGTTGTCTGACTCTTGGTATCTAAGATGCTGACAAAGCGTTTCTGGAAAGATGGGATGCTGGCGTAAGCGGCTGCAAAGAGCATCGCTCCGATACCGAGACTGAGTGTGAGTTGCTTCCAACCGTACTGGAAAAGGGCGATGAGCGGGATACAAATGGCAACGGTGAGGATGCCTGCACGAGAGTATGAAAGGATCACTGCAACTACCATGCTGAGGATTGCAGCAACGGTAAAGCTCCGCTGCAGCTTGCCGGTATTCTCACGTAATCCTGCTATGGCGAGGGTGAGAATGGGGGCGATGAAGAGGGCGAGGTAGTTTGGCTGGCTAAAGAACCCAACAGCCCGTTTTACTCCCTCGTAGTCTACCCAGGCATCAGTGAGGTAGAAGTGGAAGATTGCGTAGGTAGCCGCAATGGCACCACTTGCAGTGAGGGCAGCTCTCAGATTTTTGAGGGGGATTTCCTCTCGCCAGATGGCGTAGGCAAACACTGTAGGGAGGATGAACCAGCTCTTGAGGATACCGAGGGCTGAGCTGCTGTCTGGGGCAAAGGCTACGCTCACCGCTGCTGCAAAGGTAAGTACGAGTGCTGGCACCATCACCCTTTTTGGGAGTGGGTTGGTTGGTTTCGCCCCCCTATTGCTGAGGAGCAGGAAGATAGATGCGGCAAGGAGGATGAGGTCTAGGGCATTGAACCGGATACCAGCAAGCGAGAAACGCAGCTCATACGCTGGGAGAAAGAGGATGGTAACGAAGCTTACTATTGCTGGTGCCACGGTAGCCGACTAGCAATTGCGTATACGATACCGGTGAGGAACCAGAAGTAGACCTCGTACATACCGGTAAGGAAGAGGGTGAGCGTGAAGAAGGCAGGAAGCCAGGCGAGAATCCACTGGAGCACCGCACGGGTGGTGGTTTCTTCTGGAGTAAGTTGCTGAAGCGAGCGCCTCACCGCGTAGATGAGGGTAAGAATGAAAGCGAGGTAGAGCGAGAGGCCAACTAAGCCTTTTTCAGAAATGATCTCAAGGAGTAGGTTGTGGGGAACAACGTGGGGCTCGGGAGCAGTTACCCCAGTTCTCACATCGTACTCGTAGGGGAAAACATCAGGACCAACCCCAAAGAATGGGTGGTCTCTCACCATTTCAATTGCTGTTTCGTATGCTACGAAGCGAGCACCAACAGACTCAACTTTAGTGTCCGTAATCTGGGTAATCCTCAAGACCACTGGCTGGAGCACTTTCTGCACTGGCTTCACGGTGTTGTAGGCAAGAACAAGTACTAGGAGTGCCGTACCTGAGAGCTGAAGCGTTCGCTTCACAACGGTAGGACGGAGGTGCATTGCTAAGAGGAAGGCTACCCCTACCGCAAGCGCTAACAGGCCACTCCTTGAAAAGGTGAGGAACACTGACAGTGTCATGCTCACGAGAGCGATTCTCAGTAGCCAGCCTTTCCGGTAGAGGTTGTTGAGGTAGAGCGAGAGGCAGAACAGGATGGCAACCACCATGTAGCCTGAAACCAAGTTAGGGTCGCCGTAGAAGAGGGTAACGCGGGGGAGTCCGTTCACATTCCAAACGTTAGCAAAGGCGACGGTACGGTACCAAGGACTGAGGAACTGGGCGATGCCGTACACCCCAAAGGTAGTGAACGAAATGAGCAAGACCTTTACCAGCTTTTCTAGAGCTTCACGCTTGGTCACAAGCTGTCCTACGAGGAAGCTGAGGGTTATCAGGTAGCCTAAGACCAGGATACGTTGGGCAGATACCTGGGGCACAATTGATCCAAAGGCAGAGATGGCGTTACTCAGCAGGAAAGCACCAAGTACCAGGAAGAGAAATGTTGGCCTTACCCCATCAGGCTGCTTGCCGCGAAGGTACCTCAATGTGAAGACGATGATGGTGAGGAGGGTAACAATCTCAGTGAGGCGGATTGGTCCAACAATATCCTTCCCATTAAAAGGAATGGCGAAGATGAGGAGGTAGAGGCACCACTCTGGCTTTTCGTAGAGGAAGGTGAGGAGGAGGGCGGTAGCGAGCGCAATCAGGACATCGGTCAGGAAGCCCAAGCCATTGAAGTAGAGGTAGCTTCCCATAGCTACTACGAGCACCGTAGCGATTACGGCGCCAGTGGGGTTGGCGAGAAATTGGGCGAGCTTACGCATGGGGAGGTGTTTCAAGTACATTGCGCCACGCTTTGGCCCAGAGGTCAAGGTTAAAGCTTTCACGCACCGTTTCCTGCTGGATCGCTCCCACCGTTGGGTTATGGAGGGCACCACGCATTGCCTCAGCCAGGGAATCGGGGGTTGGGAGGGCTTGGGTGGCAGGGAGGTCTTGGAGACCTGCAACAGCAGTTACTACCGTTGGCGTGCCGCAGCTCATACTCTCAAGGGCGGAGAGAGCGGTTCCCTCGTTAGCGCGGGTTGGGATTACGGTGAGAACAGCTCCTGAAAAAATAGCTGGCATTTCATGGTGTGGAATGGAGCCAAGGAAGATCACCCGTTCTTTGAGGTTGGCAGCAGCTACCTGCTCGTGGATGTCGTTGAGGTAGGCTTCTGACTCCAAGTTTGGGAGAGCTTGTCCAACAATGACAAGGTTAGTTTCAGGAAACTCATCAGCTATAGCGATGAAAGCAGATACGGCAAGGTCAACTCCGCGAGCAGGGGTGACATTCCTGGGCACCACAATGCACTTACCTGCTGGCAGCTTCTGGTGGGGGGTGGTACGTGAAAAGGTTGTGGTATCAACGCAGTTTGGGATGTACCAGCGGTTGGGGGCTACCTCACTGAAAGCGTGGGTACCAGGTGCAACCTCAATCCCGAGCGTGCGGTAGAAGTGGGTATCGTTTGCAACCAGAATCGGCGCTCGCTTGAGCGCGTAGCGGGCGAGCTGGATACGCCTTGAGCGCTTCTTTGGAGGATCAAGTTCCCAGTTCACCCCGTGGGTGAGAACCACAGCACCCTTGTGCCAGTTAAGAGTTGGGTAGTGATCTGGGTAGTGGATGACCAACCTATCGTACGACTTCAGTGACTTGGTGTGTTTGAGGAGACCGAGGTTGAAACCCATGACTGGCCTCAAGAAGCTTGGGTGGGATACCAGGGTTACCTTGGGGTCAACGTAGCCGTTATCGCGCTGAAAGGTGTGGGTGGTGTGACCTGCCTGTTCCAGAACACCATTGAGCTCATCAATGTAGACCTCTTGACCGCCAAGGATAGGTTTGTAGCTGATGCTTACCTGTGCGATACGCATGGTTAGCCTTTCCTCTTAGGGTGGTACTTCAGCACCTGGTAGTAGGCGAGGGCGTACGCGTGGGTAAGCCCGGCTACGCCATCTAACATGCCCAGATCTTTTACGTAGACGCCGAAGAAACGCTTTACCCCCATGAAGTAGGCTTTTTTCAAGCTCTTCGCTACACCTTCACCCTCAAGCGCGGCGTACTTTCTCACCTTTGCGAAGAGCTCAGAGTTATCGCGGTAGGTTGCGTGGAGGAAGGCACCGGTGAGCTTGCCAGTTGAACCTGCGTAGGTGAGGGTTTCGTGGACTGCTCCCTTGTAGGTGGCACTTCCAGTCTTAAATAACCTGATGTGGTAGTCGGGGTAGAGGCCGCCGTACCTAAGCCACTTGGTGCCGAGGTAGTTCTTTTCAGGAATGAGGAAGGCGGTGTGACCTTCTGGTTTGAGGTGCTGAAGCTCGTGGGAGAGCTCGGGGCTGAGCTGCTCGTCTGCGTCTATAAGGAGTGACCACGGCTTTGTAGCGAGGGCGAGGGCGGCATTCTTCATCTGTGAGAAGTCTTCGAAGGTGGCTGTTTTTACCACATCCGCTAGCATCTTTGCTTTTACTTCGGTTGCATCCGTGGTTCTATCGTCAATGAGTACAATGCACTCACCGATGCTCGGGCATCCTTTCAGGGAACGGAGGCAGCTCTCAATGGTTTCCTCTTCGTCACGGGCGATAATGACGGCTGAAATCTTACCCTGCATGTGACTCCTTGCGGTACTTAGGGTACCGGCACCACTCAAAAACCCCCTTCAGGAAGCCTGCGAGGTTGGTGAGATCAAAGATGGCAACGAGGGGAATAGAGGCAATGGTGTACCAAGCATTGTGGCTACGCATCCAGGTTTTTCGCACCCTGAACAGGAGGTACGCCAGGTAGATCACGACAACGGCAAGGTAGAGCTCTGGGATGACCAGTATGAGGGATGCAATCTTAGTGGCTGCGAGCAGTACGTAGAACAGTAGCTTCTTTCCGTACCCCACAGAACCAGGCCAGTACTGGCCATCGCCTCTGGCGTAGCTGAACTGTTGCTTGCAGAACGCCTTGAGATTACTCCTTGGCTGCCAGAATACTACTGCTTTTGGGGCGAACTTAAAGACGAAACCTTTGCGTTTGAGGTTGAGGTCGAAGAGGGTGTCTTCACCGGCGAGGGTAAGGTGCTCAGGGTAGCCGCCAACCGCTTCCCAGGCGGATTTAGTGAAAGCGATACTCCTCGATGATGGAAGCCAGTCGTCGTTGAGCTCTGCAGCGGTTTGGTTGATCAAGGCACTTGAGACTGCCTCAAAGGTATTGGTGGGCGCAACCTGGAAATAGCCTGAACTGACGCTCACATTTTTGTCAGAGAAAGGTTTGAGGATTTCCTCAAGCCACGAGGCGTCAGCTGTGCTGCCAGCATCGGTAACGGCGATGATGTCGTGGGTTGCAGCCGCAATGGCAGCGTTTCTGCCAACCGCAATGTTACCCGGGGCCTCAATGACCTTTATGTGGGGATGCTGTTTGGCAAACTTGGTAATGGCGGCAACGGTACCATCGGTTGAACCACCGTCAGCAATGACAACCTCATCCGGTTGGCGAGTTTGCTTGAAGAGTCCTTCCAGGAATGAGGAGATAGTCAGAGCCTCATTCCTGACCGTGGTGATCAGGCTGACGCGCATAGGTTACTTGGCGCGTCGGCGGGTGGTCTCGCGGATGATGATAACGAAGATTCCAAGGAAGAGTCCGAAGATAGGAGCAACCATTTTGACGAGAGTGGCGCTACTGTCACGGGTTACCACGATGGTTTCCTCTGCAGCAATGCTGAACTTGAGGCTCCTTTCAGCGCTGAGATTGAAGTCTGTAACTCGCTGCTTCAGCTGGTAGACAGCGGCATCTACGAGCTTGATGTCGTCTGCTTTTGAATCTGGGTAGACCCGGTTTTGAACCTGGTAGGCAAGTGGGCTCTGGAGTGACTGGAGGGTGAAAGGAGCCTTGGCGAGGGCAGCATCTGAGAGAGATACACCTGCTGCAGTGTACACATCTTTGGTGAAGGTGGGGGTAACAAACCAGCTCCTCACCACACTACTGAAGTATCCTGCAGAATTGAGAACATCTTGACCTGAAACCGCACTGATTGAAGGGATATCCTTGTCTGGGATAATGGTAATGCTGGCGATGGCGTACTGGGGGACGTTCTGGCTGCTGTAGTAGGCGAAGGTGCCAACAGAGGCGACAATTGCCACAGCGATAATCCAAATATTTTTGAGGATAACCTTGGTGAGAGGAGGTTGCTGCATGGGAGTTGTTATGAAGAATACTTACCTGATGATACACAGAATCAGACCTGGTAGCAATCGAGAGAGGCTCAAGTAGTAGACCTTTCAACTGGGTAGAAAACGAGAGAACCTGCTAGCATAGGCGTATGAAGATTCTCATGGTCACCTCAAGCTACGCTCCCTACACTGGTGGGGTTGAGCGTCACCTCGCGGGAGTTTGTGCCGAGCTGCAGCAGCTTGGTCACCACGTTGACGTCCTCACGTTCCAGCGGGAAGGTTTGGAGCGAAACGACTCAAGCCACTTTTCGCACCGTCAAAAACCACCTAGAGAATCGGTTGAAAAAGGGGTGAGGGTGTTCAGGCTCCTCGGGAGTGGGCCCACTAGGAACGGCCAGCTCCAGGCCGCTGCCTGGGCGCTGCAGCATGCACGCCTGATGAGAACGTACGATATCATCCACGGCCACGATGTGGTGCTCAAGGCGCTGCAGCGTTTCGCTCCTGCTGCCAGACGCTACCTCACCTTCCACGGCTTTGAAGGCTACCCGGTAACTGATGAGAGTAGGGAGCGAAAGCTGGCTATGCAAGCTACGGTTCAAGGAGCCATGTGTGCAGGATCCTTCATTGAAAGGTGGTTTGGGGTGACGTGTGATGTGGTGGAATGGGGGGCCTATGCACCACCAGCTCATGTTGAGCCGATACCTTCTGATTTCTGTTTTGTTGGGAGGCTTTCGCCAGATACTGGCTGTGAAGCCTACATTGAGGCACTGGCTTCGCACTTGAAGCAGCATCCTGAGAAGCGTGCGATAATCTGCGGTGATGGCCCACTCAAGTCTAGGTTACAGGAGCAAGTGGAGGGGTTGCAGATTTCTTTCCTTGGGATGGTTGCCAATCCAGCTGATTATACCTCCGGCACACAGGTTGTTTTGACCAGCGGGTACCTTGGCATTCTTGAGGCACTCTACGCCGAAAAACCTGTGGTTTCGTTTGCTGATAACCCACTCAAAGTTGACTACCTATCCTCAGCACCCTACGCTGCAGATATTTTCATTACTACTACGGTAGATCAGCTTGCTGCGGCACTTGAGACGGCTGACCACCTGAGTGGCGAAGCAAGGAGGCGGTCGAGAGAATTTGCTGAGGCTGCAACCTACGAGGCGCTCACCCAGTGCTACCTGAAACTCTGGGAGAACTACTGAGCTTAGATCTCGCGATCGGGCTGTCTCAGGAGTATGATGACGGCTGGAATAATTACGATTGATCCTGAAATTGAGACGGCCGCATTTGACCAAGCAGCACCAAGAGCACCGAAGTGAGGGATAAGCGTGGTGTAGAGTACGATTCCAACGAGAAACTGCACCCCGTTGCTGAGAGCTGCGTACTGGGGCTTATTGAGCCTAAAGAGGATGATGCTCGCTGGGTTAATGAAGAGTGAGAGCATGTACCCCCAGGCAAGAATTTGGAAGAGGGGGGTGGCGCTGCTGTATTCGCTCCCAAAGAGGAGGGTAATGAGTGGACCCGAAAAGATGACGAAAGGAAGGAGGCAGATGAAGACCATGGTGCTGCCGGCTAGACTCTTCTTCACAAAGCTGCGCAGCTGCTGGATGCTGCCCATGGTGCCTGATTTAGGGAGGAGTACCGAGGTGATCGATCCAACCAGGAGTGGCATAGCGGTGATGAGCTGTATTGCGGCACCGTACTGTCCGACATCAGCCGCTGCAGCGTGCTTGCCGAGTACTATCACATCGAGGCGGGAAACGAGACTCATCACGAAGAAGGAGAGCATCGTCCACTTTCCAAACGAGACAATCTCGGGGATGACCTCGCGCTCGAGTTTTGGTTCGTGTGACTTGAGGAAGTCGCGGGGGATGAAGAAGTAGCCTGCAACCAGTCCAACTAGTGGGGCAAGAGCGTACGCCGCCAAAACGTTCATGATGGTGAAGCTTCCGTTTGCAAAGAGCAGCCCAAGGATGATGAGCCGACTTGCGCCATTGATGATCCCAAGGATTGAGAAGAAGGCAAACCTCTGGTAGGCCTGGAGGGTAATGGTGTAGAAGGCTCCTGTGGAGAGTGCTGCGGCTCCAATGAGGGCGAGGAGTGCAAGGTTTGGGTTGTTTCCCTGGCCAATGAGGTTGGCAATAATGGGAGCTCCAAGAATCCCGGCAGTAAGAATGATGAGACCAATGCCAATTTCAATTTTGAAGATAACCTTGAGGAAGGCGTGAGCGCGGGGGATGTTTTTGCTGAGGTGCTCCGAAATGAATCGTACCCCAGTGGTACTGAGTCCTAGATCGGTCATTGCCACAACGGTGGTCATGAGGGCGATAGCGGTGGCTACAACCCCAAAACTGGTTGGCCCCAGTGCCCTGGTGACGAAGAGGGTGGCGAAGAAACCAAGTGCAGATGCAACAAGGTTGCTAAAAAAAACTATTCCAGTGTTCTTCCCAGACTCCGAGAAAGCAAGGCGTCTAGCGGTACCGAGCGCCTTTTTAATCATGGTCTAGGATGGTTTGGAGGATTTTAGTTGAGGCTCCTGGTTCGCCGTAGGGATTCTCTGATCCTGCCATTTCATCGTAGGCATCCCGGTTTTGCAACAGGTTATTCACGGTGGAGGAGATGAGCTCTCTATTTGAACCAACAAGCTTGCCGCAGCCTGCGGATATTACCTCAGGTCTCTCAGTAGTTTCTCGGAGTACGATAACTGGCTTTCCAAATGCTGGAGCTTCTTCCTGGATGCCACCACTGTCGGTCATGACAAGGTATGCGCGTGAGAGGAGTGAAACGAGTTCTGGGTATGCGAGAGGTTCAATGATGTGAACCTGAGGTAGGTTACTCAAAATTGAGGAGGCGATGTTCCTCACCGCTGCATTGAGGTGAATGGGAAAGACAACACTGACATCAGGATTAGCTTCTACAATGTCCCTCACTGCCTCAAAGATGTGCTCCATGCCTTCACCAATATTCTCTCTCCGGTGGGTGGTGAGGAGGATAACCCTGTGGTCGTGTGCAAGTGCCTCAAGTGAATCTGGAAGCTGTGGGTTGCCCGCTCTGACAAAGTGGAGGGCATCAATGACGGTATTGCCAGTAGTGATTGGCGAGAACCCTTCGCGGACGAGGTTGTCAGCAGCCCAGCTGGTTGGAGCGAAGTGGAAGGTGCTCAACTGGTCGATGACCCGGCGGTTCATCTCTTCTGGGAATGGGTTTCTAATGGTTGGTGTGCGCAACCCTGCTTCCACGTGACCTACGGGAATACCCCGATAGAATGCTGCGACTGAGGCTGCAAATCCGGTAGTAGTATCACCGTGAGCGAGCACGATGTCAGGCTTAACCTCATCAAAAATCTTGCCTAGTCCAGTGATTGCTTTTGCTGTAAGGGTATCCAGTGACTGGTTGTGATCCATAATTGCCGCATCGTGAGCCGGGGTAATGCCAAAGAGTGAGAGTACCGGCTGCAGCATCTCCTTGTGCTGGCCACTTGAGATTGGGATCAGTTCAAGATCTGGGAAGTTTGGCTGCTCCAAGAGAATGGGAGCCATTTTAATGGCGTCTGGTCTCGTTCCAAAGACAACGGCAACACGTTTCATGGGGGCGATGTTACGAAGGGACTTGCTTGAAGTGCAAAAACTATCAGTATTACGGTAGCCTGATGCGCTCCTCCTCACAAGGGTTGTCAGGAGACTTTCATGGCAAAGCTCACAGATTTGTGTACCATAGAGGTAAGCTGTTTAACCTTCCAATTCTTTCAGATGCGCCACCATTCTCGGCAACTCGTGCCCATTTCAGCCTATGTTATCTGCTTCCTAGCGGTGGCTTCACTTACACTGGTTGTAACTAAAGGAAGCTTTGGTGGTACTCCCACATCAACACCAACCCCAACCCCCGTAGTTTCGTCTACGCCCTCTAGTAGCCCAACTCCCAGTCCTTCCGCTACTCCCATATCAACACCAACCCCAACTCCTAGTGCCAGCGTTTCGGCTGAGCTTCCAGCGGTGGTTACTACTTTCTATAGTGCCTACAGACAGCAAAACGTTGAACTCATCTTTCAGCAGTTTACCGCCCCTGCTACAAACGATGAGAGAGAGCTCCTGAGCCTCCTCAAGGATGGGAAAGACCTGCAAGGTATCCCTGGCGGGCCAACACTCTTCCAGAGTGCCTCGGTAACCTTCACCATCACAAAGGTGACGTTGGTGAGTGCAACCTCAACCAACATAACCGTAGATGAAACAGTTACCTCAGAGGGAGTTGAGACCATGAGGCGTAGGCTGTTTACTCTTTCAGGTGCAAAAATTGCTAGCTACAAGAAAAGTACCTCGGATGGAAAGTACTCAGGTTTCTTTAACTAGCATTTCCCGCCTAACAAATCTCAGGTGAGCCTCTCAAACCAGGTCGCAAGTAACACCATCGCCCAGGTTATTGGGAGAATCGTCACCACAGTTCTCTCCCTGGTTACCGTTTCAGTTCTCAACTCCTCACTTGGGCCTGAGCGCTGGGGGTTGCTCAGTTCAGTAACCCTTTTTGGAACCTTCTTTGCCGTTGCGGCTGACATGGGTCTCACCACCTACTACCTACGGGAAGGGTCGCGAGTTACTGGCAGTAGACGCGAACTCACCTCAAAGGTAGCTACCTTCAGGGTGCTAACTGCCGCAGTACTGCTAGCCCTTGCTCCTCTCGTTGCGATGGTGATACCTGCCTACCACCAGCTCATCTTGCCAGTTGCCCTCATCTCACTTGGGCAGTTTGTGCTCCTCCTTAACCAGGTCTTTGTCAGCGTCTTCCAGCTTGAGTTGGCAATGGCTCGAGCAAGCTTTGGAGATGCTGTTGGTAGGTTACTCATCCTCATCCTGACGCTCGTTGTGGTGAGGGCTGCATCTCCAGACAACCAGCTGGTACTTGCCACAGCAGTGGTGCTCTGTGGTGGGTTACTTAACCTGGCTATCTCGTACGTACTCTCGAGGCGTTACGTGAAGCTTAGATTTGGGATTACTGCCGCTGATTTCAAGAAGCTCCTCCGTGAGGTATCTCCCTTGGCAGTACTTGCAGTTCTCACCGTACTCCACTTTAAGGTAGACAGCTTCCTCCTGGTGCTGCTGCGTAACCCAGTAGAGGTGGGGATATACGCAAATAGCTACAAAATTATGGAGATTCTCCTGGTGCTACCCTCAATGTTTGTGGGAAGCCTCTTCCCAGCTTTTGCAGAAGCCGTGGATGCAAAGAGCGAGAGACTTTCTCACCTCTTTGAGATCGCCGCAGGCCTCCTACTCTGGTCGGTGCTTCCCATAGTACTACTGGTTGGCTTTTTTGCACCCTACATCATGGCCGTTCTCACACGGGCAAACATCTTTGAAGCTGCGAGTGCTCTACAGGTGCTGAGCTTGGCGCTCATTGCATGGTTTGTGGGGAGCCTCCTCAGTCACATCCTCGTGGTTGCCCGTAAGCAGAAACTACTGGTGCAGGTTAAGCTCACCATGCTTGCCCTCAATCTCATTGCAAACATGGTTGTGATCCCGCACTTTGGCTACATGGGTGCAGCATGGGTAACCGTTGCCACTGAAACGCTGAGTACGGTGATCCTCCTCGTGTTGGCGAGATACCAGCTAGGACTAAACCTTCCCATTAGGAAGTACCTGCCGATGCTCGTGCTAGCGCTAGGGTTTGGCGGCGCACTCTACCTTGTAAAAGGAGTCCTAGACCGCGCACTCCTCGAGAGCTTCCTTGAGACCTCGAGGTTACTCCAAGCCTTCTTCGTGTTGAGCCTCGGTGCAATGGTGGCTATGGCCTACCTTTTCTTGGGTAAACTCTCAAACTCGCTCCCACAGCAGTTGGAAACGTGGATATCACGAATAGAATCACGCTGAGCTTCTGGTATCCTGAAGGTATGTCAGTCCACCTTTCTATCATCATTCCCGCCTACAACGAAGAGAAACGTCTCCCAGAGACGCTTGCTTTGGTGAGGGACTGGGTTGAGCGTCAGCAGTTCAGTGTAGAGGTGCTGGTGGTTGATGATGGGAGTACCGACGCTACTGCCAAGGTAGTACGTGAGATTTCACAACGTTTTCAGCAGCTCACCCTTCTTGAGAACCAGGTGAACCGAGGAAAGGGAGCAGTTGTTGCCCAAGGTATGCTTGCTGCAAAGGGTGACTGGAGGCTTTTCATGGATGCGGATGCCTCAACTCCCATTGCAGAAGTTGAAAAGCTGCTCGTACACACCGGTAGTTTTGAGGTAATCATTGGCTCGCGCTACCTGAAACCTGACAGTATTAAGGTGAAGCAACCGCTGAAACGGCGAATTGTCTCCCGCGTTTGGAACGTGGTGATTCAGAGTTCGCTCCTCCCAGGTATTCGGGATACGCAGTGCGGTTTCAAGCTCTTCTCAGCCGCAGCAGCATCAGCAATCTTTTCTAAGCAGCACGTTGCAGGGTGGCTCTTTGATGTTGAAACCTTGACGATATCACGTCATCTAGGGTATGCAGTGAAAGAGGTACCGGTTGATTGGTACGATTCTCGAGACTCAAAGCTCCGAGCCGTGAGGGCGGGTTTCAGGGCACTACGTGATCTTTCGGGCATTAGACGTAGGTTGAAGCGAGGGAGCTACTAGCTAACATATACAGAATGTCTACCAATCAATCTCGGTCGTCAGCTCCAGCCATTGTCGCCATTGTGGCGGTAATTGCAGGGGTGCTCTGGATTGTTATGCAGGCAATTGTTAGTAGTAGGGTAGTCCTGGGGCCAGCAGTCATTCCGGCAAGCGAAAAGGTGAGTGGGCGAGATAAAACAGCTGCAGTTGTTGCTGTTGACGAGGCGGTACTCGTAGATGAGAGCGTCAGTGTATTTCTCTCAAACTTTTATGCTGCCTATGCAGACGCTGATGCTGAGCGGCTGGCTAGCTACTTCACGCTGGATAGGACCACTGAAGACGCCGCCACGTACAAGCAGCTTTTCCTAGGTGATGAAACCAGCAAGCTATTTTTGGCCAGCAACGCGAGTGAAAAGGTGAGTGGACATACTCTTACCGCTGCTGAAAAGGAGCAGGTAGGGTGGAAGCTTACCATCAAAGAGGATCGGGTAGATAGAGCAGGTAGGGATATCCCAAGTGTCACAACTACCATGATGTTGGTACAAGCCCCTGTCGGTACTGGTGGCTGGCTTGTTGCTTCATACGCTAGGTTGGGAGCATCGGGAACCTATGAAGCCCTGGTTACTCCTCAGCAGTAGAACACAAGATGCTCACCCGTATTCCAGCAGAACTCAAGAGAATCGAATCTGGCAATGCAGTTTTTGCATTTGAGGATGGCCAGGAGGTAAAGATTCCAAAGCAAGATGTTGAGCCAATCTCACCCTTGGGTACCCGCTACGTTTTTCAGCTACTCCCGGAACGAGAGGCTGAAATGGAAAAGACAGAACTAGCAAAGACCATTCTCAACCAAATTATGCGAGAAGATGAAGAGTCAGCGTAACGCAAAGCAGCAGAGGGTGGAGGCGAAAGTGCCCACGGCAAAGCGGGCTGCTTTGATGTTCGGGAAGCTTCCCCAGGTTCCCTGGCGCTCTCCCTACCTCATTGCAGTAGGGAGCCTACTCCTTGTGGTTGGTGCTGCAGCTACCTACGCTTTTTGGTACGCAGATAGGTACCTTCCGAGAACCTACGTGGCTGGTGTGGAGGTTTCTAGTCTCACACGACAAGAAGCAGAGGCAAAGCTGCTGGCGAAGGCTTCTCAATTTGGTGAGAGTAAACTCAAGCTCAGTTTCGGTGATAAGAAATGGGAAGTGAGTCCAGCAGAGCTTGGAACTTCCTTTGCCGTTACTACTGCTCTCGACAGTCTGTGGGAAGCAGAGAAGGGTGGTGATACCCCTCAACAGCTCAAGAAGCTTGCAGTCGCTCCTTTCTCTGAGCACAGAGAAGAGCTAGGTTTTACGACGTTTAGTGAAGAGGGAAGAAAGCAGTTTGCCAGTAACGTCCTTAAAGATATTGAGGTAAGTCACAACGAGACCACGCTTGCGATTAGTTCTCGGAGTGTAACCGTTCTCGCCGGAAAGCCAGGAAAGCGCCTCAACGATACCACATTTGAAGCCTCGCTCTACCGTGCTTTTGTGAGCGGAAATCCACAGGTAGAACTTGAGGTATCGCCGTTCCAGCCAGAGCTTTCCACCGAACAGGCACAGGCAGCAAGGTTGCAAGCGGAAAAATTGCTCGCTGATACGTGGTACGTGAGATTTAGTGATGTAGGCAACGGGGTTATTGAACCATCAAGGCTCGCTAGTTGGCTTACCAGCGAGGTTGCTCGAGATGGAGCGGGTAAGGCTACTTCACTCAAGCTCGCTTTAAATGCAAAACTGGTTGAAGAAGCGGTTGTTGATTGGGCGAAAAACTTTGATAAGGGGGCAACTAACGGGAGGGTTGGCATCGTTGATGGAAAGGTTGTGGTAGTGGCTGAGGGGACAAACGGATCAGCGGTTGACCAGAAGGAAACGATTAATAATCTAACTACCACGCTCCTCAACCCAACCATTCCTGAGAAGAGAGACATCAAAGGGATCATCACAACCGCAAAGCCGGCGGTGCGAAGCGATACCCTAGCTTCGCTTGGGCTCACCCAGTTGGTGGGTACTGGTACAACAGACTTTACGGGTAGTCCAGCAAACCGTCGAACCAACATTACCCTCGGTCAAAAGAACCTCAACGGTAAGCTGGTGATGCCGGGCGAGGTGTATTCAACGGTAGATGAGCTTGGTCCCATTGAGGAGTCCACTGGGTTTGCTGTAGGGCTAGTGATTAAGAACAACCGTACTGTCCCGGAAGCTGGAGGTGGGATCTGCCAGGTTTCTACCACCCTCTTCAGAGCGGTGCTCAACGCTGGATTGCCGATTACCGAGCGTGCTAACCACTCCTACCGGGTGAGCTACTACGAAAGGGGTGTGGGGCCTGGTCTTGATGCTACCATCTACGGACCCCACCCAGACTTCAGATGGAAAAACGATTTTACGAGTGCAGTCCTCGTGCAGTCATTTATCAAGGGAAACAGCCTTACTTTTGAAATCTACGGAACATCAGACGGAAGAGTCTCCACCATTGAGAAACCAGTCATCCTTGAAACACTCCCTGTAGGTGCGCCAATATACATTCCTACTGACACTCTCTTTGTTGGGGAAGAGCAGAAAATTGAGTCAGCCCATGATGGCGCAAAAACTATCGCCACGTACACCGTTGTGAGAGGCGGCAAAGAAATCAATCGCCAAGTTTTCAGGAGTACCTACAAAGCCTGGCCAGCACAGTTTATGGTTGGAACTAAGGAACGACCCGCAGGAACGTAGTGGGGCTCAACAACAGCAGTAACGAAGTAGCTTAGGAGCGCGTATGTCAGGACACAGTAAGTGGGCAGGAATCAAGCACAAGAAAGCCGCGGCTGATGCAAAGCGGGCAAATGTGTTTACGAGGCTCGCCAACGCCATTTCGATTGCCGCGAGGCGAGGGGGTGGTGACGTTAATTTCAATCCAGCACTGAGAACAGCCGTGGATACCGCTCGCAAGGCTAACATGCCTAAGGACAACGTTGAGCGGGCAATTAAACGGGGGACCGGAGAGCTTGGTGGTGCCGTGGTAGAAGAGCTCCTCTACGAGGGTTTCGGACCAGGCAATGTTGCCATTCTCGTTGCAGCACTAACCGACAACCGCAACAGAACTGCGCCTGAGATTAAAACTATCTTAACGAAGAACGGTGGGAGGTTTGCCGAGGGTGGTGGTGTTGCGTACCTCTTCAGGCAGCAGGGCGTGATTAGGGTTGACCTCCCTCAAAGCCAGGTAGAGAGGTTTGAGGAACTTGCAATTGAGGGTGGTGCTGACGACTACGTAATCGGCGATGAGCACGGCATAGTCTACGTAGTCAGCTCCAGCCTCCATACTCTCAGGGATGCGGTAGAGGCTGCAGGGTTTACTGTCACGAGCGCTGACATAGAGTGGGTGCCAAATACACCTATAGAGGTGAGTGACGCTGATCTTGAAGCAGCTGCCAACCTCATTGGGGTGCTTGAAGACCACGATGACGTAACGAGCGTGTATACCAACCTCTCAGAGTAATGATTGTTCTCGGTCTCGACCCAGGTACAGCGCTAGTTGGTTGGGGTGTAATTGATACGGGGAAAGCTAATAGGGTGGACCAGGCAGTGTGCTTGGGGTACGGCTGCATTACAACCGACAAGAGCATGACTGACAGTCAGCGTTTAGTTGCAGTTGGCCAGGGACTTGTTTCGCTCCTCGCCCAGTACAAGCCAGAGCTAGTTGGGGTTGAAAAGCTTTTCTTTAGCAAGAACCAAAAAACGGTGATGACGGTATCCCAAGCGAGAGGGGTACTGCTGTATGTCCTTGAGCAAGCGCTGCTACCAATTGTGGAGTTTACCCCTCAACAGGTTAAGCAGGGCCTTACTGGCTATGGGAAGGCAGAGAAGGCTCAGATGCAACGCATGACACAGCTACTTCTCAACCTGCGAGAGATTCCTAAACCAGATGATGCCGCTGATGCACTAGCTATTGCGCTTACGTCGGCGCAGGTTGCGGTTTTTGGGAGTAAATAGCTCGCTTTCCGGATGTAGTGGTAACGGTAATCTCGGTTGCTGAAATTTCGACGAGCACCCTTCCATCTTTATCTGTTCTAAATACGTCGGCGTGAGAGTTGCTGAGCCTTTCAAGGGTTTCTGCTCTCGGGTGTTTAAACTTGTTGCCTTCGCCCACGGGGATCAAAGCAACGAGAGGACTAACCTCCTTGAGGAAGGGAGTTGAGCTACCACTGGCAGAGCCGTGGTGTGCAACTTGGAGGATATCTGAGCTTAAACTACAGCCACTGTTTTGGCACGCGCTAGCTATCTCTCTTTCATGTTTTTCAGCAAGGTCACCTGCAAGTAAGATTGAGCGACTAGCGTAGGAGATGAGGAGTGATAGGTTCCCATCGTGTGTTTCTTTTGGAACCTTACCCACAACCGGTTTAGTTGGGTGGAGTACTTTGATTTCAAGCTCGCCTAGTGAAGCAGTATCTGGGAAAGCCAGGTTGCGTGATGGAATGTGGTTATCGGCAATGAGATGCACCCAAGTTGCGAATTCGCTGCTCTCGTACTGCGACCCCGATGACCAGATTTCATCAACGTGGTACCTACCGAGAACTGCAATGAGGCCACGCAGGTGATCGGCATGTGGATGTGAAAGTACAGCCACATCAATGGTGCGTTTCCAGATGGGTAGCACCTCTCCAAGCTCAGCAAGTACCGCTGAACCTGGACCACCATCAAAGAGGAGGTACTTCCCCGAGGGTGTCTGTATGAGCATGCTTTCACCTTGGCCAACATTGAGCATCCAGAGGCGGATTTCACTGTGTGGTTCTTGGCGAGTTACACCCTGAAAGCAAAGTGAGATAATAAGGGCTCCGATGATGGTAATAATTGCTTTCTTCATGATGGGAGCTTGCTAAAAACACGGATGCTACTGAGAAAGCTGTGGAGCAGTATCCAGAGAATGGAGGTAGTTACTTGGTTTGGGAACACGAGGTAGGCTCCACCAAAGGCAGTGATGAGTGGGAGCATCCAGAGCAGAGCTGGGTTAGCAATCAGGCCTATCCAGCTGACATTCCCGAAGCTTGTGATGCTAATTGGGAGGGTTGCGAGTGTGGCTGCAGAGGTTTCGGTAAAGGTAGCACGCAAGACTTCAGGTATGTACTTGAGGGGCAGTGAAAAAACGCGCTGGACCAGAGGAGTGAGGAAGATGATGCCTGAGTATGCTGCGAGTGAGAGTTGAAAGCTGGGGTCTGCGCGGAGGTAGAGCGGGTTTGCAATCAGCATGCATACAGCTGGTAACAGGACGATGTTGGGGGAGTTCCTAGGCCTTCCGGCGGCTCTGACACTGGCACCCAGTGCAGCTGCAAGACTTCCCCTCACGACACTTGCCGAAGCCCCAGTGGCAATGCTGAGAGCAAAACCTATGAGAATGGTTGCATTACGCTGGCTGGTACGGGAGTAGAGCGGCATGAGTAGGACGAGAAGCTCTACCACGATGGTGATGTTTGCTCCGCTAATAGCTACAACATGACTTGTTCCTGTTTTGCGTAGCTGTACCACCAACTCCTCTGATAGTTGCTGTCTGCTCCCGAGAAGGATACCGTTAAGGAGTGATGCCTCAGGCTCTGGGATGCTGTTGGCTATTCTTGTTTCAAGGAGAGATCTGATGCTGTAGAGAGTGCTGGTGATTCCTTCTTTTCCCTTGCTGACAAACGAGATTCTTGCTCGTTTCATGGTGTGGGTTACCCCCTGTCTCTCGAGGAAGAGGGGGTAATCAAAGTCTTCGATGCGAGTTGCCCTATCTGCTGTGCCGGTCAGGGTAACTTCGTCCCCAAATGCAAACTTTGGGAAAGGTGGTGTGTGTACCAGGATGGTAACCGAGACTCCTTGGTAGCTAGTCCTAATGGTGAGTCTGTTCTCGTCATCACGGTTATCAGGGGATCCCACAATGGTGCCATGCTCAGAGACCCTAATGTGTTCTGGGAGCTTTGGTAGCCTAGATCTGTAGGTTGCAACGTGACAGAAACCAATTCCGGTAGCGAGTAAGATGCCGGTACCCCAACCAATACAAGATACCCAGGCCTTCCTCCAGGAACATATGGTGAGAATGACAGCGGCGAGTAGCTCTGGGAGAAGGAGGTTAGCTCTGTAAGGAGTGCCCAGCCATACTCCTACCCCAAAGCACGCTAGGCAGGTGGTGGTGAAGGTGAGGCGCGACATCCATACCCACAAAACTACGTTTAACGTAGATGAACCAGGTATGGCAGGTGCTCTGAGAAGTGCTATGCTAGGGATGCTACTCCTAAACAACCCAATGAAGTTTTTTACCAAGGTGTTTCTCAGTCTCGTACTTGCAACTCTTCTGACAGGTTCAGCATTTGCCGCAACCATTGAACAAGGCGTAACTGTCTCACCAACTGAAGAGGTATCTGGAGATGCCTACTTTTCGGCAACAACACTTGCCATGAAAGTGCCAGTAAGGGGTGAACTTTTTGCGGTGGGCGAAACGGTAACCGTAGCCAAGACCGTGGGGCGAAGTGCCTTTGTGGCAGCCTCAAAAGCTGAACTCCTGGGTGGAGTTGCCTACAACTCATACGTTGCCGCTGGGGAAGTGGTTCTTGATGGCGAATTTGGCCAAGATGTCTTCATTGTTGCCAGCAAGGTTACGATGAAGGATACGGCACACATTTTGGGAAACCTCTCTGTAGCAGCTGGCGAGGTGATACTGGCGGGAATGGTAGATGGAAATGTTTCAGTATCTGCCAGTACCATTGCAAGCTCGGCAAAGGTAACCGGTAATGTTGAAGCAAACGTTACTACCCTCACCTTTACGGGTGGAAGTATTGCAGGTTCGCTCCACTACACGTCGCCAAATGAGTTTACCGGTAAAGAGCTGGTGAAAATTACCGGTTCTGTGACGAAAGACACCCCAAAGAAAGAAACCTACGGGAACTTTGCAGTTATCAACTTCTTCAGCCTCCTCCTCTTTGGCTTTTTCATCCTCCTCTTCCTTGGTAAGCAGACTCGGTTGGTGCTAAACGCAGCCTACACCGAGAGTTGGAAAACCTACTCCACGGGACTTGCTACCATCTTGGGACTACCTCTCCTCTCAATCCTCTTCTTTGCCACCATCCTGGGTTGGAGGGTTGGGCTTCTGCTCATGGCAAGCTATGCGCTCGCCATACTTCTTGCAGGTACGTTTGGGGCAGTACTCCTGGGTAAACTGGTGATGGCACGAATTCCTTCGCTTACTAAAATTAGCCAGCGGAAGAACAAGGACCTCTTCGTGGCGCTCACCATTGGTCTGCTCATCCCAACCCTTGTTAGTCTCATTCCTTACATTGGCCCAGGCTTGGCTGCAATAGGAAGCTTCGTGTTCCTCGTTGTGCCGGTTGTGGGCGCATCGGTACGCCTTACCATTACCCAATCTCACCACCTGTAACCTACCCATATGCGCATGCCTTGGCAGCTCTTCATTACCGCCGGTGTAATTTTCATCAGTGTAAAGCTCCTCATTGATCTCCTCGTCCCAATTGGGATAGTGCTCCTCATCCTTGGCTGTATCTTCTACTTCACCAGTGGGGACACCCAGAAGGTGAAGGTTCTCGACAAGAAGTAGGCCTACAGGTTTGGGATAGGTGATGACTTGACACAATGTCAAGTATGCTTTACATTTTCTATGCAGCCTCAAACATGTAGCGGCTGCAGATTCGTAACATACTTGATGAAAAAAGAAGCAAAAACTGAAGAGACAGAAGGTGCGCCGGATGTTTCTGAGGTTACCCAAAACTACCAAGAACTCTACCTTCGTTCAGTAGCTGAACAGGAAAACCTGCGCAAACGTCTCGAGCAAGAGAAGCGTCAGTTCGCCCAATTCGCCCTTGCAGGAGCAGTTGAGAGTCTCCTTCCCGTTGTGGATAACTTCTACCGGGCAACGGCTCACGTTCCAGCTGATCAGCAGAACTCAAGTTGGCTTACCGGAATTCTCCACATTCAAAAGCAGCTCACCGATATTCTCGCTGAGTGGGGAGTGGAAGAGATTCCCGTAAAGGCTGGTGATCCGTTTAACGCCGAGGTACACGAAGCAATTGGAACCATGGAAAGTGAAGAACTTCCAGAGGATACCGTTGCGGTAGTAAACCAGCGGGGTTACAAACTGCAAGGAAAGGTTATTCGTCCAGTCATTGTCACTACCAACACCAAACCAACACCTAAATAATAGAGAGGAACCATATGCCAAAAATTATCGGAATTGACCTCGGGACAACCAACTCTGTAGTAGCCGTCATGGAAGGCGGTACCGCTAAGGTTATTGCTTCTGCTGAAGGTCCAAACACCGTCCCATCAGTGGTTGCGGTAAAGAAAGATGGTGAGCGAGTTGTCGGTATTCCGGCAAAACGTCAAGCTGCCACCAACGCCAAGAACACCATTTTTTCAGTGAAGCGATTCATTGGAAGAAAGTTTGATGACCCAGAAACCCAGGAAGACAAAGCCCGCGTACCTTACACCATTAAAGGTGGTAAAGGCGGGATGGTTGAAGTTGAGATGGGAGACAAGTCATACACCCCACAGGAGATTTCAGCCTTCACCCTTCAGAAGCTCAAGGCTGATGCTGAGGCGTACCTTGGCGAGACCGTAACAGAAGCGGTGATCACCGTTCCTGCCTACTTCAACGATGCCCAGCGTCAGGCTACCAAAGATGCCGGAAAAATTGCCGGTCTTGAGGTGAAGCGCATTATCAACGAGCCTACTGCTGCAGCCCTTGCCTACGGTATTGACCGTAAGAAAAACGAGAAGATTGCCGTCTACGACCTTGGAGGCGGAACCTTTGATGTAACCATCCTCGAGCTTGGAAGCCACGATGGTGAAGCTTCATTTGAGGTACTTGCCACCAACGGTGATACCCACCTTGGAGGAGATGACTTTGATAAGAAGCTCATGGATCACATCCTGGCTGAGTTCAAGTCACAGGAGGGAATTGATCTTGGTAACCAAATTGACGCCATCCAGCGCGTAAAGGAAGCTGCCGAAAAGGCAAAGATTGAGCTTTCAACTGCTCAGGAAACTGAGGTAAACCTTCCATTCATTACCGCTGATGCATCAGGTCCTAAGCACCTCGTGCTCAAGGTATCCCGTGCCAAGTTTGAGCAGCTCACCGAAGATTTGGTGAAGCGTTCAATGGAGCCGGTGAAGAAGGCGCTTGCCGATGCTAAGCTCAAGCCAACTGAGGTTGACGAGGTAATCCTCGTAGGTGGGCAGACCCGCATGCCAAAGGTGATTGAGGCAGTTAAGGCCTACTTTGGCAAAGAGCCAAACCGCTCAGTAAACCCAGATGAAGCAGTGGCTATTGGTGCTGCGGTTAACGGAGGCGTACTTGCCGGGGATGTTAAAGATGTTCTCCTCCTTGATGTCACCCCACTTTCCCTTGGTATTGAAACCCTCGGCGGAGTAATGACCAAGCTCATTGAGCGAAATACCACCATCCCAACCAGCAAGAGCCAGGTATTCTCTACCGCAGCTGACAGTCAGCCCCAGGTAGAAATTCACGTCCTCCAGGGTGAGCGCGAAATGGCAGCTGATAACCGAACCCTCGCACGTTTTGTGCTTGATGGTCTGCCACCAGCACCACGTGGCGTCCCACAAATTGAGGTTACGTTTGACATCGATGCCAACGGTATCGTCAACGTGAAGGCAATGGATAAAGGGACAAACCGTGAGCAGAAGGTAACCATTACCGCTTCCACAGGTCTCTCAGATGAAGAGGTCGAGCGCATGCGTCAGGATGCCGAAGCTCACGCAGAGGAAGACAAGAAGAAGAAAGAGCTCATTGAGGCAAGGAATGATGCAGACAGCCTCATCTACACCGCCGAGAAAACCTTGAAAGAGGTTGTTGAAGCAAAGAAGGATGTGAAGCCTGAGGATACCCGCGCAGTAGAGGATGCCATCACTGAGCTGAAAGCTGTTCACGCTTCAGATGACGCTACAAAGATTAAGGAGAAGTGGAATGCACTCTCTGAAAAACTCCAGGTAGTTGGGATGGCTATGTACCAGCAGGGCGCTTCTGAGCAACCAGCCGATGATGCCGAGAAAGCATCGGGAGACGCAGAGCCACAAGGCTAGGAATGGCTGGGAGCACCGAGTACTACGATCTCTTAGGGGTAAAGACTGACGCAAGTCCAGACGAGATTAAGCGTGCCTTCAGGAAGAAGGCTCACGCCCACCACCCAGATAAGGGAGGAGATGAGGCTGAATTCAAAAAGATAAACGAAGCCTACCAAACCCTCTCTGACCCAGAGAAAAAGCGCCAGTACGATACGTACGGCGCTTCTGGCGGTCCAGGTGGTTTTGGGGGAGGTCCTGGAGGATTTAGCGGGCAGGCTGGAGGCTTCGACTTCAACTTTGGAGGCGGGGGCTTTGGTGGCTTCGGCGATATCTTCTCAGATATGTTTGGGGCAGCCATGGCAAACGTCCAGGCAGAGGTGCAGATTACCGTTCCTCAAGCCGTTCTTGGTGATACCCTAGAGCTCCAAGTTGGGAAAGAGAGGATTAAGCTTGAGTTTCCAGCGGGTACCCAAGATGGTCAGCAAATTACCTTTAGGGGTAAGGGAAACCAGTACCGTGGTGGCAGGGGCGACCTCACCATTTTCCTCCGCGTTGTTATCCCACGTCGTATTTCAAAGAGAGAACGTGAGCTGTACGAACAGCTCAAAAAGCTCCAGTCCTAGGCTTCCATAGGTAAACCTGTTGCTTGAGTAAGCAGCATGCCGCATACTACTGGTATGCAAGGAATCACTTGGGATATCGGTATCCTCGCTCTCGCAGGCATTATTTTGGCGTACAGTCTGCTCATTAGGCGACACAAAGCACTGGCTACCCTGGTGAGCGTCTACATCTCCTACTTTGTTGCAACTGCCTGGGGCGAAAGGGTCTCTGGTCTCTTTAGTGGAGATCAGGTGCTCTTCAATAGTGTTTGGTTTAAGGCAAACGCAACTCCTTTCACCGTGCAGGTGGGGTTGCTGGTTGTCTTTACCATCCTCCTCTCTTCTTTCCTGAAGCTAGGCGGGAGACGTTCCCGGTATGGTGTGCTTGAAGTGGTTGTCTACTCTATCGCTACAGTCTCTCTCCTCACGATGTTCCTACTGCTCCTGATGCCTGAAGAGGTGAGGAGTAGTATTCTTGCTGCCTCAAAGATTGCTCCTTACGTGTACCAGTGGCGAGAGTGGGTACTCTTGGTCCCGGTATTTGCGATGATTTACTTTGGCATCTACGGCGAAGAAGAAGCTTAAGGTTGATTCTTCTAGGAAGAGTTGTAAACTGAGACCTACGTTAGGGATCTTCGGAATCCTAGCCAAACTTCGTGGAGGTATGTGGTTATGAATAAGTGAACTCGATTTGAGAGACCCATGCCTTTGTGCTGGGTCTCTATCATATCCGTAGACTTATTACCCTGTTTTCACAGTAGGTAGCCAAGACATATGTTGTGAGAGGGCTGGGGTATGGTTCTTCTTGAAAGAAATACCAGAATATGGTATAAGGATTCCGTGCGCACTGAGCGTACTTGAGAGATATGAAGAAACAACTTGTACTCGCTGTTCTCGCCGCGCGCCTTGCTGAAGGCGACACCGATTTGCCTGTTTGGCAGGCTGCCCGTCTGATGGAGATTGCCACACATGAGGGAGTGGGTGACGTTGATGAACTTCACCGGCTCCAAGAGCTTTCGATCGATCAGCTTGCTCAAGAAGTAATCACTCTCTTCGAGCAGCCTGCTGCGACAGTTGAGCCTCAGGAGCCAGACTCGCTTGGCCGTTCCTAACACCCTTCCTGGGGGTGTTTTTTTGTCGCTAATCTGGTAGAGTGGCTTGGATGAAATCAGGTCTCAGTCGCCTTCGGCGACAGTGACCCTCGCTCGCATCACAAGCTGATGCAAGCATCGCTTGCATGCTCGCTTCGGGTCTATAGCTCAATGGTAGAGCAGTGGCCTTTTAAGCCATTGGTTCTGGGTTCGAGTCCCAGTGGACCCACCAAAGAAAAGAGACAGTCAGTGACTGTCTTTTTTCTTTGACTAGACTGGGACTCGAAAGTGAAAGGGGTCGGGAAAACAGTGTTTTCCCGTGTAGGAGAGTAGCGAGCTTGCGAGCGCAGAGAACCGTGGGTTCTCTGGGAGCGAAGCGACGGAGAGTCCCAGTGGACCCACCAACTAAAAGAGACAGTCAGTGACTGTCTTTTTTAGTTGTCTTGTCTCTTTGCCCCAAAAACCCGTACACTGGTTACATATGGGGCTCCTCTCCGCAAAAACTAGCAACCAACTCATACGCTTCATCAAGAGCGATAACGCCTCAAGAATTGCAGGCTGGTTCCTCTTGCCTGTTGGTTCCCTGGGACTTCTCGCAGATTTACAGGTATATGGTGGAGTTAACGTTGCGTACGGTGTCATCACCGCCGTTGCCCTCTGGCTCATTGTGAGGGCGGCTGGCATCTGGGACGTTTCTGATAGTCGTGAGCTCATGCTTCGCCATGCTAGTGGTAAGCGCCATGCTCACCTCGTGCACCACAAACCAAAGGTACACCTCCTCAATAAGAGCCAGGTACAAGTGATCCTTGCTGCCTTCCTCCTCTTTGGAGTTGGGTTCTTAACCGTTGGGTTAAACCTCCTCTTTGTTGCCTCGCCAAGCCTGCTCCTTGTCCTCATCAACGGACTAGCAATTGTGGTGATGCTCGTAACTGGGAAAAACAGGAGGGGATGGTTCCTGATCGCTACTGCAACGGCTGCCGCAACCCTCCTCACCAGTATCTCCTTCCTCCAGCCAGCGGGTGCATTTACCGATGAGAGAATCCTCAGTACCTACCTTGCCGTTGCCTACCTTGCGGTGACATTCTGGGTGGTTGCTGGTTGGAGGCGAACCCTCGAGAACAACTTGATGGGAATAACCATCATAGTTACCACAGCACTGGTTTACCTCGCCCTCGTTGGATTCCTCGCAAACTATCCGCTCTACCAGGCGTTTCAGATTGCCTTTATTTCGCTCTCTGGAGTATCCCTAGCCTATGCCGCAAGTGCCTGGATAAAGGTATCGAGGCAATCGTTTGCGAAGTTCTTCCTCGCTGTTGCCGCTGCAAGTACCATGCTCTGGGTGTACCTCTACCTCGATGAGACAGCAGTGGTACTCACTCTTGTTGCGGGTGGTCTCATGAGCCTCATGGCAGGATTCCTTGGTGGAAGCTACACCGCTAGGATGCTGGGTATTGCTGCAGTGTCACTCGCTACGCTCCACTTTTTGTTCATGGTGCAGGGGAATATCTACTCAGTTTTCGGCCCAATTTGGCAGCACACCAGCGTTTGGCTAGGAGCAGTAATGCTGGCAACACTGGGTACCGTGCACTGGTGGTACGGCTTGTGGCAGCAGAACCTTAAACCAAGAGAGACGCTCCTCCAACCTATTATCCGAAGATCTCTTGCAACTGCTGCTTGGGGAATCATCCTCATCCTCTTCGTCCAGGAAGCAACTGGTCTTACCCAGACTGTTCTTTTCGCTGTCTGGGGAATTTGGCTCTACGCACTCAGTAGAATGCACCATGAGTCAGCTGGCGTTGTTGCCGGTGCTGCAGCAATTATTCTGGCGAGCTTCCAATTCCTTGCCGTTGATCTCCCAACTCTCAGTACCCTTGAACAGGCAGTTGGCTTTGTTGGGTTTGCGATCCTTACCCTCGCGTGTGGCATCTACGCTTCACAACACTACACAAGCCATAAGAAACCTCACCGATGAAACAGGCTCCTGCTACCTACATTCGCTGGATTCTCGCAGAATTCCTCGGCACAGCATTTCTCTCAAGTACCGTTGCTGTCCTCATTACCTCTGCCTACTTTGGTATTAAGGGCTACGAGTTCACCTTTATACCTTTCTTGGTTGGCTTGGTGCTCATGCTCATCGTCATGTTCTTTGGTTGGGTGAGCGGCGCCCACGTAAATCCTGCCGTTACCATCTCACAGGCACTCTTCCGTAAGATTTCGCTGCAGCAAGCAGGTATCTACCTCGTGAGCCAGCTGCTCGGTGGTTTTGTTGGTGTAAGACTTGCAAACCTCCTCCTTGGCGCTCCATCCCTCCCTGTAACTGCAACCAACACATCAATCATTGTGGGGGAGTTTGTTGGGACGATGATTCTAAGTTTTGCCGTGATGCTAGCGGTAACCAAGCGTGTTCCTGCTGCGATGGTTCCAGCAACGGTTGGTGGAGGTCTCATGCTCGGGCTCATTCTCAGTGCTCACACAGGCGGTGGTATCCTCAACCCAGCAATTGCTTTTGGCCTCGGTAGCTACTCCCTTACCTACCTTGCATTCCCAGTTGTGGGGGCAATCTGCGGTGCTGCAATCGCTATTCTCTTTGACGAAACAGCCACCTCAGACAGAGAGGTATAGTACCCAGCATGCCGGCGACACTGCCTATTCCGGCTCTGGACGCTCCCTCAGTTGACCCTAAGGTTGAGTTTTTTCTGACGGCTTCGCACCAGCTGAAGTCACCGGTAGCAATTATGCAGTGGTGCCTCCAGTCTATGACCGAGATTCAGAACCTCGATCCTGAGGCAAAGAAGCTCGTCCAAAAGTCCCTTGAACAGGCTAACAGCATGAGCCACCTCATTGGCGATATGCTCCAGGTTTTCAGGTTGATGAGTGGCAAGCACACAACAACGGCAGAACCGGTGAGCTTGAATGAGCTCATTGAAGAGGTGCTCGCAACCTATGAGCTCAACTCGCACAACAAAGGGGTGCACCTGGTGAAGGGTACCGTTGAGAAGCTGCCAACCGTCTATGGCACCAAGACCCTCGTGAAGCAGTGCATTCTCAACCTGGTTGATAACGCTATCAAGTACACGAAAGCCGGCGGCCAGGTTACCGTTACCGCAGCCGTTGAGGGAGACTACGCGGTCATCCACGTGGTAGACCAAGGTATTGGTATTCCGGAAGCAGAGCAGAGTAGACTCTTCACCGAGTTTTTCCGGGGCGAAGAGGCAAAGGAGATTGCCTACGAAGGCACGGGACTTGGGCTAGTCCTCGTGAAGCACATCATGGCGAGTATGGGAGGCGAGGTACTCTTCAAGAGCAAGATTCACGAGGGAACCGACTTCTTTCTCAGGTTTCCCCACCGAGCGGTTTAGGTTCGCTTCAAGAGATCAATGAAGACGTTGTTTGGGATTTCAACTTTCCCAAACTTTTTCATGCGCTTCTTACCTTCTTTTTGCTTGTTGAGCAGCTTCATTTTGCGGGTAACGTCACCACCGTACAGGTAGTCTGTTACGTCTTTTCTGAAGGCTGAGATAGTCTCACGGGCGATCACCTTTCCACCAACTGCTGCTTGGATGGCCACCTCAAAGTTCTGACGCGGGATGAGCTCTTTGAGCTTCTCGCAGAGCCTCCTCCCGGTGGAGTCTGCCAGTGAGCGAGGAACGATGGTGGCAAGCGGCTCCATCTTATCGCCCCCAATCAGGATATCCAGCTTTACCAGGTTGCCCTCTCTAAAGCCGAGCATGCTGTAGCTCATGGAGGCGTAACCGGCGGTGGCACTCTTGAGCTCATCGTAGAACGAGACAACAATCTCGGCCAGTGGAGCCTCGTAGGTGAGGAGAACCCTGTCTGTGTCCAGGTACTGGGTGTTGATGTAGGTAGCACGGTGGAGGGAGCAGAGTTCCATGATGTTTCCCACGTACTCGTGGGGCGAAACCAGCTCAAGCTGAATCCACGGCTCTGAGGTTGTCTTTGTGGACGAAGGATCTGGCAGTTCGGCGGGACTCTGCACCTCGATGAGCTCATCGCTGGTGGTGGTAGCCTGGTAGGCAACCGAGGGAACGGTGGCAAACACATCGGCGTTGTACTCACGGTGGAGGCGCTCGATCACAATTTCCATGTGGAGCATTCCCAGGAAGCCACACCTGAAACCAAAGCCAAGAGCGGGGGAGTGCTCGGGGACGAAGGTGAGGGCGGCGTCGTTGAGCTTGTACTTTGAGATGGCATCTCTGAGCGTGGTGTACTGGTCACCATCGGGTGGGTAGAGCGAGGCGAAGACCATGGGGGTAACCTGGCGGTATCCCGGGAGGGGATCGGTGGTGGTTTTCTTGAGGGTGAAGGTGTCTCCAATCCCAATATCGCTCACCTCTTTGAGTCCGGTGATCACGTAGCCAATTTCGCCTGGGTTGATATCCTTTGAAGCTTTTCGCTGGGGGAGGAAGTAGCCAACCTCAAGCGCTTCGGTTTCTTTGTTCCCCTGGATGAGCTTAATGTCTGTGTGGGCCGGGAGAGCTCCGTCTACAAGCCTGATGTAGGCGACAACCCCACGGTAGGCATCGAAGATGCAGTCAAAGACGAGGGCTCTGAGGGGAGCTTCCGGGTCTCCCTTTGGTGAGGGAACGTCTCTGATAACCTGGTCCAGGATTTCTGGTACCCCAACGCCTGTTTTTCCCGAGGCAAAGAGGATGTCCTCGCGCTTGCAACCTAGGAGCTTCATGAGCTCTTCAGCGCGGCGCTCAGGCTCGGCGTGGGGGAGGTCAATTTTGTTGATAACCGGAATGATGGTGAGCCCCTGGTCAATGGCCTGGTAGAGGGTGGTGAGCGTCTGTGCTTGAACACCTTGCGAGGCATCTACCAAAAGCACTGCCCCTTCTACCGCAGCAAGAGAGCGAGAAACCTCGTAGGAGAAGTCTACGTGTCCTGGAGTATCGATGAGGTTGAGGACGTGATCTTTGTAGAGCATCCTCACCGGCTGGAGCTTGATGGTGATGCCGCGTTCGCGCTCTAGATCCATCTGATCCAAGAGCTGCTCTTTCATCTCCCGCTGGAGCACCGTTTGGGTAACCTCAAGCATTCGATCTGCAAGCGTAGACTTGCCATGATCGATGTGGGCGATAATACAGAAGTTCCTGATTGATTCTTGAGCGTTCATTAGCCCCGAGTGTACCAGGTTTTCAGGTTTATTTCGAGGGGGTAGCTGGTTGCCATATCGAGTATTTTTTGGTAGGGTTTCTCCGTGATTGAACTTGAGAACTTGATAGTGTTTCGTCATGGGTGGTCACTCCACAACCAGATCCTCCAGAGGGTACTCTTGGGTGATTGCCAAAACCTAAGCTGGGCTTTCCAGGAACTACGGAGGGTGTCTGAGATGACTACCGACGATGCTCACTGGCCCCTTACTGGGAGAGGATTGCTACAGGCGCGGCTTGCATCAGAAGTTATCCAGACGTACGTTGCACCACTTGAACCCAGCGCCTACATCACCTCGCCATTTGAGCGAGCCTCTCAAACCGCTCACATCGTCTTTCCGGGTGTAACCTGGCGTGAAGATGTCCGGGTGAGAGAGCGAGACTGGGGCGACACCTCTTTTGGTTTCGAGTGTGTGCACGCGTTCCGTAAGGCTCATGCCGAGATGGTCAAGAAAGCCAACCAAGATCCGGACTTCATTCCTGGTAAAGGGGGTGGATCGGTGACAGCTCACATTCCTGAGGTGCAAGGCCTACTAGCCGAGCTAGGGGAAAGTCACCGAGGTGGCACCGTTGTTATCTCGTCACACGGCGAGATAAGCAAAGTCATCAGACACGTCCTTGCGGGTGCACTCCCGGAAGGTTGGCCGGTTATCTGCAAGCACACTGGGATGCATAACTTACACTTCCTCCACTTCAGGAGTGGTCAATCTGGCAAACTGGAGCAGGTGAGGCGTCTCAACCCTCTCGTCCACCCAATGGAAGAGAGCGAGTGGCAACCCATTCTTCCAACCTAGACATTTCGTCTAGGTTTTTTTATTTCAAACTTTCCTTGAATGAGTCCAGCTGCTTTTGGGTTTCCTGCTTCACGGCTTCCATAGCTGCCTCTGCAGCAGCGGCCTTCTGGGCTTCAAGCTCTTTCTGGGCAGCAGACTGTGCCTCTGATTTCGCCTGGTCAACAGCGGCTTGGGTTTTCTGCTTTGCTGCTTCTAGGGCATCTGAAGCTGCAGAGGTATCGATGGTACTGCTGTTTGTGGAGCGAGTAAACCAGAGGTGCTTTGCCCCACCACCCAGCTTCACCAGGGCGTATGCGGCTATCACAAAGCAGCACACCCCAACGAGGGCCACCAAAAAGCAGGCTGAGTAAGGAGTTCTATCTATGGATTCTTGAAGGCGCTGCGTTTGAGCCATGAGAGTTCTTCGCTACCGAGTACCTTATTGTAGGTGTAGTATACCAGGGCTCCAGCAGTTGCAGCCAGAACGAGCTGAATGAGGAGTCCGATGATGTACTGGGTTCCAAGGATGCCTGTGGTGACGTAGAACCAGTGCACTACGTTGAGGACAGACCAACTTACCCCAGCGGCAATGAGCCCCCCGGTGAGGTAGTTGAGCGAGTGTTTCACCACAATCTTGGCACTGAGCTCAAACCGGTTGTCTTGGTAGAGCTTCGCCAGGAGTAAGAGACACTGCACCCCTGAGACCACGGTGGTTGCAAGTGCTAGTACCGCAACGTTTCCGCCAAACTTGGTGATACCAATGTAGGCGGTGATAATGCCAGCAGCCGCCGCAATGCTCCCGTAGATGAGCGGGGTTCGGGTGTCTTTGAGGCCGTAGAAAATCCGTAAGAGGATGGCAACGAGGCTAGCCGGAATGATGCCGATGAGGAAGAAGACGAAAGTTTCTATAGCAATTTCGGTGAGTGTCCAGCCAGCTCCTCCAATACCGAAGTAGAGCCTTACCACCTGAGCACGTAGGATAATGCCTAGGAGAACGGTAGGAATAATGAGGAAGAGAACTGTCCTTACTGCCTTGAGCACCAGGGTATTGAGCGAATCCCACTCTCCCGCAGCGAGGTGCTTGGTGAGGGTTGGGAAGAAGGCAATGGCGATGGAGTTTGCCACAATCACTGTTGGGGTAGTTTGGAGGTCGTTCATGCCACTGAAGATGGCGATAGACCCGGCGGTGAGACCAGAGGCGAGAGCAACGTAAACAATTGCCGTGATCTGGCTGGTACCCAGGGTGAGGCTCCGAGGAACCATCAACTTGAAGATTTCCTTGAGCTCTTTGCCAACACTGAAATCAATCTTTGGTTTGTAGCCTAGCCTCTTAGTCTCCAGGTACTGGATACCGCAGTGGCCAAGAGCTCCTACTACCACGGCGTAGGCGAGGGCAGTAATCCCGTAGCTTGCGGCAACAAACCCACCAGCAATGAGGATGAGGTTGTAGACTAGCGGTGCGAATGCGTAGGTAGAGAACCGGTTGAAGCTATTGAGGAGGCCACCAAAACAGAAAGACCAAGCCAGGAAAACACTCTGGACGAGGAGAATCCTACTGAGGAGCACTGCAGATTCCATCCTTACCGGATCGAAGCCAGCTACTACAACCTGCATCAGCCACGGCATGATGAGAGCCAGGATGAGGGCTAGTACTCCGAGAATTGCCGTGAGCCAACTGATAACTTGGTTGGCAATCTTTCGCCACTTTTCATCATCTTCGGGGTGCTTCCCGAGGTGTTCGGTAAGCACTGGGATGAAAGCGCTACTGATAGCTCCCAGGATCAGGATGTTGAAGATGAGGTCAGGGATCCTGAAGCTTGCGTAGTAGATATCAAGCTGGTCTGGCGGGAGGAGCCTGTAGAAGATGATGTTCCTGAAGAGTCCTAGAGCGTTGCTGAGTACAGCAGTAACCGCCAAGAGAGCGCTAGCCCGCTTGACGGTGTATGACTTCCCGAAGAACAGCCCCCAGAGACGTTTCATTTACCCCTGCGAAACTTCGTCGCCGTCTTTGTTAATCCCGGTGTCGTTGGTGAGGATCTCAGTGAGCTCTTTGCCACTTACCGTTTCCTTGTTGAGCAAGAGTTCGGTGAGGTGATCGAGGGCGGTGCGGTACTTGGTGAGCGTTTCGGTAGCCTTTTCTTCAGCTTCCTTCATGATGCGGGTAACCTCGATGTCGATGAGCTGCGCGCGCTCTTCGCTGTAGTCTCGCTGTTCGCCCATAGATCTGCCGAGGAAGATTTGCTCGTGCTTCTCACCGTAGGTTCTGAGACCCAGCTTCTCGCTCATACCGTAGTCTGCCACCATGCGGCGGGCGATGTCGGTTGCGCGCTTGAGGTCGTTTGAAGCACCAGTGGTAGGTTCCTTAAAGTAGAGGATTTCAGCAAGTCTTCCACCCAAGAGCATGGCGAGCTCGTCTTTAAACTTACTTTCGCTCACGAGATGGGTGTCTTCACGTGGGAGGCTCCAGGTGAGGCCAAGTGCTGTCCCTCTGCTGATGATGGAAACCTTGTGGATGTCATCCGTATTAGGGAGGACGTGTCCGACAATGGCGTGTCCTGCCTCGTGGACGGCGGTAACCTTCTTCTCGTGCTCAGAGAGCACCCGGCTAGGGCGCTCAGGGCCGACGAGGATTTTCTCAACAGCTTCGTGGAGAATTTCTTGGGTGATAATTTTCTCTTCACGGCGAGCGGTGAGAATGGCTGCCTCGTTCATGACATTCTTGAGGTCTGCAGGAGAGAGTCCAGCGGTTTGCCCAGCGACGGCTGCAAGGTCTACACCTTCAGCGAGGGGCTTTTTGGCGGCGTAAATCTTCAAGACCTCTTCACGCTCTGACTTGGTTGGGAGATCTACGACAACGCGGCGATCAAACCTACCTGGACGGAGGAGGGCTGGATCGAGGACGTCTGGGCGGTTGGTGGCTGCCATGATGATGACACCTGCGTCTGTTTCGAAGCCGTCCATTTCAACGAGGATCTGGTTGAGCGTCTGCTCGCGTTCATCGTGTCCGCCACCGAGACCGGCACCACGCTGCCTTCCAATGGCGTCAAGCTCATCGATGAAGATGATACATGGTGAAGCTTTCTTGGCTTTGGCAAAGAGGTCACGTACCCGTGAAGCTCCAACACCCACGAACATTTCAACAAACTCAGAGGCTGAAATGGTGAAGAAAGGTACTCCAGCTTCGCCGGCTACTGCCTTGGCGAGGAGGGTCTTACCGGTTCCTGGAGGTCCAACGAGGAGCACTCCCTTAGGGATCTCGGCTCCCAGTGAGAGGAACTTGCCTGGGTTTCTGAGGAACTCAACCTCTTCCATGAGCTCGGTTTTTGCCTCTTTGAGTCCGGCAACATCCTTGAAACGAATCTTGGAGAGGTTAGCTAGTTTAGCCCGGGACTGCCCGAAGCTCATCGCCTTCATGTTGGCACCAGCAGATGCCCTGAATAGGTAGATGATGATTCCTACGATAATGAGCGAAGGAACGATGATCTGGAGGATGGCAAGCCAGAGGGCAATGCTGTTGTCGTAGGTAATGCTAATCTCAGTTTTGTCTGGGGTGATGCCGAAGTCTTTGAGATCATCTCCCTGACGAATGGCAGAGACGAGTTCCTTTCCATCTTTGAGGGTAATAACGAGGTCTGTATCATTCTTAACAACAACCTTCTTTACCTCGTTGTTTGCAACCTTGTTGGCAACATCTGAGATGCCAATTTCCTCAGGCTTCTGGCGTGACGGAGCGTAGAAAGCTGACAGGATAGCAAAACCAATGAGAATGAGCACAATCCAGAGGAAGTTTTTGTTGGTGTTTGGCCCAGGCATACCTGGGATTACTGGAGGCCTACCCTTTGGGGACCCTTGCCGGCGTGGTGGCTGGGGTTTCTGGCTCTGCTGAGGCTGTTTACCGGTTGGTTCCATGGGTTTTGAGGTTGACGAATCTTATGACTTACGGTATATTCCTTAGGTACTCCCGGCTACCGATACCAGGTAAGTATGGCAAGAAGCACTGTGTTTGTAAAGTTTACTTTACATTCAACTCAGGTACTCTTCCAACCTAGTATAGAGAGAAAATCAGGTAAGGTCAGTAGGAGAAAATCTGTTGCGGGGTAGAGCAGCCTGGAAGCTCGTCTGGCTCATAACCAGAAGGTCGTTGGTTCAAATCCAACCCCCGCTACCAAAACAAAAGGACCATCGGCTGATGGTCCTTTTGTTTTGACTACAAAGAGGGCAGGATTTGAACAGGAAAGGGGCCGGGAAAACGGAAGTTTTCCCGTGGAGGAAAGCAGGCTGCTTGCAGCCGTCGGAAACCGTGGGTTTCCGAGGAAGGATGTTCCGAAGCTTTACGCTGAGGACATCCTGACGTTCAACTCCCAACCCCTACGTATCCACGGTAAAACAGTGTAACGTGGGTAGTACCGTACAAGTACCGAAAATACCGTGGCAAAACGAAGAGCATCATCCAGCACAGACCTCACCAACGTAACACTCAGTGATGAGCAGCGGAAGGTACTTGAGTACATTGAAGAGGGTAATGACTCCATGTTCATCACCGGAAAAGCAGGGACGGGGAAATCGCTCCTCCTCCAGTACTTCATCGCTACAACCAAGAAGCGTACGGTGGTAGTTGCTCCAACCGGTGTTGCTGCGATGAACGTTGGTGGCCAAACCATTCACTCATTCTTCAAGCTGGCACCTACGCTTCTTCGCCAAGCAGACATCACGGTAGATGATAAGACTCGTACTCTCCTCAAGAATGTAGATGTGGTGGTGATCGATGAGGTTTCCATGGTGCGCGCCGACCTCATGGAGGCAATTAGCTGGAAGCTCCAGCTAGCCCGGGGCTCCCACCTCCCGTTTGGTGGGGTGCAGATGATTTTCTTTGGCGACCTCTACCAGCTTCCTCCCATTGTCACTGATCAGTCGCTTTCGCAGTACCTCTACGAAACCTACGAGGGGATCTACTTCTTTAATGCCCCGGCTTGTCGGAGGCTAGACCTTCGTATCTTTGAGCTCAACACGATGTTCCGTCAGAAAGATGAAGCTTTCAGGCGCATTCTCAACGCCATTAGGAAGGGTGATATCACCGAAGAGATTATCGAAACGCTCAACACCCGGGTGGGGGTCCCGCTCCCTGAGGATAGCTTTGTCACCTTGGCCGGTACTAACGCGGTGGTCTCGCGCACCAACCACGAGAAGCTCAATCTCCTCCATGGGGAACACAAAACCTACACCGCAAAGGTAACCGGTGCTCTCCAGGAGAGTGCCTTTCCCACCGAGGCGGTGCTCCAGCTCAAGGTTGGATCTCAGGTGATGCTCCTCAAGAATGACCGTGAGAAGCGTTGGGTGAACGGTTCAATTGGGGTGGTTACAGCGCTCAACGACACCGAGGTTGGTGTTACCATTGATGGCAAAAAACACCTCATCCCCAGGGAAACCTGGGAGACGGTGAGGTACTCGTACAACCGTGAAGATGAAACTATTGAGGCAGATGTGGCAAGCTCATTTACCCAAGTTCCCATGCGGCTCGCCTGGGCAATTACCGTGCACAAGTCTCAGGGGAAAACGTACGAGGCGGTGTTTGTAGACCTCAGTCAGGGTGCCTTCGCCCACGGGCAAACGTACGTGGCACTCAGTAGGTGTACCACCCTAGAGGGGCTCTACCTCAAGTCTCCTATCAGTCCGCGTCACATTATCGTTGACCCTGCCATCATTGATTTCATGGCGAGGGCTGAGGTACTTTCGCTCAAGTAGCCTACTTGTCAAAGGCGAAGGTATCTTGGAGAACTCCGGAGTAGTAGATCTCGTACGCGAGGCCGCCAAAACTGTACTGGGTATCGGCAATGGTGAGAGCAGCACCGCCAACCTGTGGGTCAGCCTTTGGTTTAGACTTCTTGAACCCTAGGTTGAAGAGGGTAGCCATGATCTCGGGGCGGTTAGCAATAGGGTGGCCAGCTCGCTCCCACTGGGCTTGTAGTTGGGCAATGAAAAGCGAGCCGTAGAGGTAGGAGTACTTGTGGTCTCTCCCGTTGGTCAGGCGGTTGTACCTTTCACTGGCAACATCTTGGGTGCTGAAGTTGAGGAGGTTGGCTTTATCGCTCCCAAGGTAGAAAGGTGAGCTTGTGTCCTTGAGGTGCTCTTCGGTGGCGATAGCAGTCTCTTCTTTGATGGCCATCACTCCCCAAGCGTTCTTGGTAGCACTACTGAGAATGGAGAGGGGAGCAAACACCTTCTCAAAGAGCTCTCGCTGGGTGAAGTAGAGCCTCAGCTGCTCAACGAGGCAGACGCTCAAGACAGATCTCTCGCTTACCTCTGCGGTGGATGCTGCAGAAGCAATAACCTTGGCATCCTTGAGGATGGCCTTCTCGATAGTCTGCCACTGGGTGCTGTTCTGCCACGCGAAGATGGATGGCCCTTCTGGGTTCAGGCTTGAGACGAGTTCAGAAAGTACCACAGGTTCAGTGCTGGTCTCGCACGAGCGAAGCGTAGCCTGCCGATCCTCAGGCATCCTGAAGACTGCAGCCTGCACCATGTTGATGAGGAGGGGGAGGCTGTTTTGGGTTTGGTAGGTGGTTGCGATGGTGTGGGCAGTTTTACCAGAAACCTTTCCAATAATCGCTACCTTACAGAGCTCGTGCTTCTCGGTGGGATTCTGCTGGTCTTCAAGTACGACAACATCAGGCGTTGCAGCGCTGGCAAGGTTTGCAACCTTTGTGGCAGTTTCATTGAAGGTCTCGGTCTCGGTATCAACAGTTCCGGCTGTGTTGCTCCAGCCAAACTTAACCGCAACAAAGCCACTGGTTAGGACAAAACCAATGAGGGCGAAGCTGTAGAGGGAGCCTAGCCAGAGAATACGAAAAAAGCCACGAAATCCTGTGCTCATATTCGCACAATAGATGATTATTGAGGCTGTGGGAAGCCTTGCTACAGCCAGATTGTTTCTAGGCTGTTTTCAGCGGGATTATAGATGCCAAAACTTGGCTTCCCAAACCTTATTCCCGTGAGCTCACCAGGGTTTGCGAGGAGGGTTTTCCCAATGGTTTCAGTTGAGGCCTGGTGGTTGTGGCCGTGGAATACCGCATCAAACTGTCCGGAAAGTGCAGCGATACGTGCAATCTCTGGGTAGTGGGTGAGGAAGAGTTTCTTACCTTCAACTTCGTGCTCCCTAAAGTCGCCGTTGGCAAAGTCCATGGTGCCGAGAGCTTCAGTTCTGCGGTAGGCAAGCAACTTGTCGCCGTCACAGTTTCCCCAGACGCACGTCCAGGTAAGCCCCGACTCTGCGAGGAGCATGATGGTAGGAGGAGAGGTAAAATCGCCCAGGTGGATACCTTGGGTGATGCCACGAGACTTCACCATTTCCAGTGCAGCTTTAGTGGTTTCAAGGTTGTCGTGGGTGTCTGAGAAGACAGCAATCTGCATGGTGAGGTATGCTAGACGTATGATGTACCGTCAGTATACCAGGTGAGTGAGTTCCTTACGCTTTCTGTAGAGCGATACGAATCAGCCGCGGAGCCTGAGCCGTACTACCAAGAAGCTGAGACTGATCCTCTTGAAGAATACCTCTCCTGGCGAAAGGACTTTCTCAAGATGGTTGATGCCTGGAATGAGAGCGAGACAGAAGCGCGCAACCAAGAGGACGTGGTGCTCACTGGTCTAGCAAGTGGGAAGCAGGGGGTCTTGAGTGCTGAGAAACTCCAGGCACTCCAACAAACGCTTGGTGGGAGTGTGAGCTCTCAGTTTCTCACCCTTCTCCAGAACCCATTCTGGGTAGGAGCGATGATTATTTCCTACCACTCACTTGAAAAAGGCGGCGATGGTGTTGAGGTGAGCAAGGATATGCCTGGTGGTGAACACCTGGAGCGCTACCAGCTAGAGAAGCTGCATGAGCGAGAGCAGCACCGGCGGGTGAGACAGCAGCTTGCAGCAGCGTAGGTTTTCCGACCCTTTCCTCGTTCAATTCCCTTCCTCTTTAGCGCAATATAAAAAGGCATACGTTCGTATGCCTTTTTATATTGGTGGCAGGGGCGGGAATTGAACCCGCGACCAAGAGCTTATGAGTCTCCTGCTCTACCCCTGAGCTACCCTGCCATTCCTACGAGAGTTACCAAAATCACACCTGTGACGATACCAGATTTAGCGGCAACTGACTACCCTGTAGCTAGTGATCTTGCCCTTTACCCCTTTCTCACCAATGCTCCTCACGGTAAAGAACTGGGTGGTCCCAGGTTTTGTTGGGAGAGAGATGCTTGTTGAGGTGGTGCTGGTACCAGGTTCAGCAGCAGGGTCTTCGTTCCAGCCGTACTCAAAGGTGGTGGTACCTTCTCGCTTGAGCCAGGCGAGCTCAGCGGTGGATTTGTACGAGCAGCTGCTACCTGTTGGGTGGCTTACCGAGGTTACGACAATGTGGTCATCAGGGCTGTCTCCGTACGTGACAATTCTATCAACTGCGTACGAGAGCACATCTTTCTCGCTCACCCGGGCGGTTACCGATGAAGCGGTTTGGTCAAACTGGAACGCTGCCCCGCCAGCCTGGAGTGGGGTAGTGATGAGGGTGGCAACGGTGCCAAGCTGACCCAGGAGGCCAGGGCTATTTGACTTGCAGCTGAGGGTCACCGTCCCAAGCGTGTTATTGATGCTGTAGACAGGTGAGATGGTACAGAATGAATCACCGAAAGAAACATCGGTAACCTTTACGTGGTCGGGTGGGAAACTGATTTTGAAGGCAACTTCTTTGACGAGGCTACCACCGGTATCTATTTTCACCGCGATGCTCTGGTTGCTAGTAGGGTTTAGCTTACCTACAGGTGGCAACAGTGAGAGGATGGCAGTTCGCCCAGCCTGCTTAGGATCAACCGTAGCAGTGCTTGCGACGCTAAGGGTGGTATCTTTGTGCTCAGCAAGGTAGGGAAGCCCTAAGGCCCCAATGAGCAAGAAACTGAGGGTGGTAATGGTGCGTAGCCTATCCACGGCGCCTCCTTGGGGTAATGGTTGGGAGCTGTGAAGCAAATGAGATGAAGATCTTGAGGTTGAAGAGTACGGTGCCCAGGATGATAATCACGAGGGAGAGCGCGTACGGGTTAACGGGAAGCTTGTTGTCTACTTCAAGGGTAATGATTGCAACTGGCTGGCTGGTTACTAGGGTGCTCAGTACCGTGGCTTTTACCAAGTGTGGCTCGTTATCAAGGTAGAGTCGGGCGCTGAAGCTCTCACGTTTCTTACCCTGGACAACAGTGGCAAGCTCTTTCCTGACAATTTCATCCAGAGCCGCCGAGCTGTAAATGGTACTCTCTATGGTGCTCCCAGTACTGTGGCTCTTAACACCCCTAACGGTTCCAATGGCCACTCCTCCAGGGCCAAGGTTCCTGATGTCGCTGGCGAAGTTCTGGTTGAGGTTGAAGCCAAGGATTACTACTCCTACAGGGACGGTGTCGCGTCTAACAGGAACGGCTGCGGAAACCGTAGGCAGCCCTCGCTCATCGTAAGCTTTTCCACTCACCACTTCACCGCCGAGGGCGGGGAGTACCCATGGTGAGAAGTCGAGGATGTTATCACCACTCCGTGTTGATTCCTGCGCTCTCAGCAGTACAGTTCCCTGGGTGGAAGCCACGGTAACAAATTGGAGTTGGTTGCTCACCATGTACCGCTGGAGCTCGGTGATGGCAGCAGCTTGTGATCCTCCTTGTGCAAGGCGGAGGACAAAGTCTTCCTGACTCAGCTTGGCAGCTAACTCACGAGCCTTCTGCTCACGGGAACTCACCACCTCTATTGCGGTACTCAGCCTCTCATCGGTCCGAAGGAGGTAGTTCTGGTACTGCTGGTACGAAAAGAGACTGGTGAGTCCAATCCATACGGCTGCTGTAATGATGAGACCTCTCACAAAACTGATGTGGTAGGTTGTCTTGGCTGCAATGAGATCTCTCACGGCAAAACTGGCAAAGCCCACTACCCCTATTCCAAGCAAGGTGCCCCAGTTGCTCATGTAGATGGTGAGAGATATGAGGGGAGCGGCGGTAAGGAGGAGTACCGCGAGCAGCAGGTGGAAGAGCTGTCGCTTTGCTAACCAGTGGGTAACTGAGCACCAGCTAAGGTACAGGAAAACTGCCCCCGCAAAGAGTGCGAGAGGGGTAGTTACCCAAGGTATCCAGCCGGTGAGAAGTGCCCCCATCTTCCCTTTCTGCTAGTTGGTAAAGGTAAGGCTCTCAACCATCTTTGAGATGCGTTTGCCGTCGTCGGTGGTAGTGGGCTCATCCTTCACCCAAACGGTGAGGATGTTGCCAGCGTGCTTGATGATGTAGCTACTCCCAGAAGTTGGCGTTTTCTCGAGGGATTCTAGGTACATTGCTGGCTTGCCCTTGTAGGTAATCTTGGTTGCCTTGGTCTGGTCGGTGTAGGTTGAGGAATTCTTGGTCCACCATTGCTCGAGCGTTTCATCGGTGGCAATTCTACTGAAGCGCATGAGGTAGGTGCTCTTCCTGACAAACCAGAGGTTGTTACCTCCAATTACCTTCACCTTGGTAGAGGCATTTGATGGGAACTGCACGGCGATGCCGAAGTCTGCATCGGTTACCAGCTCCCATTCGGTTTTCTCAAAGGGAACCTCTGCAAACGATGCAGCGTACGGGTCTGGGCTTGTGCTTGGCTCAGGGGTTGCTTGTGCACCTGTTGCAGCGCCAGCAACTTCGCCATCCTGGTAGATTTTGGTAGTTGGGCGAAGGAAAAGGTAGCCGCCACCAATGAGACCAATACCAAGGAGAGAGAAGAAGGTTCTGATGGCAATCTTCCTAAACCTTCGGTTTGGAGCGTGCGTTTGGTGGGCAGGCTCTGCAATGAGAGGCTCAAAGAAGGTCTCTACTGGCTCAGGTTGGATAGGCGGGGTGATGGTGTGGGTAACTGCTGTAGGTGCATAGGCAGTGGGCCTCACAACGCTTTCAGGCTGGATACCTGGGTGGTGCACCGGGATGGTATTGAGGTCTGGATTTGGGATGCTTGCGCTGTGGAGGACTGCCAGGAGTCCTTCAATGCTATGGGAGGTGTCTAGGGAGAAAACTTGGAGCTGCTGGTCCAGGCTCTGCACCTGTCCACGGATGGTGTTCTTGAGTGCCTCAAGGGTTGCCGAGGCTTGGCCGTGCTGTGCCTGGAGCCTACTCTCGAGGTGTCTAACCTGCTGCTCGAGGTTTCGCTTCTCGCCCTCTAAGCGGGTGATGTCGGCGCGAAGCTCGTTGAGGTGGTTACCCTTCTCCAGCTCACGCCTGAGCTCATCAAGGAGGCGGAAACTGCTATCTGGAGAGCCCTCAGGTTGTGAAACGAAAGCAACCTCAGCCTGTGGAGGAGTTTCCCTGGCTGGCCTTGGTGTGCGTCTCGCTGGTGTTTTTTTGAGTGGGCTCATGGCTACTTCTTCTCACTTTCCTTTGGTTCTTCTTTGCTCTTCTTTGGGCCGTCAACTGGTTTGGCAAAGTCTGGTTTGAGCTGTCTGAGGATGTTCTCTTTTGCTCGTTTGAACTCTTCTTGGTACTGTGCCTTGCCTTTTGATCCCTTCTCGCCCAGGAGATCTAGCTTTCCTTCAAGGGCTGCCAGTTCAGCGAGCTCCATCTCGAAGAGCCTATCCAGGGTTCGCTTACGTCTTCGCTCCATCATGTAGAGCCTGTAGGCGAGGTAGAGAATGGCTAGGAGTAGCGCTAGGAAAGGTACAACGGCAATGAGGAGGGCAACTACCCCGGTGAGGTTACCACCGAGCTTCCCGATATTCCTTCCAGCACTGAAGATGTCTTGAATTGCCTGTCCAACCGTTCGCTTCTGGGGGTCTTGCTCGGGCTCTGCTGTGGCTTCATCGGTAGGGGCAGGAGTTTCTGTGGCGCCTAGCTCTGCAACTGGTGGTGGGGTAATGGTTGGGGTTGGGGTTACCTGACCACCAATAGCGATGGTAACACTACTTGAAGGTTTGATGGTAGGAGAAGGAGTGGGGGTAGGTGACTTCTTTGGTTTTGGGGTAGGGGTAGGACTTGGGACATAGTTAGGGTCAATAGTTGGGCTTGGACTTGGCCCGAGGGTTTCGACGTTCTTATCTGAACAGCCACCGGTAATGTTTGTCCCGAGACCATCGTTTGCAAGTACCTCACAGTTATCAATTCGGAGAGCAGCGTTACCTTGAGCAATAACCCTGAGGGTAACCCTTGCCACTGTTCCTGTGCCATTAAAACCAGAAGGTTTCCCACATGAGAAGTTTGCAGAACCACCCACGGGTTCTGGAACCTGGATAGGGAGCGAACAGATTGAGCCGCTAAATGATCCACTTACTCCTTCAAACAGACTGGCAGGGTAGGTAAACTTTCCCTGGAAGGCATTTGCTGACTGTCCACCAGTGTTCACACTAATGGTGACGGTAACAACATCACCGTAGCTGTAGACGGTGTTGTTGGTACTCACCGCCATATCGGCAGCAGCGCTAACCCGGCTCACCTTAGGCGAGACAATAACCAAAAAGACGAGAGCAATGCTAGCTACGAGAGCGGTAATGCGGGAGACGGTCGTTGGCATCGCTACTAGAACTGTTGAATAGACAGAGTTAGCTTGGGAGTTTCCTTACTAATGTTACTTCCTTTTCCGTCATTTGCCAAAAGGAGGCTGCTGCTTTCTTCAATGGAGATGGTGGCAGTTCCCGGTACCTTGGCTCTAAAGGTTACCCTCGTGGCAATTGAGTCTCCGGTAAATCCAGGTGTTGGCCTCCCACACGAAACGGTGACGGTGCCGCGCTGGTTGTCAAAGATGTTATCGGTGAACAAGGTGCAGAAAGATTTGTCGGTGGTCATGCGCTGAACCTCAATCTTATTGGGGTCAAACTTCATGGTGAAGCCCATGGCGTTAATGGGCATTTCACCAGTTTTTACCCTGAGCTCAACCGGGAAACTCTGTCCAGTAATTAGGCTTGTGCCTGTATCCAGGAAGTAGAACTCGGCAGTTCTTGGGAGCACTCCTGTAGCCTTACGAATCACACTCGGGGCACTGAGGGTTACTAGGGCAATGATCAGTGCATAGATCACCAGGCGGTGTTTCTTTCTCAGGTGTTTCCACCATGAGAGGAGTGTTTTCGGGAGCTTAGAGAGGACTGATGGTTGCATGTCTAGTTGGTGAAGTAGAACATCATTACCGAGAAATCTACCAGGCTTACCACACCGTCTTTGTTAATATCGGCAACTTTGTGATTTGTGCCCCAGTGGTAGAGTAGGATTGAAAAGTCTACTAGGTTTGTGACGCTGTTACAGTTGAGGTCTCCACGTGAAATATCGCAGAGAGGATCAGGGTTGTTACTGTCCTGGCTTTTCACCTTGAAGGTGAGCGTGTTACTGGTGATACTCTGGTTACCAATGTTGTCCTGCACAATGGTATACACCTGGTACTGACCGGGGGTATACCCCTGGGTTTCCAGGGCACTGAGGGTGAAGGTCCAATCACCTGCGGCGTTGGAGTTAGAGAAGTAGGTTCTGAGAGGACCCTCAACAAAGATGTTAATCTGAGAGTTTGGCTTTGCTGTACCGTAGAAGGTTATTACCTCACCAGGATCAATCTCAGCCTTATCAATGGCGAGGGTAGAGGAGAGGAGGATTTGCGAAACAGTGGTGAGGGTATTGGCGATGAGGAAGACGTTGACGGCGGTCTGTGCAGTTGAGCGGTTATTTTGGTCGGTGGAAAAGATAAGGTACGTATGACTTCCAGGGTCTGCGGCAGTAATAACGAAGGTAAAGAAGCCGTTTACGTTTGAGGTGGTGGTACCAGCTACACCTCCGTTTTCTGTAGCCGTAACGAAAGCTGAGGGAACCGTGTAGCCACTGATTGAGAGTGAGGATAGGGGGGTTTCAATGGTAGCACTTGCGTTAACCACGCTCCTGGTATCAGAAGGAATAATGGTAGCTTGGTTTCTCACCACCGAACCAGTGTTATCTTCGGCAACTTTTATCCTAACTTCCGTGCTCACGAAAGCCGGTGGGTTGGTGGCTTTTACGTTGGCGATGGTTACCCCGGTTCCCGGCAGCAGTGCTAGTCCAGTAATCCTTACCGTGGTACCTACAACGCTTACTGTTGGGGTGTTGAAGCTCCCAATGAAGATGGCTTCATCCATGTCTACCAGCTGGTAGTTGGGGAACTCTATGAGAATCCAGTCATCAGGCTTAATCTGCTCTGAACCTGTTGGTAGCACGAAGTAGAGCTCGTGGTAGATGTTTGGAGCGTCAGGAATGAGGCTTCCAATGTAGTCACGTGCCAGGTCCAGCCCTCCCACAGCGTGGGTAACCTGCGGTGGTTGGAGTATAGGGAAGAGTGTAGCCAGGGTGATCAGGCTACCGGCAATCAAGCGGCGAAGCAGCAGTGGGACCCCTCTCATTCTGCTGCGGGGCTAGTCAGCCGTGAGGCGGTTGAGCGCCTTCTTGATAGCTTTTCTCTGAGTAATGAGGAGGAAGATGAGGATGATGAGACCAATAATGGTCCAGAGCAGCCAGAGTGGGAATACGATGAAGGTAGTTGAGGCAGTGAGGGTCTTTGGCTCAATTCCTGGTTGGGTGTTCTGCTCGTAGGTAGCCTGAAGGGTTGCGGTGTACCTACCGATGAGGTTCTTTTCGTCCCAGATTGTCTTTACGATACGGGCTGAACCTGGAAGTACGTTTGCCTGGGTGAGAGGGATCTTGGTTACCTCTTTTCCAAAGGTGTTGTAGATGACAATGGTTCCCTTTGGTTGGACGTGTACGTTACCATCATTCTTAGTCCTTAGGGCAAAGGTGACTGGTCCGTACTGTGAGATACTCTCTTCTGCCTTGAAGCTGTCTACTGCCGCGCTCTCGGTGATGGCTCCCGAGACACGGAGGAGAATGAGGCTTCCAATACGGCTATCAACAGAGGCACCTCCGGTGACATCGCCTCCAGAACGCTTGATGAGTACTGAGGCAAAGTGACCTCCTGGCTCTGCTGTCTTTGGAATCTTGATGTTGATGGTGATAACCTTTTCATCCCCTGGAGCAATGGTAATTTTGTCTGGGTCTGTAGTAATCCAACTAGCAAGCTTGTAGCTACCCTTTGCAGTGGCATCGTCTCCTTCAATGAGGTCTACACCCCCTTGATCATCCTTAGCCTGGAAGTCTTCAACCTGGATTGCGTAGGTAATGCTCTGTTGGCTGTCATTTCTGACCCGGAGCTTTTCCTGGATGATGTCGCCTGGATTACCACGGAGCTCAAAACGCGGGGGGATAACCGAAACGGTATCCGCGTAGCTTGTTTTACTGGGTACCGCCAAGAGGGTGAGTGCTACGGCAAAGACGGTGAGGAGCTTTCCAACCACAGAGTGAGTAAGGCGAAACATTGGTGGGTGCTACGAACTGGGTAATTCCATTATCAGCAGAAATTTTTGAGCTTGCAAGCGCTTTTTTACTTCTTGGAGGTAAAACCGACGTTCACGGTGCTCATTCTGAATGGCTCACCCTCTGCGTTATTGCCGGGGAGTTTGAGGAACCACTTGAGGTTTCCGGTAATTCCGTCAACAAATGCATTGGTGAGATCGAAGGTTTGGGAGAACTTGTACCACTCACCGTCAGGCTCTGGGGGGATGTAGCTAGTAGCTATGGTTTCAATGCCATCAAGGCTGGTGAGTGAGTCTAAGAGGGTGTACTGCTCAGGGCTAAGGTTCCACTCTTTAGCAATGACGCTATCTACCGCAAAGAAAGCCTTGCTAGGGAGGTTTGCCTTGAGTTCATCAATAGAGGCGTAGGTGAGATTGCGCTGGTAGATGGTAGCGTTGGGGAGTGTGGTGGAGATGCGCGGCCAGTTGAGCTTGAAGAGGAGGGGGTGGTTAACCACGGTGATAACGCGCTCACCAGTTGCCTCTATGACTTTGAGGTAGACAAACTGTTTCTCTAAATTCCCGCGGTAGGTAAATCTCACCTGGGTAGCTTCACGATTTGGCTGGGCAGGGACTGAAAAGTCTACCGTTTCTTTAAAGATATCCTGGTGAGGGATACGGTTAAGCTCTTTAATCTCAGGGGAAAGCAGTGATGTTGGGTCAACTTGCTTAGGGCAGTTGGTTATCAGGTCTCTGAGAAGTGGGCATGATCGGGGGAGCCAAGAGCTAAGGATTAACGCCAAGAGCAGTGACCCGCCTAGGGAAATGGTGAGAATAGACTTTGTTCTTGCTTCCATGAGCACAGTATAGGCGAAATATACTAAACGAAAAGCGCCCCCGTGAGGGAGCGCTTTTCTGACAAGAGGTTCTAACTAGTAGCTAGCGAGAACGTTGTACACCCATGTTCCTGTGTAAAGGTCAGCAGGTTGGAAGGCGTTTGCCTGAATCTTGTAGGTAACGTAGACAGCGGTTGAACCGTTATCAGGACCTGTTGAACTCATGACAGCCTTACCTGAACCAGAGTCTGAAAGAATATCTGGAGGACCGTACTTGTCAGAAACGTTGAATCCTGCAACGTCGGTGTCGGTTGTACGAGCACCAAGCCAAGCAGAGTTTACGTTAGCAGTTGAACCAGTTGGTGCTGCCCAGGTCTGTGGACTTGACCAGGTAGCGGAAGAAGCGGTGAACCTGTCGATGTTGTTTGTTGAGACTGCGTTTCCAACCATTACTTCATTTCCGGCAGTGATGAACTTACCGTAGATGGTGTAACCGTTGTTAGCGTTAGTCTGGGTGTTCAGCTGGTGCTGAGCCATCTTAGGAGTACCTACGGTAACGTTACCAAATGGCAGGGTGGTAGCAGTAGAAGTTACTGTGGTACCAGTACCAGCATTTGTGTCGTTTGATGCAAGGTTACCAGAGGTAACGGCTGCAACGGTGAAGGTAAGGATTGGGTCTACCGTAGCCGTAACTGTTACAGAGTCTGTAATGGTGTAGGTAGCGGTGGTACTGTCTACTGGGGTTGCCCAACCAGTATCTGAGTAAGTGGTGATCTGTACCCAGCAGGAGTCTGAGTTTGAGACAGCGTCACAAGCTGATGATTGGCTGTTGTTGGTGATAGCTGGGAGTGTAACAATCCAGGTATCGTTAGCGGTAGCTGAGGTAGCTGAAGAACGGAAGAAACGCATTGTGCCGTTTGCAGGGTTAGTACGGGTCCAGTTTGCTGCATCGTTTGCAGGTGTGGTGAACGTCGTAATGGTGGTGTTTGCGTTGGTGGTAAGACCAGTTGGCAGACCTGAACCAGAAGCGGTGTTTGCGTAGACAAACTGTAGGCTTCCTACGTTGTTTGTTGTTGCAATCTTAAACGTGATTGTGTGCGAAGTACTAGTGCTTGGACGTGGGTCCGCGAGGGATACTGACGCTTCTTTCAACTGGGCACCTTGTGCGGTACCAGCCAAATTGAAGCCGGTGAGGGTAAGGGCGGTACTCACTGAGAGTAACGTGCTTACTACCTTACGAAAGTTTGTCATAGAGACAGGTAGTTACGGATAAAGGGGATCAAATAAAAGGTGAAATGGTGGAAAGGTTGGGAAGTTGGGTGTTCGAGTTGTAAAGATTACAGATACACAACCATTAAACGGGAGCTTGCTTATAGGTGTCAACAGTGTAGGTCAGGTTGCAAAACCTAAACGTACGATGGTGTATGAAATTCTGCTATCTGGAAGCCGAAACCAGAAAGACTGGGTGAGACGCACTTTTGCCAGATATACATTGAAGTGCGAGGTATCCAAAAGAGTTGGAAGCCTACAAAAAAGAGACTCATGGGAGTCTCGAGGGTATACAAAGCTTTTACAATCCAATGAGAATGGTCACCTCGTCAGCCCGTACTTTCAGGAGGCCCGCATCAATGGTGTATTTTTTCTCCTCGGTTCCATGGAGGATTACCTCACCAGGCCTGAGCTCGGCAAACATCGGGGTATGATTAGGTAAGATACCCACTGTTCCCTTTGGGGTGGGAGCTAAGATGTACTCCACCTCACCCTCAAAGAGGACTTCGTCAGGGTTGATGACGGTTACCTGGAGTGCCATAGGTTACTTTACCCCTCTGGCGTTCCACTTCTCTTCAGCCTCAGAGATGGTTCCTACGTAGAGGAACATGTCATCGGTGAGCTCGTCGTATACACCTGAGAGAATTGCCTCAACTCCAGCAACTCCATCTTCACGCTTAGTGTACTTTCCTGGGATGTTGGTGAACTTCTCAGCGGTGAAGAAAGGCTGGGTGAGGAACTTGAGGATCTTACGTGCTCGTCCAACGGTGACTTTTTCGGCTTCAGAGAGCTCATCTACACCAAGAATGGCGATGATGTTCTGGAGGCTACGGTATCGCTCAAGAATTTTCAGACACTCCTGGAGAACGCCAAAGTGCTTTTCGCCCACAATCTCACGCTCAGCTGTTGAGCTTGACGCCAGAATGTCCATAGCCGGGAAGAGCTTCTGCTGGGCAATCTTACGGTTGAGCACTACGGTTGAATCTAGGTGGGCGAAGATAGCCTGTACCGCCGGGTCTGAGAAGTCGTCAGCTGGTACGTAAATGGCTTGTACCGAAGTAATCGAGGCGACGTTGGTAGAAACGATTCGCTCCTGCACCTCTCCCATCTCGGTGGCAAGGGTACTCTGGTAACCAGTTTCTGAAGGAATACGTCCAAGTACTCCTGATACCTCCATTCCGGCCTGGATGAAACGGAAGATGTTGTCGATGAAGAAGAGTACGTCGTTCTGGGATGAGTCTCGCAGGTACTCAGCAATAGTTACTCCGGTGAGTGGCGTTCTGAAACGCATGGCAGGTGACTCGTTCATCTGTCCAAGTACCAGGGCTACATTCTTGAGAACGTCGGTGTCGCGCAGGTTGAGCCAGAGCTCGTTTCCTTCACGGGTACGCTCTCCTACTCCACACATCACCGACCGCGTGCCGTGCTCCATGGTGGTGTTGTGGATAATCTCGGTAACCAGCTGGGTTTTGCCTACACCAGCACCCCCGAAGAAGCCGATTTTTCCTCCCTTGTAGAAAGGGGTGATGAAATCCAGCACCTTAATACCTGTTTCAATAATCTCAACTGTGGTCTGGATGTCGGTAAAGATTGGACTTGCCCTGTGAATAGGCATGGTGGCCTTGGTCTTGATTGGCTCACCGTCATCTACCTCTTGCCCGAAGACGTTCACAATTCGCCCCAACAGTTCTGGGCCAACCCCAATGTGCATGCCGTCGCCGGAGTTTTCTACCAAGAGGCCAAGCCGCAAGCCCTGGGTGGTTCCCATGGCGAGGCACCTGACGGTATTCCCGGGAAGGTGCTCAAAAACCTCGAGGGTGAGGCGATTTTCATCGTCAACGTAGAGAGCGTTGTAAATCTCAGGGAGCTCGCGGGGGAACTGTACGTCAATAACGGCACCGTGGATGTTGACGATGCGGCCGCGTGGGCGCTCTACTGTTGGGGTGGGTTGTGCCATGTAAGGCTATTGTACGTGATGTGGGGTGGTTCCGTCAGCCAAGCTCTCGGAAGCTCTTATCGTTCAGGTAGAGGAGCGATAGGCCGGCACTAATCCCAATGATGTAGCTGATGAGCTGGTGTTCGGGGAGGAGAAAGTGCTCTAGGATACCCCAGACGCCCCACCAGTAGACAATCATGCCAGTTCCCGACATGAGGTAGGAGAGGTGTTTGGGGTTTCTCTTCTGCTTGGCTACCATAGGGAACTTCCTGCGAAAACCTCGCCAATCTTCTTATCGATCATCTTACGTCTTGCCTTGTTGTACTCAAGCCTCAGGTCTGTGATGAGGTTGTTTGCGTTGTCTGAGGCAGTTTTCATTCCCACCATCTGAGCTGAGAACTGGGAGAGACGGGCATCAAAGATCTGCTGCTGGAAGAGGGCGGCACGGAGCTTCTTGGAAACTCCCTCAATGAGCTCGGTGAGCTCAGGTTCAAAGATGAACTTTCCAGGTTGTTCCTTATCCTTTTCGCTCTCTTCAAGCACGGGGTTCATGATCGAAATTGCAACTACGTCGCGGGTAGCTGTGTTGATGAAACGTGAGTAGATGAGGGTGACGTGGCCGTAGTAGTCAAACATCCCAATCAAGCGCTTGAGATCCTCAATGGTGAAGTTATCTTTTACCTCGTAGGGGAAGTTTTCTACCTTAATCTTACGGTTTGAAGCAAAGTACTCTTGACCTTTCTTACCAATCACGAAGTAGTCAGCAGAAGCCTCATCAGCCATCACTTTTTCCAGCTTCCGGTAGATTTCAATGTTGTACTGGCCTGAAAGACCCTGGTTTGAGGTGACTACAATCACTGCTCGGCGCTTGTTAAACACAGGCGTCTCAACCTTCACCTGAGTACCTCCTTTACCCTTCTTATCCTGTTTCATAAGGGTGACACTGTCCAGGCTATTCCTAATAGACAGAAGTTCCTTGAGGATGCTGGTTGCTGCCTCCACGAAAGGTCTACTCTGGAGCACCTTTCCGCGAAGCTTCATCATTCTCATGGTGGCAATTTGCTGGAGGGCGTTAGTAAAGTCTCCAACAGACTTTACTACCACCATCTGTTCCTTTACCTCGTTGAGTGTAGACATATACTACTTCTTTTCTTCAGCTGGTTTCTCCTCAGCTTTCTTGGCATCGGCGGCATCTTTCTCAGCCTGCTTCTCAGCTTCAGCTACTGCGGCAGGATCGGGAACGATTGGGAGAGCGTCGGCCTGCTGCTCCATTGATTCAATGAGGTAGCGGGCTGTTGGGGCTTCACAGGTTTTCAGGTAGTCGGTGACGATAGTTCTGATGTAAGGGTCTAGGGCTTTGAGGTCTTTCTCAGTGGTAGACTTCTCTTTGTACTCGGTGTATGAGCCTGCCCGGTAGAAAGGGATGAGTTCGTCACGGACCACCTTGAGATCTGTCACCTCAACGTTGTCTGACATGCCGGTTACGACTAGGTACATCAGGAGAGTTTTCTCATCGTTACTAAGTGCTAGCTTGCTGTCCTGGCCAAAGATAACGAGGAGCCGTTTACCACGTTTAATTTCACGCTCAGTTTCCTCGTTAATCTCGGTGTTGAGCGTTTCAAATGACTTAACCTCGTTAAACCTCGCCATCTGGGACGATGCCAGCTCACCAGTCTTACGTAGACACGGTGGCTGCACGCCTCCACCAATGCGTGATACCGAGGATCCTGAGTTAACAGCTGGCAGCACACCTTCGTGCATCAGGTTAACGTCCAGGTAGATGTGGCCGTCGGTAATCGACATCAAGTTGGTCACGATGTACTCAGAGTTATCACCGTTCTGAGTTTCGGCCATCGGGAATCCTGTCAGTGAGCCACCACCAAGCTTTGGGTGCAGCTTAGCCGACCTCTCAAGGAGGCGTGAGTGGAGGTAGAAGATGTCTCCTGGGTAGGCATCACGACCAGGGGAGCGCTTGAGGAGGAGAGACATTTGCCTGTAGGCCTTAGCGTGGCGAGAGAGGTCGTCGTAGATGATGATGGCGTGCTTGCCGTCGTACATGAAGCTCTCAGCAATGGCGGTCCCGGCGTAGGGAGCGATGTAGTTGAGGGAAGGTGGGTAGTCTGATCCACCCATGACGATGCAGGTGTATTCCATAGCCCCGGCTTTCACCAGCATATCTTGGAGCGAACGAATCTTTGCCTTCTGGGCGCCAATCGCAACGTAGACGCAGTACACCCCCTTACCCTTCTGGTTGATGATGAAGTTTGCCATGAGTCTGGTTTTTCCAGACTTTCTATCGCCAATCACTAGCTCACGTTGACCCTGTCCAAGTGGAACGAGGGTGTCTACCACGAGAACTCCACACTCAAACTGGTCTGCAACGGGAGCGCGTTTAGCAACTCCTGGAGCCTGTCGCTCAACGGGGTACTGGGTGTGGCTGTTGATGGGGCCTTTGCCATCTAGCGGTTCTCCAAGTGGGGTGACGATACGCCCGAGCATTCCTTCGCCCCCAGCAATGGTGAGGACATCTCCCTTAGACCTTACGGTGTTACCCTGCCGAATCTTGGTGTAGTCAGTGAGAACTACCGCCTCAATGAGCGTCTCGCTCATACCGAGTACTAGGGCTGGAATAGGGTCGCCCTCTTCAGGCTCAATTTGAACGATATCCTCCATTCTCACCGAAGGAAGTCCGCTAATCTTACAGATTCCGTCACCGATGTAGACTACCTGGCCAATCTCCTCAACTACCGGGGCAGAGCGGTGCTCTGGGAGGCTACTCTTGAGATCCTCGGTAATGGCGATTGCCGGGTTGACGCGCTTTGGGGCAGCAGGTTTAGCCTTCAGGGGCTTTGCTTTTGGTGGCACTGGCATGGCTACTGAGCTACTACCGCTTTGTGCCAGCGTGACCTGAAAATATCAAGCTGGGTGTGGAGGCTAAAATCGCTCTGGTAGCTACCATGTTGGACTATTGCTCCGCCAAAGAGGTTCCTGTCTACCTTGATACTGAGCACGGTTGGTTTCCCAAGTTTTTCGCTGAGGAAAGCTGTCATGTCTCGCAGGTCAGCTTCTTTAAACTCGAGGGCGACGGTAATTCTCACAATTTCAAACTGATCAGCCTCTTTCTTGAGCTGTTCTAAGAAGGGTCCAAAGTCCTTCTCGTAGAAGAACTCGAGGGGTTGCTGGCGGAGGAGTTCAGCGAGTTCGGGGGAGTGGATGCCATCTACCAGCTTGTCTATGAACAGGCGTTTCTGCTTGACGCTCTTGCCATCTTGATCCAGGACAAGGTCAATCTCGCCGTCCTTCACCATGTCCAAGAGGCTGATGATGGAGAGGTAGAGGAGGTCTAGCTGTTCGGCCTTGATGAAGCTTCCGGTAAGCTCTTGAGCAAGGCTACTCATGTGCGTGACCGTTACCTAGCTTTGCCTCTTTCAAGGCGTTAATGACGAGCTCCTTCTGGATCTCGTAGGTGAGGCTCTGGGGGAGAACCTTTTTGGTAACACTCATCACAAGGTTCATCAGCTCCTGCTCAACCTCATCTTTCCGGCTCTCGAGGTACTCTTCAGCCTTGAGCTTCGCTTCCTGCTCCATCTTTTTGGCGTGTTCCTTGGCCTTTGCTAGGGACTTCTCGGTCTCCTCTTCAAGTTTAGCCATGCGAGCCTTGAACTCAGTTTCAATCTGTTCTTTCTCTTCTTCTGCTTGGCTGGTAACCGTCTCAACGTGCTGATCAGCTTCTTGGAGCTTCTGCTCTTCTTCCATAACCAGCTGGTTTACCGACTGGTTGTAGTTTGACTTCATCTCCTTCACCTTGGCATCAAGTTGCTCGTGGAGCTTGCGACGCTTTATGGTAAAGACGAGCTCAAGTGCAGCCACGAGAAAAATAGTTGCGGCTAGACTAGCACCGGCGGCAAACAGCATGAGTTCTCGCATATCCCTTCCTTTGAGCTAATACGTGCTATCCCAATAGTACAATGGCGGCGACAATTGCCAAAACGCCGATACCCATGGTGGCAGCAAGTGCCAGGTACATGTTCACCGCAACTTTGGTTTTGGCCATTGGGTTTCGCCCAATTGCCTCGAGGCCGCGGCTTACCATAATACCACCGCCAATGGCTGATCCTAAGAGACCTAGACCAGAAGCAAGTCCTGCCGCGAGTGTTCTGATGAAGCTAGCCTCTGCTGCTGCTTTACTGCCAAAGTTACCAGCGCCTCCAGCTTTCCCTGCCGCACCCTTACTCCCAGCATCGCCTGAATCTCCCGCACCTCCGCCGGTGAGAGCGGAAACAATGGTGCTGATTGCAGATCCTACGGTTCGAAGGAAGCTACTCTGGTCACCTTCAACCTTGAAGGGGTTACTGGAGCCACTCATACCTCCGCCAATTGCGGTGATAACGGTACTATCGCTCCCGTAGAGGATTCTCACCTCACCACGCCAGATACCTGAGACGAATGGCCCAGCTGTGGACGGGGTGATGGAGCTAGTACTGTCAGTGAGGGTTACTGAGCCGGTAAAGTCTGCCATCACGTTGTTGGCGTAGTCTTTGGCGGTGATGGTGGCAATGAAGTTCTGGCCAGTTTTCTGGGGGCTCTCAATGTTGTCGAAGACCAACCTTCCACCAAGCTTTGGCGTAACCGCAACCGATGCTTCTGCTCTGGTTTGAATGTTCTGCTGGGTGGCAGTAACGCCAATAACACCGTTTGCTGGAATGGCAGCAGCAACTAGCTCAGTTGTCTGGGTTTCTAGGAGCGATAGCTTACCAACTGGCCCACTGAGCGTCCAGTCAAATTTCACTGCGGTAACGACGTTGTTGTAGATATCTACCGCCTGGGCGGTTACGATCTGCTTATCTCCTGCTTGCACGTTGAGCACACTTGGTACGATGTAGACGCGGTCAAGAACTCCCGTACCTTCTGGAACGTTCTGAGCACCATTTCCAGCTCCTCCGTTATCTTTCTGGCCTCCTACGGTGAATCCTTCACCTGCAGCATCTCCTGGCTGTCCTCCTCCGGCGCCGTTATCGTTACCATTTCCAGCTGGTGGAGTTGGAGTAGGAGTTGGCGTAGGAAGGGCGCCGTTTGGGTTACCTCCTGTTCCGTTGGTTCCGTTACCTTGGAGGTTTCCTTCACTTGAACCGCTACTCTCGTTAATTACCGCAACCGTTGCCGTAGCACCGTGGCTGTTGTAGGTGGCTTTTACCGTGTTAGCGTAGGTACCTGAAACATCCCCAGCGGTGAACACGCCAGTGGTTGCATCGATGGTTCCACCACCCTCGGTAACTGCCCAGGTTGGGTTAAAGCCGGTGACCACGTTCTCGTACTGGTCCATGAGTTGGGCGACAAACTGCTGACTGGCACCCTTTGGAATGATGGAGATGAGCGGGGTGATCTTTACAATTGCCACCGCTCCAGCTGTGGCATTGGAGAAGACGGTGAGCTCCTGGCTATTGAGGGCGTTAATCCTGGCCGTGATAATGTACGTCCCCGTCTTTCTTCCCAAGGTGATACTGGTGCTTGCCCTTCCATCAAGTCCGGTAGTAGCCCCACTTGAACCAAGAGCCTGTCCAGTTGAGCCTGGCGGGTAGGCGGCAATGAGGAAGGTGAGGTTGACGTTTGGGATAGGGTTACCGTAGAGGTCAATGGTTTTCACCGTGAGACTCTGGGCAAGGGTGGTATTCACCACGCCACTCTGGTTGTTACCAGAGACGAGGGCGAGGGTAGTGTACCTACTGTCTGCCAGTACGCTAAAGTCTGCGGAAACCAGGCTGTAGGTGGAGTAGAAGAGGCTGATGCTATTCACCGCAGCAGCTATGGTAACCGTAACGTTTCCTGTCCAGACCCCGTTGGTGAAGTTTGGGGTTAGGCTTGGCGTCATGCTCCCGGTGAGGTCACTGAGGGAAACTTGGCCCGAGAAGTCCGTGAGGATGTTGTTGTACTGGTCAAAGGCTCTTATGGTGACCACAAAAGGAACTCCTGCAACTGGGGAGGCGCCTGTGGTGAAGCTGTTGTCGAAGGCAAAGTGGTCAACGGGGGTATCTGCAAGTACTCGCTGGAGGGTTGCTCCAAATATCCCGAGGAAGGATGTGGCGAGCAACGCAAAAGAGAGGCAAGCTACCCAGGTTGCCCTAATGCGTCTTCCGGTACGCGTGGATCTCAGCATGCTACCAGTATGACACCTGAAGGGGATAAGGTTCAACAGGCTTGTGTTTGTGTGAGCAAAATGAGGTTGCCCAGGGTGCATTTCTACCAGTGATGGGGCATACTTAACCTATGCTGTCACACCAGCTCATATCTTACGTGGCAACACAGCTCCAGCGCTTCAAGGAAGGTGATGTTGAGAGTGCGCTCCGTACTTCTGGTTGGCAACCACAGGATGTGAGGGAAGCTTTGACCTACGTCAAAAATCAGTACCGGCGAATGGTGTTCCTCAAGGCAACGGCCATTGCCTGCGTGGTTTTCATGCTTGCCAGTATTGCTGCAGCTGTGGCGAGCCCAAGGTTATTTAGCAAAGATGACAAGCTTGGGTTGCAGAAGTCTAGGCTGTTAGGATCTGCAGGTAGCGGACCATCGTACTATGTTGCCACCACGGGAAATGACAGTGACGACGGTAGTCTCGCCCATCCTTTTGCCACTCTTGAGAAAGCAAAGAGCGTTGCAAGGGGGCAGGTTGGAGTAACCGTCTACGTGAGGTCTGGTACCTACCAGCTTGATGCCGCCCTAGGGTTTGACTCACAGGACTCGGGGAGTAGTGAGTCTCCAAACATCTGGCGAAACTACCCAGGCGAGTACCCAGTTATTACCGGGAGCAAGAAAATCACCCTTGATCCAGGTTTAAGTGGCACGGTGAGCATCCCAATTAGCCAGTTTGGTCTCGATCCAGGCACGGCAGTGCACGCGGTGTACCTCAACGGTAGCTCTCAGAACTTAGCGAGAACCCCAAACGCAACCACCCCCAACTACTCCCAGGTTGACCCGTGGGTAAACTTTTTCGCCCAGGTTGCCGCCGATACCGATAAACGACTCCTCACCTATGACCCAGCTGAGGTATCGGGAGCCTTACTCAGTGATCCCTCAACATGGGCAACCCCGAGCAATGGGAGGGTGCACATCTACTCTGGGGCGGTGTACTGGCCAAACATTGTAAACATAAGCTCAGTGGACTCGGGTAACCACCAGATTGTGCTCGCGTCAGATACTTCGTACAACATGGTGCAGACACAGTTTCACAATCGCTACTACGTTGAGAACCTACCAGAGCTCCTCGATGCTCCCGGAGAGTGGTACCAGGGTGCAGCAGGCGCAAACGTTCAGTTTGTACTTCCAGGAACCACCACTGGCACAGAAACTCTCTCTGCGGTTTGGATGAGTAACCCACTCCAGCTTTCTGGTGCCAGCTACCTTGAGTTCCACAACCTCAGCCTAGAGGAATTTGGCTACGGTCCTTCGCCCCAGAATGGTGGGTACATTGTGAAGCTCAACGATAGCCACCACATCACCCTTGATGGTCTCGTGATATCTGATGCTGAGGGACTTGGCGTGTACAGTCTGGGCACAACCCATGATGTAACCATTCGTAACTCTCGGCTGACAAACTTAAAGAACTCCGCAATCCAACTTGGCCCAGAGACTGGGTACTCAAACTTCAAGACTTTCACTAGCTCGGGAATTCTGGTTGAGAATAACTACATTTCGCACATTGGGTTTGGTGCACCAACCAGTAGCCCCGGAATACGAGCCAATAACTACGGGACAATCATTAGGAATAACCTCATCCACGATTTGGCAGCCCAGGGAATACTAGCGGATAGAGGACATGGTGGTTTGGTCATTGAAGCTAACCGTGTGTACGACGTAAACCGGCTGATAAGAGACTCAAGTGCCATCTACCTCATTCCTTTTAGCGATAATGTTTTACCTTCGGGAAATGTGAGGAGCTTCCTCCCAGGAGGGAATACCATCCGCGGTAACTTTGTGAGCGATACCGGTGGCTATGACTACGACACTGATATCTCGGGTATGCGCTTGGGGATGGCAACATGGGGTATCTACCTGGATGACTATGAGAGTAACACCTTAGTTGAGAACAACATTGTGGCACGATCGTACGCCGAGTGTTTCCTCATCCACACGGGATCAGATAACACGGTGAGGAACAACATCTGCTATGCGCCTAAGAATAAGTATGGACAGTTTAGGCTCCATGAAGATTTGGCGACAACTGAGGTATATGACTCAATGTACAACGAGGTACAGAACCTCCCAACCGAGACTAAGAATCTCTTTTTCAGCCACTACCCATCGCTTGCGCTACTCTCTGCTACCCAGGTTAGGGGCGATATCATGGTACGAAACAACTTCAATCACAACATCGCGTACGTGGAGCCAACGTCTTCGCCAAACCTCTACTTCCACTACTGGTTAGGAGATAACAACCAGATTGATAACAACCTCTTCTACATGGCAGGATCTGTTACACCTGTCACAGGTGGAAACTTTGCTGACAACAGCTGGATCTACACCTGGGCAGCTTGGCAGTCACACGGGTTTGACCTTAACTCCCAGTTTGCAAACCCACTCTTCAGCGATGCTGCTAACGATAATTTCTGGCTCGCAGAAGGTTCGCCAGCCCTCAGTATGGGCTTCCAGCAAATTGACCAAACTGCCATTGGCTTGCGAGGGGTATCACCACAGGTAGTGTCGCCTGGAACTAATGCCTCTAGCTACACTGTTGGGGATGCTATGCAGGTTACCTGGCAGGCTCCTGCAGGCAACGGCTACCGCACCTACAGCTCGCAGCTGAGGACTGAATCTGGCAGTACGGTTACAGCTTGGGCAGATACCACAGACTTGAGTGCAACCATTAGTACTTCAGCTATTGATCCAGGTACCTACAAAGCATGCGTTAAGGCAAAGACTGACACCCGCATTCCTAATACAGGTGTGGCTAGCGACTGGGGTGAGCCAGTCTGCACGTCAACGGTTACCATCGCTGCTGTGGTGGCAAACGGCACTCCAACCCCAACACCTAGTACGCCAACCCCAAGTAGTACCACGAGTACCAAAAAGAAGAAAACCAGCAGTACGGCTTCACCTAGTACTGCCGTTTCGCCAACTCCATCTGCAACCCCAAGCGAGAGCAGTGAGGCAACTCCAACCCCTACAGTCTCAGCTTCACCATCTGCAAGTATCACCGCCAGCCCAACAGTTACCTCATCGGTTGAATCTACAGGATCCCCAACACCTTTCCCATGGGACGAAACGAGTAGCGGCAGTAGCGGGGGAACTGCAGCAAGGGTTGGGTTTAGTCTACTTGCGGTGGTCTGCGCGGTTGGAGCTGCTTTCGCCACTACCACCATGTTGAGTACCAGGCACCTGCTAGGGCTACCGTAACCCAAGTTAACCAGTTACGTATGGTAGAATAAGGCATGGCTCAAAGGCGATATTTTGACGGCATACATGCAGCACCGAAGCGTGCACAGCTACGCGCGGATGTGCCTTTAGAATTCTCGCCCAGAAATAACAGAAAACGATTCTCTATAATCAGGAATACGATAGTTACGGTTGTGGTGACAAGTGCAGCGGGTTACTTTGCTTTTGCCCCTTTCATCCCAAACTGGGTCTACCAATGGCAGTACCGGTCCCAGGGGGGCTCGCCATTTGTGGTTAAAGCAATGCATAGTTCAGAGCAACAAATCTCGAGTGAGTCAGCTACATGGAGTAACCAGCTTCTCTCTATACCAACAATTGGTGTTGAGTCCGAAATTCTTGAGGGACCGGATGAGGAAACGCTGGATACTGGCCTTTGGCGCAGACCAAACACCAGTACTCCACCACAAGGAGGTAATACCGTTATTGTTGCTCACCGTTACAAGTACTCAACTGGTCCAAATACTTTCTACTACCTCGATAAAGTTGCGGTTGGTGAAAAGCTTACCGTTACGTGGGGAAAGGATGTGTATGTCTATCGTGTTACTTCTACAGAAGTTGTAAGTTCAAACGAGACCGGAATAGAAGCTCAAACAAGCAGACCCATTCTCACCCTCTATACATGCACCCCACTATGGAGCTCGGATAAACGGTTAGTGGTGACGGCGATACTGGATGAGGTAAACGGTGTTACTGTTAACTCACACTAATGGATTCGAGTAGCGTAACAGTCGGGCGAGGTTACCCCAAGGCATCACGCATTGCTGTGGTATTTCTTATGGTACTGGCCTTAGCTTTGCAGACCGTAGCTCTGCCAGTGCAGGCAAGTAGCGACTCTTGGTACAGCAGAACCCAGGTGAGCGGCGCGGGTGGCAGCATGGTGAATGGTGTACCTCATCTCACTGAAGTCTACGGTTTCAATGAAGCTTCGGGAACAAGACTGGGAAGTGTGGATGGTCCAACATACTCACTTATCCCAACAGGAGGAAGCGGAACCGTGCCGGTTACTTCTTCCTACTTTGGTGGTAGCAGGAATGCAGCTGAAATGCTGTTTTCCGATGGTACCTGTTTGAGCACGGCGGCAACAGTTACCCACTCGGTGAGTGAGTTTAGCTTGTACGCGCTCACCACGTTCCATGCTGTCTATGGTGGAAGTTCTCAAAAAGTATTCTCTTGGGGTTCGGATTTAGAAGTATATTTCTACGCAGATAGGGTTCAATTTATCCTCTCAGATGGCGTAGACACGCTTGATCAATCAGTAATGGTTTCCCTCACCGATGGGCTTGAGTACCTAGTGGGTGTGGCATACAACAAGACAGCGGGGGAGCTGACCATTTGGGTGAACGGCACAGCACAGGTATCAGCAGTTGATAGTGGGTTTGATTTTGCTGCTTCGCCTGGCGGCATTATTTCAGCATGTTCAAAAACTAACCTTACGACTGGTGCAGACTATGACCTGCATGAGCTTGGTTTCAGTAGAAATAATAAGCTGACACAGCAGCAGTACGACATAATCTACAACGGTGGTAGCTACCGTTATTTCCTTGATGGAGCACCCTCAGAAGCTGACGCTAGTTTAGCAACCACCACGACAATTCCGATTCGTACGGAGATAAAAGGAGGATTGCCTACAACAAGCTATACGGCGACGCTTTTCGAGCATGACACACCAATCTCAGCGGGGGTTTCTCGAGGATCTACTGGCAGGACAGGTGCTGGGGAAGTATCAGTTGTGGTTACGCCAAGTGTTACAGCAATACACTACTATAGTTGGAGAATAGTTGGGTCTGACGGAAGCGATTTTGTTTCGGTAAATTACGATAACAGTGGGGTTATTTCCCCATCTGTTGGAGTTGCTGCGGTACCAGAGAGTGCAGTACCAACATTCTCGAGTAACTCATACTACATTACCAACGGAGGCCCAGTAGTAGTTGGACTTGCGGGGGACTCGCTCTACCACAGTATCTCTACATTTCGTCAATCAATTGTGGATAGTTTGAGTACTGTTAGTGGGACAAGTGTTACGTACCTGTCGGGAGCGATGCCGGGCAGGAAATTTGAAGATTGGCTTCCCTCAGCACCTCTATCACCTGGTGCTTGCACAAACTGTAATGCCTCCCCACTTAATGCCAGCAAAAACCTCTACCACGGTTTGGTTGATGCTTTACAGGCGGCTGGCTCGAATGTCATTTCCCTCCAACTTGGCACTAATGATGCTTCTTCCTACGCTGGCACGGATGTTACATGGCGAGGGTATGTTGATGGGGTATTGAGTAGTCTCACTACCGATGGATTCCAGGTTTTTCTTCAACTTCCGCCTGTGAGGATTAGCAGTGTTACAGTGCAAAATAATCTGGATACCATTTGGGATTACCTCCAAACAAAGTCAAATGGGACGAATATTCTTGTTGCTACTAATGATGCGTCTAGTTGGTCGGGAAATCATTTCTACGAATACTTTGCTGATTTTGTGCACCCTTCAACTCCAGCAGCTACAATACTTGGAAAGTTTCACGCGAAATTTATTGCAGATCGCTATTCGTACGTGCCGCTAGCAGCTGGGTCAGTTACCGTAGATCCTACAGTTGGATCAGGTAGTGTCTCTATTCTTACTACGCCAGCTACTGGAGGTTACGGTACACTATCCTACCAGCTGCAGAGACGGGTAGGGAGTGAGGCGTGGACATCACAAGGGTCTATTACGCCAGGATCCGCTATCGTGCAAACAAACTTAACGGTTGGTACAGCGTACGAGTACCGAGTTGTGGTGACCGACGGAGCTTGGCCTACGCAAGCTACGGTGACCACTTTGGGTGCATTTGCCACACCTGTATTACAGGCAACTGCATCGCCAACTGATAGTGCATCGGGTGGTTTAGCTCAAACTGGGACTCCTATCCCACCTGTAACACTGGTAACGGGGACCCTGTTACTTCTCGGTATGTTCTGGGGATTTCAGTATCTAAATATCAGACGCCAGAGAATAACGGCTGACTAGGTGTTTGTGATGAGGTTGTTCTCTTGTAGGGCACAATATACTGATGTGTACGTACTAACAAAAGACCTGAAAGGTTCCTCGGTGGGTAGTGTGTGCGAAAAGAGCGGGATACCCTTTGCTACCGCGTAACCAATCTCTAGCGCTGTGCTCTTGCCAATGTACCCATCTGGTACGTGGAGCCAGACAAAGTCTGCATGGGAAATGGCGGTGAGGTGGTGCTTCTCTATTTCTAGAGGGGTGAGCCAGCTTTCTCCCTTGCCCACCACAAAATCATCATCAGGAGATTGGAAGGAAAGTGTGAATGGTGATAGTACCTGGCAGCCGGCAAGGGTGAGCTCTTGGTAGATGCTCCAGAGTTTTTCAGGGTGACGGTGGAAGCTCCCCGAGATAACCGTCTTGAGAGGCATACCTAGAATTCGGTTTTCTTGTAGCTATGGATTTCCTCGCGTAGGTCGATGCCTTCTGACGCTACCTCAAGTTCTGTCTGGTAGCTGCCAAACACCTTTTTATCTTCCATGTCGGTAAGTTTCAACCACGCATTCCTTCCACCTTCAAACTTCTTGATGAAAGTACCGCTTGGGTTGGTTCCTTCGACAACAAAGAAAATTTTGTCCTCTAAGAGCTCACCGGTTTCTTCCTGGTACGAGTGTTCGTGGTAGATTCCCTTGAACTCTAGGTCTGCTTCTAGACCGGTTTCTTCCTTCAATTCACGTGCAGCGGTTTGGAGAATGGTTTCGCCCCATCTCACCTTGCCGGTTGGGAAGCCCCAGTAGCCGTAGTAGGGGTGCTTCAGCCTTTCTTGGAATACGTAAGCTTTGCCTTCTGCTGTTGGGCGATGGACCGCTAGGATTACCGCAACCTTTGGCTGCCTCTCAACAGTGTTCCTATCGGTATCCAGCTTGTTTGAGAACTCCTTGCCGCGGGGAGTGAGGGTGTACTGTTTAGATCCAACTTTCTCAACGTAGCCAAGGGTTACCAGCCTTGAAATGTGAAAGCTGAAGTGGTCACTGGAGAGTCCAGTTGGTTTCTGGAGGTTTGAAAAGCCGGCAGCGGGCTTGAAGAGGAGCTCGCGGAGGATACTTGCTTGGGCGGGGTGGAGGGTGACTTCGTGACTCATACCACCAGGTTTACCAGGCTTTAGGAGCCTTGGCTAGTAAAGTGGACTTCAGGAAATGCCGTAATCCGCGCGAGGTTGGCTACGGCAGCCTATCGAGTACTCCTCGTTTCTTAACGATGTTCTTGTAGTCCCACTGGATCTTGCGAGACTTTTCAAGCCACCGTGCGAGATCCGTGGTGTTTACCTGGTCTACATCTGTGTAGCGGGCCTGAGAAGCCTTGTAGCTCCCTTCAGGGTCTAGGCCTGGTTCGTCAAAAGACTGTCCGCTCCAGAAGAGGAGTTGCACGCAGTTCTTGAGAACGCTGTAGCCAGTAATGGGATTGCCGTTGAGAAACCAGACCGGATGGCGGTGCCAGACTTTACTCTCAGCATCGGGTAGGGCTGTCTCAATTTCTCTAGCAAGAAGGTTACAGATCTCTTGGTTTACACCAGTTTGGGTAGCGTTGTAGGTTTTGATGTCGGTGTGCATGTGGGTGTGTGGTTATAGCAAGGATAGTATATCGGATTCCTTAGGTACTTGTGCCAACGGTCTACGCCTTCGGCGACGCTTTCTCGTCTGCAGCGCTGCGCTTGCTCACGCGAGAAGCGCGAGCGAACCCTCCGGGTTCTCTTCCACTAGAGAAACGCAAAGAAAAAAGGACAACCGTGAGGTTGACCTTTTTTCTTTGGTAGCGCCAACGGGAGTCGAACCCGTCTTACCAGGATGAAAACCTGGCGTCCTAACCGATAGACGATAGCGCCTTGGTGAGCAGCGCGTGGGGCCACTCGAAATCTGAACTAATCTACCACAAACCTGCAAACCTGTCCAGGTGCTACTCAGTGGTGTCTTCGGCCACAACTTCAGCGTCTGCATTGTCGCCCCACTCGGCATCCTCTTCTTCAATTGCCTCGTTGAGGTCGAGGGCGAGACGTGCGGCACCGTAGATACCTGCATCTTCCATGAGTTTTGCTGGGTGAACTGGGCAAGGAGGAGTGTCCTGCAGGTAAAGGTCTAGGTCTTTGGATCCTTTTCCACCTACCAGGATCTGGCGGCAGTTAAAGGTGGCATGGATGGTTCTAATACTCTGGAGGAAGTAGTGGGAGATGGTTTCAAAGACACCCACGGCTTCTGCTTCACCAGCTTTTGCACCTGTAACTAGTTCGCCAACAGGCACTCCAAACCGTTCCTCCAGGTTCTTTCCACCCAGGAGTGCTTCAACCGTTCCTCTACCACTGCTAGTCTCCAGGAGGTTGCTGGGATCCACCATGAGGTGGCTGATTTCAAGGTTGATGTCGGTTGGGTGTGGGAGTACTACACCTTTTTGCATCACCGCACCGCCAACTCCTGTGCCAATGGTAATCATTACCGTGCTGGTAGTGTCTTGGGCAGCACCCTGCCAGGCCTCGCCAATGAGGGCACACCTTCCGTCGTTATCCAAAGTTACCGGTTTGCCTAGCTCTACCTTGAGGTGACTGACTAGCTGGTAGTGGCTGAGCGAAGGAATGTTTGGGCAAACTACCACATCCTCGTGGTTGGCTGATGTTGTTCCAGCAATCCCAATCCCAACTGAGCTCACCTCTGGGTTCTTTGCAACCGCTACGAGGGCGTTGAGAAATTCCTCCCTGTCTTGAGGGGTAGGGAAAGATCCCTTTTTGAGGAGCTCACCTTCAGGTGAAAAGACTCCCCAGGCGGTTTTGGTGCCTCCGACGTCAAATCCGAGTACGTTAGTCATGGTCGTTGCGAAGCTTCGCCCCAAAGCTCTGGATGAATGATGTAAGTTCTGTTTTGCGGGTTTCTAGCTCGTCTCGTGAGCGAGCTTCAAAGTTGAGCCTGAGCACTGGCTCGTTGCTGGACATCCTCAGGTTGAACCTCCAGGTTGCGTACTCAACTGAGAGTCCATCCTCGTGGTTCTGCTCAGCATCTGGGTACTTCTCAGAGGCGGCTTTGATGATTGCTGCAGCGTCCTCGGTGATGTAGTTGAGCTCTTCAAGGCTGATTGGGTAGTGCTCGAGGTAGTAATCTAGGAGCTCGCTTACCTTCTTGCCGGCAGCTAGCTGCTTGCCAAAAATACCTGAGATCAGGAGGAAGGTAACCATGCCGTTGTCGCAGAAGAAGGCATCCTTGTAGTAGTAGTGGCCGCTAGTTTCGCCCCCAAAGATGGCATCATTGGTCCTCATAGCGTGCTTGATGTAGCCGTGGCCGGTGCGGCTCCAGACAACTTCGCCGCCGTTGTTAGTGGCAGCATCAACGTTTGCCCAGGTGAGCCTTCGCTCGCAGACTACCTTCTTGCCGCCGGCTTTGAGGAAGTGCTCAATGAGCATGGCGGTGATGTAGTAGCCGTGGAAGAACCTGCCTTTTTCGTCGTAGAAGAAGCACCTGTCGGCGTCAGCATCCCAGGCTACCCCAAAAGCGGCGTTCTCAGATTGTACCAAGCTGGTGATCTCTTTGTAGTTGGATGGGAGGAGTGGATCGGGGGTACCTTTAGGGAAGGTGCCATCTTCCTGCCAGTTGAGCCTCACTAGGTCTATTGGGAGACCTGAGAGAGCTGCATCGACAATCTTGCCGTTGGCGCCAAAGTTGACGTTTGCCACTACCTTCATCTGGGGAACTTGCTCGCCCACGAAGCGCTTGAGGAATGTGGTGTAGTCAGGGAGGAGGTCTTGCTCGGTTACATTTCCCTTGGTGAACTCGGAGATTTTCTCGCCAGAGTTAATGTGGGCGTAGATTTCGCCAAGCTTGTCTTCTTTGGTGAGGGCAACAGCTTTTGGTCCAATGAACTTGATGCCGTTCCACTGGGAAGGGTTGTGGGAGGCGGTGATGCTCATGCCTCCATCACACTCTAGGTTTGCGGCAGCAAAGTAGAGCATCTCGGTGGAGATAACTCCCACGTTGATGACGTTGGCACCTGCATCAGTAATGCCGCGGGTGAGCGAATCAACGAGGGAGAGCCCACTTGCCCTGACGTCTCGGCCAACCACTACATTCTTCGCTCCCATTACCCTGACGAAAGCTTGGCCTGCAGCGTAGGCTACTTGCTCGTTCATGTGGTTTGGGTAGGTGCCGCGCATGTCGTAGGCGCGGAAGAGGGATTGGTCGAAGATCATAGGAGTTCGGGGTTAGTCTGTGAGAGTTGTTCCTGGACGATGCTCTTGAGCTGGCTGGCGGGGGCGTTGCTATCCATCACGAGGATGGCGTCTCCCGTATCAACCACAATCACATCTTGCATCCCTACCAGAACAATAGGCTTGTCCTTGGCAAAGACGAGGCTCTGGCTTGAGTTGGTGGTAGTCACTGGTCCCTGGGTGATGACATCCTTTCCAAGCTTGTTTACCATCATCTGGTGGAGGGTATTCCAGGTGCCGATATCGCTCCAGCCCATATCGGCGGGAACCACGGCAATATCCGTGAGCTTCTCTACCAAGAGGTAGTCAATGGACTTCTTGGGGAGGCTCTCGTAGGTAGTGGTGGTGCCAGCTGTGTCACCAGTGTGGATGAGCGAGGTGAGCTCTGAAACCGTTTCGGCAAGGTCTTGGTTTTTTTCAACAAAACTCTCAATGAAGCTTTTGGCGAAGGTAACGTTGTAGCCAACATTCCAGAGGTAGCTGGTGGATTGGAAGAAGTGGTTGGCGGTTTCCTGGTCAGGCTTCTCCACGAAGCGTTTCACCTTTCGTACCTCAATGCCTTCGTACTCAGCCTGCGAGTTTCCCATCTGGATGTACCCGAGGCTGGTATCCGCCTTGGTAGGGTTTGCCCCAACGGTAACGTACTGGTGAGGGTTAGCAGCGGCGGTTGCAAAGCCAGCTTTCAGAACGCTGGCAAACATTTCCTCGTCCAGGACTAGGTGGTCAGACCAGACGGTGGCAACCAGGGCCTCTGGGTCTCGCTCCTGGATTTGGAGCATCCCAAGGAGAATGGCGGGACCGGTATCGCGCCTGGCAGGCTCAAAGAGGATGTTTGCCTCAGGAAATCCAGGAACCTGCTCCAAGATGAGGTGCCTGAACTCCGGGACTGCCATCACCATGATTTGCTCAAGCGGGATGACCTGCAGCAGCAGCTTCACCATGTGCTGGAAAGGGGTTTCTTCGCCCAGAATGTACTGGAACTGCTTTGGGAGGCTGTTTCTGCTCATTGGCCAAAGCCTTGAGCCCGCGCCGCCAGCCATGACGAGCGCGTAGGTGTGGTTAGGCGTAGACATATGCCCTCACTTTACCCCCTTTTACCAGGGTAGGAAAGACATTTTCTCGGAGAGTGGCAAGACCAGCGGGGATATCTGCGGTGAGGTTACTCTGGGCGAAGGCTACGCCACTGGGGGTGTAGCCCTGATCGGTGGCTCTCACCAGCTGGGTGGCGGTGGCAAGCTGCTGGCGGTGGAAGGCGTAGGCTGGCATCAGGTTTTCGGGGGTATCCTCAAGGACATCGAGGTCGATAATCAGGATTGAGGGAGATAGCTCCTTCTGCTTGAGGAGAACAGCGGCAGCATCGCCAAAGTCTCCGGGAACCAGCTCTACGTTGGCTCCAGGGAGAGCTTCTGAGCACATGGTTGCCACCAGCTGCACCTCATCAAGCTTTGCTGAGGGAGCAACGAGGTAGAGGTGTCTGATGGGAAACGATGCCAGACGCTTGAGAATGTCGGGCGAAGGCGAAATTGTATTACCTAGTATGATAAATACGGTGGTGAGCTCGGCAACTTGGAGGCCACTTCGCAGCGCGTACTCAATGGCATGAGACCTGTTACGCACGAGGCCTCCGTCCACCAACTGGTCGAGGGCAGGGAGGAGGTCCTTGTCTAGGGTAATCGTGATTCTCTCGCGTTGCATATGACATCATCATACAAAAAGACCCCCGCTTTGGCGAGGGCCTCTTGTTGCTTGGGAGAAACTACTTCTTCTTGGTGGTAGTTTTCTTCTTTGCAGCTGCCTTTGGGGCAGCTTTCTTGGTAGCAGCCTTCTTAGGAGTAGCAGCGGCTGCAGGGGCAGCAGCTTTCTTGGCGAGGCGTGACTTGAGGCGTGACGCCTTGTTCCTGTGGATGGTCTTGCTCTTTGAAGCCTTGTCCAGGGTGCTCTGAGCCTTGCTCAGGAGCTCTGAAACCTCGCCTGCGCCTTCAACAACTGCCTTCTTCACCAACTTAACGGCCTGCTTGTACAGGTCCTTAGTGATGAGGTTTTCAGCTTTGCGACGCGCCCCAACGCGCTGTGCCTTTTTGGCAGACTTTGTTACTGGCATGCAGTGGTTTCTTAGTGAGTAGTTGGCAGCAGTATAGCAAACCTGGTTTACTCCTGCAATCTCCAGCTTGCTGATTACTCCTGTCGTGCCGTATCATGGTTGTACATGTACACCTTCCGTTTCAATCCTGTCTTTAAGCAGTGGGTTCTCCTGGGCGAACAGCTGCCAAGCCAGCTGGTGGTTTCTGCGGCTTCTCGCCTAGATCACGGCAAGGTGCACCACCCAGACTTCTTTGCGCTACCCCACCCTCGTAGTCCTTTCTTGCTGGATCCACCCGCAAAACACAAGAGCCACGATGGCGATCTTCTCTACTCTGCCGAAGCTCCGGTGGGTGAGTACGAGCTCCTCTGCTACCAGGGCGAACAAGGTTTTGCCCATTGGACACCCGCAACCTGGGAGCACTGGCTTACCCTCTTCCACGAGAGGTTTAAGCAGCTCCATGCAAACCCACACCTCCACTTCGTGACCCTCAAGCTTCACACCAGTGCCCTTGGGACTCTGGGTGCAGAGCTCCAACGTGTGGGAGACCTTGTGGCAACCAGCCACCCAGTTGCAGGGACTGAGCACCACCTCACCGAAGAACTGCTCCACAAGCTACAGAAAGGTGAGAGGCTCTTCCAGGTGCACGCAGGTGAACACGGTTTCCTCTACGTTCCATCGGCTCCTCTCAATCCACACGAGGTGTGGTACCTTCCCGTTAGCCATGCAACCAGCATTGACCAGTTGAGCAGGGCTGAGCGAGAAGAGCTTGCCTACACCATGAGCCTCCTCATGGGAGTGCTCTCTGAGGAGTTCCCAAGTGAGAAGTTTGTAATCACCTTCCACACCGGCATGGCAGGTGCTCCAAGTCACCACGGCTGCTGGTGGGTACAGGTGCACCAAGACACGGCCGCCAGTACCGCTGCGGCACCGGTGAAAGCTTTTCCAGAGAGGTTTGTGCTCCTGATGCGCCAGCTGCTCACCCACCGCAAGCACACCCGCGGCTAGAGAGCCTTTCTACGAGTAGACGACAAAGTCAGCTTCGGGGATGTAGAGCTGATTATTTTCGGGTATTCCGCGTTCTTCGCACCCAGAGATGAAGGCGGTGGTAACGCGGTCCCAATCTACTGGTAGGTTCTCTCCAGTTACGTATGACGCTGATTTGTAGTGCACCAGAGTTGCAATTTCAAGCACCCCGAGGCCTTCCTGGGGAACCTCGCTATCTACATTGATACTGAAGAGGGTGAGGGCGCTGACTCCCGCTGAAGATCCAACTACAATTTTGTCTTCAAACACTTCGCGCCACGCCTTTGGTGAGAGGGAGTATGAGGCGAGGGCTTTCAGGAGGAGCGGGGTGAAGCCCCCGTTGATGTAGATAATGTCTGCCTCACCAATTTGCTCTAGGAAAATGTAGGGATCGGCGATGCTGAACTCAACGTTGAGGTTTTCAGGGATGTGCTGGCGTAGCATTGCCAGGGGTGCCTGTACCTTTTCGGTCCACTCAGCTGGTGGTTGGGCGAAGAGACAGATGAGGAGCTTTACCTTGGCGGTACCAGCGGGGAGGAGCGAGTACATGGTTTCACAGAGATCCTTACCGTTTTCTGGTGCCGTCCAGGGGAATCCGCCTGAGAGGATGAAGTGAGTCATGTGGTTACGAAAGCGGGGTGAGGTTTGCCCAGTCGGTACCCGTTTTCAGCTGTACCTCAACTGGTACGATGAGCTCTACGGCGTGTTCCATCGTTTCTCGGAGGAGCTTAGCGGTTTCAGTCACGTGTTCCGCTGGCACTTCAAGGACAAGTTCGTCGTGTACCGTGAGAATCATCGTTCCGTGCTTCAGCTTTCCGGCGAGGTCTACCATTGCTTTTTTGAGAATCTCGGCAGCGGTGCCTTGGATGGGGAGGTTTACCGCTTCACGCTCGGCTGCACTCCTCCGCTGGAAGTTGCTGGCGGTGAGGTCTGGCAGCTCGCGTCTTCGTCCCATGAGGGTGGTAACGTAGCCATCAACCTTTGCCTGGGTGAGGAGCGAATCAATGTAGCTCTTGAGCACCTTGAAGGTGACAAAGTACTGCTCAATGTACTCCTTGGCTTCTGCCATCGAGATGCCGAGATCCTGTGAGAACCCAAAGGCACCCTTTCCATAGAGGATGGAGAAGTTGATGATTTTTGCTACCCGCCTATCTACTCCCATACGCGCGGCAGTCTCGGCGTGGAAGTCTTTGCCGCTCTTGAAAGCCTCTACCATGACAGGATCACCTGATAGGTGGGCAGCAACCCGGAGCTCAATCTGGGAGTAGTCTGCTGCCACCAGAACACTACCCTTGGGGGCGATGAAAGCCTGCCTGATGCGCTTGCCTTGCTCAGACCTGACGGGAATATTCTGGAGGTTTGGGTTGCGCGAAGAGATTCGCCCTGTAGCGGTATCAGGTGCGTAGGAAGTGTGGATCCGGTGTTCTGTATCGGTGAGCTCTTGGAGAGGCTTGATGTAGGTAGATTGCAACTTGGTTACCTCGCGGTACTTGAGGAGAAGTCCTGCAATAGGGTAGGTAGCAGCAATTTTCTCGAGGGTGTCGGCGTTGGTGGTGTAGCCGGTTTTGCCCTTAGAAATTCCCTCGGTTGGGATCTTCATGACCTCGTAGAGGATGGTGCCGACCTGGGCGGGAGAATCTGGGTTAAAGTCCTGGCCAGCCTCTTTGGTGAGAGCTTCTTTAATGTCAGAAATCTCGGAGGCAAACTCACCCTCAAGCTTCTTGAGGTAGGAGGTATCCACCATAACCCCATGTTCCTCCATGGCTCTGAGGATTGGGGCGAGCTGGGTGTCCAGGGTGGTGCTGGAGTCTCTGCTCTCAGCCCCTGCGGGTTGAACCGAAGGGTCGCCAAAGACATCTGCTACCGCTGTAGCAAGTTTGTGAGAACTAGGGAGCTCGTTGATGAGGCTCTTGAAACCAAGCTCCTCAAAGACAGCAACCAGCTTCTCTGGGTGCTGGATGCTCAAGCCTGCAGCGGTGAGGTCTAGTTTCACGGGTGCATCGGTAGCAATGGTTGCTAGGCGGTAGCTGAGCCTGGCGCTTTCCTCGCCGGCGCGCAATTTCTTGAGGACACCTGCCGCAACGCCTGGTGGGTCACCTGCCTTCACCGCTTCGTAGACGCCATCGAGGGTTTTGAACTGGGAGAGGAGCTGTTTTGCGGTTACCTCGCCAATGCCAGGTACTCCTGGGATGTTGTCTGAGCTATCACCCCTGAGTGCCTTGTAGTCAATCATCTGCGCAGGGGCGAAGGTGTACTTTTCAAGAACCTTCTCTGGGGTGTAGAGGGTGGCTTTTGAAAAACCCATGGCAGGGGAGAACATTGAGACCTGGGGGGTTACCAGCTGCACCAAGTCTTGGTCTCCAGACAAAATGATCACCTTGTAGTCTGGGTGTTCAGCTGCTTGGTGGGATATGGTACCAATGAGGTCGTCTGCCTCGTACCTCTCAACTGAGAGGCGGGGGATCTCGAGGGTGTCAACAATGTTCCAGATGATTGGCACCTGCGAAACGAGGTCTTCAGGCATGGCAGCGCGAGTTGCCTTGTAGGCATCGTAGAAATCGTCCCTGAAAGTTCCACCCTTGGTGTCAAAGCAGGCAATGAGGTGGGTTGGCTTGTGGAGCTTGATTGCCGCCAAAAGGATGCGCGTGAAGCCAAAGGCTGCCCCACTCGGCCTGCCATCTGGTGTGGTGAGCTCTTTGGGGAAGGCGTGGTAGGCGCGGTAGAAGAGGGCGTTGCCGTCTACCAGGAGGAGAGTTGGCATGGCTACTTTGTGCGGCTCATTTTACGGATGCTCAACACGGAGAGAATAACTGCTCCTAGAGCAAAGAGAGGGTAGGTGATAGCGGGGTAGGAGATGGCGAAGAGCTCAAAGAAGCCACCAGTTGAGGTGTAGTTCCTACTGAATGCAGCAATAGCAATGATCAGAACGGTGTGGCAGATAAACCAGACTACGTGGAGCCATAGGTAGGCTTTGAAGGTCTTTGATTGGGGAATTTTTGCGGATCGCGTAAACCAGGCAGCGATGAGCGAGACAACTGGGGTTCCAAAAAAGATGAAGAAGAGGAGGAACGCCAGGTTGAAACTCATGCTGGCAAAGAAGTCGTTGAGCTGGGTGGTGTTGTCAGCTTGGAGGTAGAGGGGGGCGATAACCACCAGCCACGCAAAGACGGCGAGGAGGTGGAAGAGGAGGAGGGTGTAGGCAACCTGGGTGAGCCTCACCGGCTTCTGCAGGGGCTTTGGTAGGTTGATGTGTGGTTTTTTCATCTGGGTGTCCGTGCTTACGGGTTAGATGCTGAGGTTTGCCTCGTTGAGAACCTTGAGGATCACCTCTCGGTCGCTCCACGGCTGGAGCTCTTTACCTACCATTCTACGCGTTTGTGCGCCCATACCGGTAATGAGGATGACGTCATCAAGCTTTCCACGCAGGATTGCTGTTTTAATTGCCTCACCCCTATCTGGAATTTTAAACCACCAGATGTTCTCTCCACTCTCGTCTTCGGGTTTCTTGAGCACGGGTGGTTTGGGTTGCTTGATGAGCTGCTCGCGACTGGCTTTGAATAGGGTTCGCCCCCTTGGTACCCCCTTGGCGATTTCCTCAATGATAGCGTTGCTGTCTTCAGTGTAGGGTTCATCCTCGGTGAGGATTACCTGATCGCAGAACCTTGCGGCAATGGAACCCATGATTGAGCGTTTGGTTTTGTCGCGGTCTCCCGTACAGCCAAAAACTGCAATCATTCTGCCTCGCACGTCTGGCCTGAGGGTGGCGTAGAGTTTCTCCAGGGAATCGGGGGTGTGGGCGTAATCAATGATGACGGTGAAACCTTTGCGAGTTTCAATTCGTTCCACCCTTCCTGGAACTCTCTCAAGCCTCTCAAGACCAGCTGCAACGGTGGTGAGCTTGAGGTTGAGGAGCACCCCAACACCGGCTGCAACGAGGGCGTTCTCAATGTTGAACCTCCCTGGAAGCTGTAACTGCACTTTCTCGCTCTCGCCGTTGTACTCCATGGTGAAAGAGGCGCTACTCGAGTTTGCTGAGACGCGTGAGGCAAAGAGGTGGTCAGTGGCATTAGGGAGAGCTTGGTCGGTTACAGCGCTGACACTCAAACGTTTGGGAGCAGGGGTTTTCTCTAGGAAAATGGGAGAGTCTTCAGAATCTCCATTCACCACAGCCGCCTTGAGGCGGGGGAGTTTGAAAAGTTTCAGCTTGGTATCGCGGTAACCTTCCATAGACTGGTGGTAGTCCAGGTGGTCGTGGGTGAGGTTGGTGAAGGCGGCAAACTTGAAGGGAATACCCCAGAGGCGGTTCTGGTCCAAGGCGTGCGAGGTAACCTCAAGTACCAGAGCGTTGCAGTGAGAGGTTCTCATATCGGCGAGGAGTGATTGTAGCTCTCGCGCAGGAATGGAGCTCTTGTTGGTCTCGTTTACCCAAGCCCTATCAGCCACTTTGAAGGTGGTGGTGCTTGCCATCCCAACGGTGTAGCCGGCTTCTTCAAGAATGGAGGTAATGAAGTGGGCGGTTGTAGTTTTGCCTTTTGTGCCGGTAACGCCAATAACGAGCATTCCACGGGCGGGGAACTTGTAGCGAATCGTCCAGAAGATCGCTTCAAGGAGGTGGAAGCGGTTGCGAGATTTCTGGCTGAGACGATTCTGGAATGCGGTTACGATGCTTTCAGCAATCTTCATGCAAATGCGCGTTTTCGGCTACGGAAGCTCTGAATGGCTTTATAGGCACTATAGCGCAACGGCTGGAAAATAACATCTACGGTTGGTGGGTAGTGCTTGATGATGCCGCCAAACCCCAGCTTGAAGCGCGAAACCCCTTCGGAGGCGTGACCCTTGATGGCTTCACCGTCTTTGGTGTGGACACCCCAGAAGTCGTACATGGTGAAGCCTTTGGCTTTGAGCGAAACCATGAGCCTCCAGTGGAGGAGGTAGGGAGCCATGACGGAGCGATGCTCGTAGAGCGATCCGCCGTGGAGGTAGGTGGCAACCTTTCCTTCAGTAATGAGCATGAGGGCGGCGACATCCTTCCCGTTGTGGGTGGCGAAGGCGAGAGAGGCTTTTTCGCCTAGGTTGGTGAGAATTGAGGCGTAGTGGGCTTTGGTGTGGAGCCTGAAGGTGTGACGGTCAGAGGTGGCGGTGAGCAGCTTCCAAAATCTATCCAGGCTCTTTACGGCATCTTTGGTAATGTGCTCAACCTGCACGCCCTCACGCTGGGCAATTTTCAGGTTGTACCTGTGCTTCTGCTTCATGTTTGCGAGGAGCTCTTCCTCAGACTGGGTGAGGTCTACGTACATGGTTTCGCGTGGCTGAATGGCGTGAGCCTCAGCGTGCTTGAAAGACTTGGTGATTGTGAGGAGGTTGGCGTATGACTCTTCGCTATCTGGTTGGATCCTCATGAACCACTGTTTGCTGTGGTCTGGTAGGCTCCACTTTTTTGAGATGGTCGTGCGGGTAGAGAGAAGGTACGATCCACCTGCTGGAAGGGAGTGTTTGGTGACCAGGTTGCCCTCACTATCAGGTGTGGCGCCTGCGTGTGCTTGCCATTCTGGCGTGTGGAGGAAAGCTGAAAGAGGGTCTCTGGTTTGCATGAGCCTAGTTTACCAGGTTTTGCTGGTACTTAGTGCAGGTTTTGTTAGTGGTTGCCTCTGGTAATCACTCGCAAACAGGTGAGAAATCAGCTACACTTCCAGGTATGCAACTCACCGAAGAAACCTTCCCCAAAGCCTACGTTGCCGGGGAGCACGAAACACCTACCTACACTGCCTGGGAAACCATGGGCGCCTTTTCGCCGAGAGCCAAAACCTCAGAAGATACCAAAGACACCCATTTCTCCCTGGTAACGCCTCCCGCCAACGCCAACGGCAATCTGCACATGGGGCATGCGCTCACCTTCACCCTTGAAGACATCATGGTGAGGTACCACCGAATGAAGGGGTTTCGTACGGTAATGATTCCCGGCACCGACCACGCTGGCCTCGAGACGCAAGTGGTGTTTGAAAAGCACCTGGAAAAAGAGGGCCGCTCACGTTTCCAGATGACACGCGAGCAGTTCTACAAGGAGGCAATGGAATTCACCCTGAGCAACAAGGGGAACATTGAGGCTCAGATTAAGATGATGGGAACCAGCGTTGACTGGAAGGCCAACCGCTTCACCCTCGACGATGCGGTACTTGATCGTGTCTACACAACTTTCAGGAGTATGTACGAGGAAGGGCTCATTTATAGGGGTGAGAGGATTGTAAACTACTCGGTAAAGTACCGGACAGCCTACTCAGATATTGAGCTGGTCCACGAAGAGCGGCAGGACCCCCTCTACTACATCAAGTACGGCCCAATCACCATCGCCACGGTAAGGCCTGAAACCAAGTTTGGGGACAAGCACATTGTGGTGCACCCAGAAGACGAGAGGTACAAGCAGTATATTGGCCAGAGTTTTGAGGTACAGATTGCGACTGGTGAAATGGTACAGATGCACGTGATTGCCGATGACGCTATCAAGCCTGAGTTTGGCACCGGTGCCATGACCATCACCCCGGCGCATGACTCGATAGACTTTGAGATTGCCCAGCGACACAACCTTCCAATCATTCCAATTATTGGGCTAGACGGAAAACTGCTTCCTATCGCAGGAGAGTTTGCTGGGATAAAAGCTGCCGAAGCTAGAAAGTTGATTGCGGCTCGCCTAGAAGAACTAGGGCTCTTAGAAAAGGTGGACACCACCTACAAGCACTCGGTTGCCCTCTGCTACAAGTCCATGCAACCCATTGAGCCCCTCGTCATGCCGCAGTGGTACGTGAAAGTTGAACCTCTCGTAGAACCGGTTATCAAAGCTATTGAGGCTGGCAAGGTAGAGTACCACCCTGAGAGCTTCAAGAAAATTCAGCTTGACTGGCTACGAAACCTCAGGGATTGGAACATTAGCCGCCAGATTTGGTGGGGTATTCCTATCAATGCCGCAATGCCAGAGAATCCAGACATTGCCAAAGATCTAGACACCTTTGACACCTGGTTCTCATCTTCCCAGTGGCCGGTGGCGGTTCTGGAAGCTATGGGAAATGACTGGCTTGATGACTTCTACCCAACGACAGTTATGGAAACGGGTCGCGACCTCATTTTCTCCTGGGTAACCCGCATGCTGATGATGGGCATCTACCTCCGTGGCGATGTTCCCTTCAAGCACGTCTACTTCCACGGCATGGTTTTGGACAAGCAGGGGAAGAAGATGTCAAAGAGCAAAGGGAACGTAGTTTCCCCGGTAGATTTGGTTGCTAAGTACGGCGCTGACGCCGTGAGGTTTGGCTTGCTGGTAGGATCTTCGGCTGGCTCTGACATCCCTATGCCTGAGGAAAAGATCATTGGGGGGAGGAATTTTGCCAACAAACTGTGGAACATTAGCCGATTTGTCCTTATGCAGTTGGGAGAGCGAGCTGTGAGCGAGCTGCCGGTGGTGAGTTTCTCAGAGGATGCTAACAACATGGTGTCAGTTGACCTGGGCGAAGGCTCTACCGCCACCCTCACCGATGCCGACCGTGACATCCTCACGAAACTTGCCGAAGCAACTTCCGAAGCTACTGAGCACTTGGACAACTACCGGTTTGCCCAAGCACTCCAGGCCCTCCACGAGTTCACCTGGCACCAGTTTGCCGACGTCTACGTTGAGGCGGCAAAGTCTCAGAAGGATGACAATGGACAAGTAGATGCCACAACCTGCTCCATCCTCTTCCATGTCCTGGAATCAAGCCTCAAGATGCTCCACCCATTCATGCCTTTTGTTACTGAGGCCATCTGGCAGCGCCTCCCAGAGCGAGAAACCATGCTGATTGTAGCGCCGTGGCCAGGCAAGTAGCGGGAGCTGTCAGGTTTTCCGGAAAGCGATCCTGCGCCACCATTTTCCTTGGGTTATCGCTCCTAGCACTCGTGCTCTGGCAGGCAGTCTCTCCTGTGCAGCACGTGATGAGTACCAGGTACACGGTGAAGGGATCCGAGCAGCTTGCAGCTCTCAAGTTTAGCGATGCCTCAGCTACCTTTACACGCGCTCTCAACCTCAACCCAGAAAACCGTGATGCTGAAAGCCAGCTTAAGCTAGCAAAGTCTGGCGAAACAGACATTGCAGAGCTTCGAAACTACCTGGTTTCCCACAACAGAGAAGATATTGTGGCCAAAATTGATGCCTCCACCGAAAACTTTGCAACACCAAAAGAAGCAGTTGCCTCAGGCATCTCCTTTTTCCTGGCGGGTGAGTACGTCTACGCTCGGTATCCATTTGAGAGGGCTCTCTCGCTTGATGCCAACTACCCCGAAGCCCTCCACTACCTAGCGCTTACCTACGACAATCTAGCTGAGTTTGATGCTTCGTACCGAGAAAAAGCAGCTGAACTACGTGTGAAACGGGATAGCCTGACGCCGAAGTGGATTGGATCGTAGGGGATTGATTGGCGAGCGGTGTTTCCCTGATGTATGATGGTACATATGAGGAAATACGCAAAGAAGCTAGGGGTACTTCTACTCGCATTTTTTGTTTCCAATTTTCTTATCCTCAACCTTACAGATTTAGATGGCTTTGTGCAGCGTGCGAAGGCTGCTTCAAATGAGTGGGCGTGGTCAAAAGCTAGCGCTACCTCGTTTTGTGAGGTAGGTACTGAAAATCCCAGAAGCGAAGAAGCAAATACTCCATTATGCATTGCATTTCGTAATAATTATCGGGGGACAGGTCCGCTAAAAGACTACGGCGATCAAGCCTTTAAAGATGCTGGCGTACAGAATACAGATCCAAAGCTTTACGTCTCAAAATTGAGCTGGGTACTTGAGGATAAGATTCTCTTTTGTAAGAGGAATAATAACCCAACGTATGCCAACGCAACGCCTGATTTTCCAAATTCCTCAAATCAGTGCATTGAGATAAATCAAGCTGCAGCAAACGCAAATTCTATACCTTACACTATCAATGAAAACCTAAAAAAGCAGATAGGTACTTCTGGGAATGTTGATCCAGTTCCGTGTGAGTACGAGAATAAAACAATCACGTTAAAACATGATCGTGAGGAAACAGAAGTAACGGTAAGAGTGCCAGTTGAAGGGGGAAAAAAATATCCGATACAGGCTAAGTATGATCAGCTCTTAGGTGCTAGCAAAGGAAAAGCAAGTTATGACTGGTCAACCTTTGATCTTGCAACTGAAGGCTTCACAAAAGAAGAAGCAAAAAAATGCATGGAGGAGTCCTTTGCTGCTTCTCAAATGCTCTACAATGCTGCATTTCAAGCAGTTGTTCTTGCTGCGAAGTTTCTACTTACTCCTGGGCCGGAAGTAGTAAAAGAAGATGGTACTCCTGTAAACCCGCTTTACGAGAAGCTTGGGTCGAAGGTGTACCTTGGGAGTAGAATGATTAGTTATGAAATGATGGTAGATGCAGCCCGTGATGCAGCTCAAGCGGGATTGATTGCAGGTGCGGTGGCAGCGGGAATAATCATTATTGGGTCAGTACTGCTTGCAGTCTTTACAGGAGGGGCTAGCTTAAGTGGAATTTGGTTGGCGCTATCTATTGCTGCACCAATTGCTCTTCAAGCATTTGGCACTTTTGCTGTTCTTGGTGCCGGAACAAGTGCTCTCGTTTCATTTGCAAAAAATGAAATTCAGTTGAGTGGAGCGAACGTTTACAATACGTACTCAACCAATTTGAAACCACTATCACAGGCGTATTGGATGATGGCTGAATCGGCGATGCTCCTTGCGACAACAAAAGGTCAAGCAAACCCAATACGGGAAAGTCTGCTCTCAAGTGGGGGTAATGGTGTTATTAGAACTGCTGCAAGTGAAGTACTTGACCCAGAGATCAGTAAGGATCAGATGTTTGCAACCGCCGAAGTTAATACAGTTAATCAAGTTATCGGTGTCGGTAAGAATGTTGCACAGTTTTTAAATGGCGAAGTTGCAAAAAAAATGAATGCTCTTTCCGGGAGGTTGCAATCTGCTGACAGATGTGGAAATGAGCAGTCGCCAGGTTTTTTAACGGCTAATGGGTTTATGCAGATTCTGTGTGTAGTGAGTATTGCTGTTCAAGAATTTTCAGAATACCTCCTTAGGTCATCGCTCAATATGCTTGCTCAAACAGCTGGGTTTAGTGGAAGAGTACCCTCAACGGATGAATCAAGTGATAGTATGTTTGATTTTCTTGTTCCTGTTGAAATACGAACACCGCCAGAAAGTATCATCGGATCAACAACAAATGATGTAGGAAAAATAATTAGCAAGACTCACTCGCTCATTTTAACGCTAGTAAACTTTATTCTCCTTCTCTTCTTTATTTTTATTGCACTTTCAAACATCTTGCAGATTCAGGTATCAACATACCAGATTAGCAAGATGTTCCCTCAACTAGTGATTGGATTGATACTTGCCAATGCAAGTATTTTCGTGATCAGAGGTGTGATGGAGGCGACAAGCTATGTAACAGAATTCTTTGCACTTGGAGGGTATGATATCAACCAACTTGCCCAGAGCCTTAGTAATATTGGTGGAGCGGATAAGGTTACATTCTTCTATGATCAGGCAACCGGTTTGGTGAAATCTGGTCTGGTAATGAAGCAGGCAACGCTAAACTTATTTATTATTGCAGCAGCAGTAATCGTATTTATTCTTGCGTTTCTCTTTGTGATTAGGTCTATTGTCTTCTACTTCCTAACACCTCTATCCGCACTTGCGTTCTTCTCAGCAGCTGTAAAACCAATTGGTTTTATCTGGAAGCAGTGGTCAAAAAACTTCTTCAACTGGCTGTTGATGCCTCTCATTGCAAGCTTCTGGTTGTGGCTTGCCTTCCAATTTTTCACTGCAACATCTTCAACTGCACAAAGTGCCTTTGGAAGTATCCTTGGCTACCTCTTTGGGATGGTCTGTATGGTCACAGCAATTAAGTCGTCAGTAGGTTCACTCTCAGGAGAAGCGAAAATGGTCATGGACAAGTGGCAGGGTATGGGGAAACAGGCATGGGGTGCCACAGGAGGAGCCGCCGGCAAGGCAGTGAAAGCAGATTTGAAAGACAGGTACATGACTGCTCAAAATCTCTCGCGCTACGGTGATCTGAAGCGCTGGGGTAAAAATTACGTTGAAGAACGCCAAGGAAAGTTGAAGGCCTCTGAAAGCGGCATTAATCTTAGATCTGCAAAGAAGCAGGCTGAGGCAACTGAACATGCTGAAGAACACGCAAATGAGGCACGGGCTAAGGCTCAGAAAGACTTTGCAGATAACAAGCTTACACAGCTTCAGTACGAGAAAAAAATCGAGGAGATTGAAGATGAGTTGGATAAGGAAATGAAGAAGATCAATAACAAGAGGGCAAATAGGGTTAATGCGGCCCGCCAGAAAAAGAACATCATGCGCCACCTAGAGCATGATCTTGATAAATCAGTCCAAGAAGGTGTTACCGCGTTTGCAGAAGAAGAGCTAGCTAAAGACTTCAAAAGTAAGCAAGGGAAGAAGTACAACAAGGAGTACGCACTTGTGAAAGACACGCAGAGTGCAACCCAAATTGCTAAAGCTGAGTTAGCGAGAGCACGTGCTGCGAATTACTCAGGTATTAAGACATCAGATGGGCAGATGAAGACTGGTGCAGCCCTAATGGCATCGGAACGCAGGCAAGTGACAGTCAACCAAGCAAGTGCACGACAAGAAATTGCAAATGACGATGAAAAAGATCAGAAAGAACACTATGACAGGCGTATTCTTGTTGATGATACGTACATAAAAGCAGCTAAGGCAGCTTCTGAAGGAGAAGCAGCGATATCTGCGATGGCTGGTAACGATCCTGAGAAAGAATCCAAAATTCGTTTGATGGCAGAGGAGCACAAGAATGCCCTTAAGCGCACAGATCAGTACGTGAAGGCATACATTGGGCGTGATGATATCGTGAATGAGGCCTTTAGCGATAAAATGGTTGAGAATGGCGCTGTCTACCGAGATATTATTGATGGTAAGGGTGTCTTAGATCCATCAAGCACTGACGTTAAGACACTAAAAGAACATCAGAAGCGCGTTGCTAGGATACTTAGCCTTCATAAAATGATTAAAGATGGAGGATCAAACTATAAATCAACAAAGAGTGCTGCTGTGCAACTTATGAAAGTTATAGGTCCTGATGCGGGGTTGCAAAAAATTATTGATGCAAAGTTTACGTCGCGTGATGCTTGGAATACGGTTGTCACTGAAAATTATCGTGGAGACAATAGTATGGGTACGAAAATTGATAATAATATTGGTGATTACCCAACAAATGCGTTTAAGGTTACCGAGCAATCAGACGCTCAAAATGGCGGAGGTAACCCATGAATGATCAAGAACTCGCACAGCTGAGCCAAGAAATACTGAGTTGGTTGAGAACTTCACCGAGTGATGAAGATACTATTGAGTATGTGAAAGCGCTAGAGCCAAACGAGCGAGCGATTGTGTTTCGGGTTGTAAATGACTTCCTCCCAGTTTTCTCAGCTGAAATTGAGTCGTACCTCAAAATAAATAACCTTGGAGCACTTTTTCACATTGATGCTGGTACCTTTCTCTACCACCTTTCACTCTTCGCACTCTACAGTGCTGGTTCAGTACGAAAAAAACTCATCGAAGAAAAACTGATCCCGGAAGATCTTCCAGCATTCCCACCTGATATTTCTGAATGGGCAAATAGACAGGTTAACTTCTGGCATAGCTTAACGGTGTTAGTTGGTGCTACAGAATTTCTCCAAGAGAAGGTGCTCCTTTCTTCGATTGAGTCGCAAAACATGCAAATCGAACAGGTTCGTTCAATGCAGAAAGATGCGCAGAGACATTTGGAGCTTGTAGGTGAAAGGATGCAGTTGGATCAGGGAATTAGCCAAGTTGAGCAATCCGAAATACAAGCTTTCCTCAAGGACCTCAGTTTTGTCCCTGATGAAACTATTCAGGATTTTCTAATGCCTGAGAGAATGTTTGAGCTTCAGATGTTCCTGTTCAGGGTGGTATCAACACTTGGTGTTATCACTGCAAATAATGGTGAACTTCCTACAGAAGTCTTACTCCTTGAACAGCTGAGGATAACGTACGGTAAGCGGCTTGTTGATAGACTTGAAGCGCTTCGTCTTGTGAATTCTGGGGAGATGCCAGCTGCTGCCAATGAAAAGCTGTATGCAGACGTTGAGAGCTGCTTTTCACTTGAGAATATCTCAAGTAACCAGGTTTCACAGGCGCTCTACAACCTTGCACTCAAGCAGACTGATATCAACAACTTTACCGAAGTCCTCTACAGGTTCTTAAGGTCGTACCCAAGAATTGACCTCATCCTCAATCCGGTTTCAATTCACTACCTGTTGGATACCATCGATCAGATCACCCTAGATAAGTTGAGCTCATACGCAGCAGAGATAGCTGATGAAGCCGAGGATGAAAGGTTTAAGCGTTACATTCCTGGCTTGATTCAGGCAATCCACTACGTAGTAACTTCATTTAAACGAGCATCTAATGTTTGACCCAAAGATTGCCATCTCAGGTGCTGCAGGAGGTGAGGCTGGTGAGCAAGGCGAAGCTCTCGCCCACGAGGTTGGCAAACAGATTGCCATCCACGGAGGTATTGTCCTTACCGGCGCAACCACGGGTATTCCACTTGCCTCGGCACGAGGGGCAAAATCTGTGAGGGGGGAGGTGATAGGCTTTTCGCCTGCTAACAGCCTCCTAGAGCACACCAAGAAGTACCGCCTTCCAGTGCAGTACCATGACACCATGTTCTTTACCGGCCAAGACTACGCCGGGAGGGACATCACCCTCATTGATATGGCCGATGCGGTGATTGAGATTAGTGGGAGGGTGGGAACCCTGCACGAGTTCACCCACGCTTTCGAGCGCCACATGATCATTGGCATCCTCCTCCACAGCGGGGGCACCATTGATGAAATCCCGGTTATCCTCAAGATGGCACACCGAGGAATGGGGAGGGTAATCATGCACGAAGATCCCAAACAGTTGGTGAGACACGTGTTTGCTGCTATAGATGAAGCTAACTTGGTCTAACTTCTCAGATGCCTCGCTTCCTCAAACTCACCCTCATCACGTTGCTCGTATTCGTCTCTCTCTCAGCGGCAAGTCTTGGTGTTGCTGCTGCCTACTACCGTGATAGGTTCTACCCAGGGGTGCGCGTAGCAGGCGTCCAGGTTGGGGGCCTCACCGAGGCTCAGGGAAAGCAGAAGGTTGCTGAGCGTGTTGCAAGCTACGCCTCTCACACAGTGGTGGTTACCATCCCAGATATTAGTAAGGATAGAGATGTCACCACTGGTCAGTACCCAGACATTGAGGTGAGTGGAACTGCAGCAGAGCTTGGACTTGAAATGGAGGAGGAGAACGCTCAGCTAACTGGGTGGGTAACCGGGCACCAGACTAACCTCCTTGATTGGGCAACCTCTGCCATCCCAACCTTCTTCAACGGGAAAAACGTACCACTAGTCTACAGTGTTGATCCGGCAAAAGCAGATGAGTTTATCTCAACCAAGGTGCTCCCAAAGCTGGTGCAACCGGTAGCAGCTACCCTCAAAATTGATGGTGATAAGGTTGTTGTTTCAGATGAAAAACCTGGACAGGTGGTAGACACTGATGCAATGGCGGTAAAACTTGCTGCAGTTATCCCAACAGCACTTGATGGCGATGTGGCAACCTACCTGCGAGCAGAAACCAGCCAGCAATCATCAGATGTTACGAGGGCAAAGATTCAGCCACTTGCTACCCAGCTTGATAACCTCGGTAACCTCAAACTCAACCTAGGTGCTGAAGGTGTAGCTCTCGTTCCAACCCGCAAAGAAATTCTCAGCTGGTACACCATCGTTCAGGGTGATGCCGGCGAACTCTCACTAGATACCAACGAGTCTGCTGTTTCAACCTACCTCACCTCAAAAGCAGGTAAACTAATTGATGTTTCGAAGAGTCTCAAGCTTGTTGTTGCAGCTCTAAGTGATTCAGAAGAGAGTGCGAGTAGGGAAGCCGTAAAGGCACCGGCAAGCAAGACAGTTGCCCTCACCCTAAAGCCAAAGGAAGTTGTTACCGCAGGAAGCTACACCCTAGGGAGGTTTGAAGGAAAGTACGTTGAGGTAAATATTAGTGAACAGAAAGCATACCGGATTAATGGCAACACGCTAGAGAAAGTGTACAAAATTTCCTCAGGAACATGGTCTCGTCCCACCCCAATTGGCACCTTCTACGTTGGGAGCAAGCACCCGCGGGCATTTTCCCGAACCTACAAACTCTACATGCCGTACTGGCAGAACCTCCTTGGCACTGCAGACAACGGTGACATACTCCCAGCGGGGCAGTACGGTCTCCACGAACTTCCAGAGCGACCAAACGGGATTAAAGAGGGTGCACGAAGCCTTGGTAGACGAGCATCACATGGGTGTGTAAGGTTTGGTATTGGTGACGCAGAAGAAGTGTACGCTTGGTCTGATATTGGAACGAAAGTGGTTATCCACTAAAACTCACCGTTTAATAAAAAAACAACGCTGTCCTCGTAACAAAAGTGTTACTGCGGAGGCGTTGTTTTTTATTAAACGCTTCGTGAGATACCTGTGGAGGTGTAGATATTGTTATACGCTACTTAGCTGGTGCTTGGGTGAGGCTTTCTTGTGGGAGTCACAAGAGCGACGAACGACTCCGCAGGAACACTTTTGTTCCGACGATTGCCAGGAAAACAGTAGTGTAGTGACTGTGAGGCTTTCTTGTGGGAGTCACAAGAGCGACGAACGACTCCGCAGCAACTATTTTTGGTTGCGAGGACTAGTGAGGAGCTCTTAGTGACTCCCACTCCAGTCGACTCCTGCGGGTTTCCCATCATTCACGTACGAGTACGCGGTGAGGGCAGCCGTTGCTCCTTCACCTGCTGAGATAACTGCCTGCTTGTAGGGACTATCGGTGAGGTCTCCCGCGGCAAATACTCCAGGTGTAGACGTTTCCATCCGCTTATTGGTAATGACCTGGTTCATCTTATCCAGATCTACTAGGTGCTTGATGAGACCGCTATTCACCACAAACCCAATCTCAACAAATACCCCCTCAACGGGGAGATCTTTGGTCTCACCACTTTTTGTAGACTTTACCCGCAGCCCGGTGACGTACTCACCATCCCCAAGTACCTCATCTGGCGTGTGTGAGAGAACGAGCTCAATCTTTGGCTCAGCTTGAATCTGTTCCAGGAGTACTGCTTCGCCCCTAAACTCATCTCTGCGGTGCACGAGGTACACCTTGGTGCAGATCTTTGCCAAGATGAGGGCGCCCTCCATGGCGGAGCTTCCACCTCCAACTACCACGGTGGTGCGGTTGCGGTAGAGTGGCGCATCGCAGGTGACACAGTAGGAGACTCCGCGCCCACCGTACTCTCGCTCACCTGGAATGTTGAGCGAACGGGGAGTTTTGCCGTACGCCACAATGAGTGACTTTCCGGTGAAGCTATTCTGGAAACCGGTAACCTTGAAGTTTCGCTCGCCAAGCTTCTCTATTGAGGTAATTTCGTCGTAGACTACCTCAGCACCCCACTTTTGAGCCTGAACCAGCATGTCTTGCGAGAGTCCAGGGCCGGTAATGAAATCAATACCTGGGTAATTCTCAACACTTGGGGTGGTAGCAATTTGTCCACCAATGTCTTTGGTGATCACAAGGGTTTTCATCGCTCTGCGCGCGGCGTAGGTTGCGGCGGCGAGACCGGCACAGGCTCCTCCAATGATCAGGACATCGTAGGCTTCGGGGGTTTGGGTAGTTTCAGGCATACGGCAAGTATGCCAGAATTTGTCTCCTCGCTCCAGCGTTGTGGTGCTATACTGTAGCTATGCAAAAGCGTAGGGGCTACACGATTATTGAGATCACCATTGTCATTGTTGTGATACTCATTTTGGCGACACTCTCGGTGCTCTACCTTGCAAAAGCACGGCAGAAGGCTAAACTCTCACGCGTAACCACTGAGCTCACCGAGATTGCAACTTCGCTCAGTCAGTACGCTGAGGATAACAACTACCAGTACCCCGCTGACACGAGTCGTTCAGTACCTCCGGGTTTGGAGCACTACCTCCAGGGTGGGACATGGCCTGAGAGTGCCTGGCCAACAGGGGTATTTGACTGGGACAACTGGACCATCAACGGGGCAAAGGTGTACCAAATCAGCTACCGTCTCTGTGACAACAGTGATCCCATCAGTGCCTGTAGCGACCCAGTACTCTTCCCAAATTTTGTCAGGAACAGTTCCATTTTCTACTGTATCAGCGGTGCCTGCGTTCCCCACGAAGCTTCACCAACGGTGCCTGGGTACTGCGTGAACTGCACGCCTAAAGAGCAAAACTACTAATGGGTATGTTTACTACTGCAAAGGGGGGTTTCACCGTTGTTGAGCTCATGGTGAGCATTGCCCTGATGGCAATTCTTGCCACCTTTACGGTGCCAACCTACCAGCTCTTGCTCTCTCAGCAGCAGCTCAACAGTGCGGTTGATCAAACCTCAGATCTCATCCGCTATGCCGCCCAGCGAACGGTTACCGAGCAGGTGGTGTATGGCTTCACCGTTACCGCAGGCTCAACCAACGTTGTCATGTTCCAGGTTGATGGATCGGGGAATAACGTAACAATGCAGACATTAACGCTACCTTCAAATATTCAAGTTGGAACCGTCAGCTTTTCAGGTAACAACAGTATCAGGTTCAGTACAGCTGGCGCACCCTCGGTGAGTGGGAACTTTACCCTTCGCGATACGATACGGAGTAAGTCCCGTACCATTGAGGTGAGACCTTCGGGGAACATCAGAACAAACACTGGGGAGCAGTAGTGAAACGTCACGGCTTCACATTCCTAGAGCTACTCATCGCCCTCACCCTCTTCATTTTTGGAATGGTCAGTTTGCTGCAAATTTTCCCGGCTAACCGCAAGCTCCTGAAGCAGACGGCAAGTACTACCCAGGCTACCTTTCTGGCGCAGGAGCAGCTTGAGCTCCTCAAAGATGATTCGTACGCCGCTCTCACAACTGGTACCTACATCGCGCGTGGGGTGGTGAGCTCGGATACCAGTAGTCCCTTCAATGCCTATGAGCGTGAGGTGGTGGTGTCGTACGTGAATCCCGCAACCTTTGCCAGCAGTGGTTCAGACCTTGGGATTAAAAAGATTCTCGTTACCATTTACTGGACCGAAGGGACTGTATCACGAAGTTACAGCTTGAGTACCTATGCCTCACAGAGTTAGTTATCCACGACGAAAAGCTGGTTTCAGCCTCACCGAGCTTCTGGTAGCGGTGATGGTTTCAAGTATCTTGGTGGCTGCGACGGTTTCAATCTACTCACTGGTTAAGAAGTCCATGTCGCTGGATCAGGGTAAAGCTGACATCTCACAGAACGCTCGGATTACCGTAGATAGGTTGAGTAGGGAGCTGCGCCAAACGCCTCAGGTGGTGACGGTGCTGCCTCAGAATCCTGCAGATACCAGCGTTACCCAACCAGGTCAAATTGAGTTTGAGGATGGTCACGCCAACGACCTCAGCTACCGTAGGTATTTCCTCAACGGCACTACCCTCCAGCTCCAGGTTAAAGAGTACTACTTTGCGGCTGCACCAAGTGTGAGGGTGCGCTGGAACGAGCTAGATGGATCGGGAAATACCCCGCTTTCGGCTGTGGTTAGTACCCAAGATATCGCTGAGTACGTCAGCTCACTTGCCTTTTACGGGAGCGAAGTAATCCAGATGGTAATCACAACCACTGATGGTGGCATTCAGAGTTTCAAACTGCAATCTAGCGTTCAGGGGAGGAACTAGTGAAAAGCATGCTAACTCTGATGGGACGAAGGCAGAAATCCGGCTACGCTCTGGCAACCATTCTCATTCTCTTGGGGGTTGGTTTGTTTGGAGTTGGAGCCTTGGTGAGTATTTCGGCACTTGAGGCGAAGATCTCGCGCTCACAACGTGAAGGTATTACCGCGTACTACGCTGCTGACGCAGGAATTGTGCATGCGGTGAATAAGCTCAAAACAGATACTTCCTTGGCTGATGCCCTGAGGGCTGGAGCTCTCAATACCACCTACACCGCAACAAACACTCCTCAGGCAGGACAGGGTTTTACCGTAACAATGCTTTCAAACGCTGTAAAAGGAGCAGGATACGGAACCATTACGGTTGATGCTACGGCAGATAATGGGGCTTTCACTGCAAAACGAAAGGTTACGGCTGAGGTCTACTCAGCTCCCACAACTGGCACCCTTGGGAACGCTTCAATTGTGAGTGGTTTCAACATGAGTTTTAGTAACGGAAGCAGCACGGCACAAATACCAAACAGCGATCTCTATACAACGGGGAACATGACACTGACAAATGCCAATATGAACCTTGGTACGGGAAAGTTCCTTGCGGTAGGGAACTACACAAGGACAGGTGGAACGGTTACTTCGGGAGGAACTCAGGCAAACAACGTTCCGCCACCGCCTGGTTCGCTTACCATCCCAACGGTAGACTTTGCCTACTACCAGACCAGCGCAAATGCAACCTACACAGGGACGGCTTTCAGGAACCTCATTCAAACCGGTGGAACGATAACCCTACCTGGTCCGATTACCTACGTGAGCAGCGCCTTCAGCCTTACCTCAGTACCAAATAACACAGTGGTTAACCTAACCGGTATCCTAGTTTTTGCCAGTAACTTTTCGGTGAGTAACGCCATTGCGAGTAGGTTGACTTTCAACGTGTTAAATCCGGGAAATAACGAGAGTGGCATCCTTGTTGGAGGAAACACAGCACTCAATGGAGGGAGGTGGATTATTAACGGGGTATTCTTCGGTGGTGGTAACGTGGCGATGACGAGTGTCCCGAACGTTACTATCAACGGAGGTCTTGTCTGTCCAAACAACATGGCGATAACCACTGGAGCAACCTTTGCGGTGAATATTAATACGACGATAATCAACTCTGTCTTTAATTTGAGTAGTACGCCGAGTGTAATCGAAGTGCAGCACTGGGAAGAAGAATACTAATAAAAAACTCCCACAGCGACATCTGACTTCGTCAAATCTTCCGTAACTCCTTCAACGTACACTCTAGTACGGCTACCTCACCATCTGTTTCAGCACCCACTTAATTTGATCATCAAGGGTAGTGGCGGTGGCTGGCATGTCTCTCACAATGGGGAGGAGTTCACTTCGCTTGTAGCCTAAGGATTCAAGTGCCTCAAGCAGCTCGTCGGTGATGGAAACCGCAGGTGCACTCCCATTTTCAAGGACCTCAGGAAGTTTCCCTTTGAGTTCTAGGGTAACCTTCTCGGCGGCACGCTTTCCTATTCCTGGAGCCATGCTCAAGAATGCGTGATCGGCAGACTGGATGGCAGACCTGATTCGCTCCGGAGAGCCAAGAGACAAGAGGGCGAGGGCTGCCTTGGGACCAATACCACTCACCGTGAGGAGCTTCTCAAAGAGGGAAAGGGTCTGGAGGTCTGGGAAACCAAAGAGTTGGTCTGCGTCTTCTCGCACGTGGTGGTGGAGGTAAGTGGTAACTTCGCCCACTGGCTGCCAGCTGCCGGTGTGCACCCAGTAGCCTACCGCATCTACCTCAATGAGGATGCGCTGGTCTAGTCTCCCGGTAACAATGCCGCGTAAAGATCCGTACACTACTTTTTGCTCTCGTGGGTAAGCTGTTGGTGGTCTCTGAGGGTGAGGAGCAAGGTAGAGAGTGAAGCGAGGACAAAGCCGAGGATCTTCACCCAGAGGTCATCATCAGACCCCAAAATGCTCATCACAAAAACTACCGTTGCGGCGAGGGTGAGGAAGGCACCAACGGTAAACAGGCTTGGCCAGATGTGCTCTCTACTGAAAGCGCGCTTGCCGTAGAGCGAGAGCATGCTCCACCAGCTTGCGGCTGCAAGAATGAGGGTGGTGTACGTGACGATGAGGAGCTCGTTCTCCAGACCAAAACCTTCAAGCGACCTAAACTCGGGTGGTGAGTTGAGAACCTGGTAGGTGTACCATGACCCAATTCCAAGCAGGATGAGGAGAGGTAGGAGCGATGTTCCAAACCATTTCACTCGAGGGTGCTTGAGAATTTTCACGGGGGTGACTATAGGTAGTCTCGGAGTTTTAGTGAGAGCTCGTGGCGTTCAAGCTTCTTGAGAGCCTTTGCCTCAATCTGACGGATACGCTCACGGGTAACGCCAAACTCTTGCCCTACTTCTTCGAGGGTGTGAGATCTGCCGTTCTCGAGTCCAAAACGCATTCTGAGAATCTTCTGCTCACGCGGTGGGAGGATATCGAGGAATTCTTCTACGTGTCCCTTCATCAGCTCGTAGATGGCCGACTCTTCAGGGCTGAGACTTTCCTTATCCTCGAGGAAATCACCGAGGCGTGAATCTTCTTCTTCACCAACTGGTGCTTCAAGTGAAACAGTTTCCTGGGAAATCTTGATGATGTGGTTAACCTTGTCCTCATCAATGCCAAGCTCTTTGGCGATCTCGGTAACAGTTGGCTCTCTACCAAGCTCCTGTACCAGCGAACGCTGCACACGGATGAGCTTATTTATGGTCTCAATCATGTGGACCGGGATACGAATGGTCCTTGCCTGGTCTGCAATGGCGCGGGTGATAGCCTGACGTACCCACCAGGTGGCGTAGGTGGAGAACTTGAAACCTTTGGTGTAGTCAAACTTCTCAACCGCACGGGTGAGGCCGAGGTTTCCCTCTTGCACAAGGTCTAGGAGCGAAAGACCGCGTCCAATGTACTTCTTGGCAATAGAAACCACGAGACGAAGGTTAGCCTCGGTGAGCTTTTTCTTAGCAAGCTGGTCGCCGTGGGCGATACGCTTAGCAAGCCTAATTTCTTCTTCAGTGTTGAGGAGGGGAATACGTCCAATTTCCCTGAGGTACATACGTACCGAGTCATCAGAGAGGTTTGGGATATCCTCATCAGCTGCCTCAAGATCACGGCGGCTAGGACCGGCATCAACGAGGGTAGCGCTCCTGGCGGGAGCCTTGCTTGCAGCTTTCTTGCGGGTGCTGACAGGCTTCTGTGAGATGACAACCTCTTCATCTGTCATGAGCCTGAGGATGCGGTTTGGTGATTCTTGAATTTCGATACCACGTTCAGAACAGTACGCGAAAAAAGCATCCATCTGCGGAATGTCTTCCTCAAATTCTGGGAAGGCTTGGAGAATTTCCTTGGCAGTGATGAATCCGTGTACTTTTCCTTTTTTGATGAGGTCTTTGAGACCTACAACATACTCCAGCTTTTCCTCTACATACGCCTTTGGCGCTCGCTTGGTCATACGAAAAACATTAGCTGGATAGGCGTTCCCACAATAGCAGGTTTATACCAGCTTTTGTAGCTCCTGGAAGAGTTCCTGTATCTTTTTGGTGTCTCCTAGCGTCTGGGCTTGGCTGATTGCTTCGGCAATCCGATTTTTGGCCTGCTCCCGGCTCCTTTCACGGATGCGCCTGAGGAGGATGGTCAGCTCGGTGAGTGCCCAGGTATCGTTGAGCTCGACGCTCTCGTAGGGTTGGAGTACCTGCTCAAGTTCCAGGTTCAAATTGGTTTGGTCGGCATCGCTCAGCTGGTTTACCGCAAGTGAGAGATTGGGGCCTTTCCCGAGGAGATCCTTGTAGATAGTAAGTACCTGGCTATTACCAACATCTTTGGTGAGAACATCAAGCTGACCCTCAAGGTGGGCGGCAACTTCAGGGAAGCTGAGCAGAATTGCCGCTGCCATCTCGGTGAGGTCTCTGGTCTGTTCAGGGGCTTTTTCGGCTTTGCGTGCGGTTTGCGGCAGTTTAGCGCTGCTTGGGTAGAGCCTGCGGTAGAGCTCGCGAAGGTTAGACTCCTCTGTCTGGAGGTATACCGCCGCTTTCTGAAACCAGGTTGCCTGCTCAGAAGGATCGGGGATTTTTGCTAGCCAATCTACAAGCTGCTTTGCAACGGCTCGGCGCGCTTCGGCTTGCATGCTGGCAACTCCTTCCGGGACTAGCTCAGAAATTATCCAGTCCATGTAGAATAAGCGTTTTTCGTAGCTCTCTGCCCACGCTGCCGGATCCTTCTGGATGCAGTCTGCGGGGTCCTTCCCATTTGGAATACTGATGACGTAGGGGACGAGGTCAGCCTCAAGCGCCAGCGATAGGCCTCGCATGGTGGCGGCCTTTCCAGCCTTGTCCCCGTCATAGGCGAAGGTAATGGTTGGGACGAAGCGCCTAATGATTGCTAGCTGCTCTGAGGTGAGGGCAGTTCCAGAAGAAGCAACCGTGTGGTGGTACCCGGCCTGGTGCAGCATGGCGACATCCATCTGTCCTTCAGCGAGGATTGCCGTCTCTTTCTCCTGCATGGCGTGCTTTGCCAGGTGGAGTGCATACAATGTCCTACTTTTTATGAAGAGTGGAGTTTCTGGGGTATTCCAGTACTTTGGTCCCCGAGACTCAGGGCTTCGGGTGTCATCGGCGTGCTCTAAGAGCCTTCCGGTGAAGCCAACAATCTTGCCGGTGATGTCGGCGATGGGAAAGGTAATTCGGTCCTGGAACTTGGTGGGGTCACCAGCAGCTTGGATTTCGTCACGTTTGTAGCCAGTCTTTTCCAAGGCTTGCCGGGTGACCTGACCAAGGGGAGCGTAGCCAATTTGGAAGGCCTCGATGGTTTCTGGTTCCAAGCCACGAGAAGCAAGGTACTCGCGGGCATGCGAGGCTTTTGGGTGGTCGGTGAGGATTTTGTGCCAGAGCTTGCTGACCATTTCATTCACTCCAAAGAGGGTGCGTTTGCTGGGGCCGGCTGGTTCGCCCCCACCCTTAAACTCAGGTACCGCAACTCCTGCCTTATCGCCAAGCAACCGTACCGCTTCTGGGAAGGTGAGGCCCTCAAGCTTCATCACGAAGCTGAAAATGTCGCCTCCCTCGCCGCAGCCGAAACATTTGTAGATGCCGCGTTCAGGGTTAACGGTGAAAGATGGAGTTTTTTCGCCGTGGAAAGGGCAAAGGCCCTTGTAGATCCGTCCCGCTTTCTTGAGGGGGAGGTACGAAGAAATGAGCTCCTCGATAGGAAGCTTTGCCTTTATCTCGTCTGGAATTTCGCGGTTATCCATATGCGGTAAGCCTAGCAGGTTTTCAGCGTGCGAGGGAGCCTGTAGCATGGAGGTATGCAGCTCGTCATCTCACTGCTGGTTGTTGGAGTTTGGTGGTTGGCGGGTTTTGGTGTGCTCAGTCTCATTAAGCTTAAGCTAACGTGGAGCGAGAAGCTTGGAGTTGCCTGGGTGCTTGGGTTTGCCACGGCAATGTGGGTGACGTTCCTTTCAGCTTCTCTCCTTGGCTATGGTGTTGGTTTACCTGTCTCACTCGCCATCCTCCTCTTGGTTGGTGGAGCGATACTCTGGGTAAAAGGAAAGCCTGAAACCTTACCAGAACCACAGCCAAAGGGCTTCTGGCTACGGCTTACCTACCAGCTTTTCTGGGTGGTACTGGTTGTCCTTACCTTTAGTACGACGGTGAGCCACTTTCTCCAAACTGATGCATCTGGTAACTGGTTGAGCGTTGGTTACACTTGGGCAGACTTAGCACTCCACCAAACCCTCGCTGCTCACTTTGCCTACCAACCAAATGTAGACCTTACCCTCCCCATTTTTTCAGGGAGCAACCTCTCCTACCCATTCCTCACCGATTTTGCGAGCGGCATTATCTTTAGGTTAGGGGGCAGCTGGCCACTAGCTTTCATGCTACCCACCTTTCTCTCGTTGCTGGCGGTGGTGAGGTTGAGCGTTGCGGTTACCTGGAGGTTACTTGGGAGCATGCGTGCAGCCTACGTGCACACTCTCCTCATCCTTGCCTCAGGATCTGCGGCCGGATGGTACTTCTTCGCTAAAGAGTGGCTTGAGAAGGGGTATGCCGCTGCAATGGATACTGATTGGACGATGATTCCAGAGGGGGGCTTGCCTTTTGCAAACCTAGTAACTTCTCACCTCTTACCTCAGCGGACGTACCTTGCCGGTTTCCTCGTTTTCTTAACGATAGTTCTCGTCTGGCTTGCCGAGGAGAAGCGCCACCAGAAGTACCGCTGGGTGGTTCTCGGGCTGCTGTATGGGGGGCTCCCATTCATCCACGTGCACACCTTCATGGTGGTTTCGCTTTTCAGCTTCTGCCTCATTATCTGGATGGTGGTGAAGAAGCAGCCAATAGTACCTTTTGTGCTAGCACTGGTACTTGGCGTCTGCCTGGCTGTCCCACAGCTCCTCTGGCAGCTTCGCACCAGCTACGATGCAAGCTTTGTCTACCAGCAACTGGGGTGGATGACAGGTTCAGATGAGCTGGTGGTGACATTCTGGCTACGAAACCTAGGCGCTGCCCTGGTGCTCATTCCGATTGGGGTGTGGGTTGCTCTGAAGGATAAGGTTGGGAAGAGTTGGCTGGTTCCAAGTATCGTTACCGGAGTAGCCATCTTTATCGCTTGCAACCTCTACGCTTTCCAGCCGTACGCTTGGGATAACATGAAACTTCTCACGTACGCCTACTTTTTTGCCATGCTTCCTGTGGCGTACCTCTTTGCAAAGTGGCTGAAGCAGCCTCGCTTTGCTCTTGTAGCTTGCGTTGCAGTACTCCTCCTCACCTCAAGCGGACTCATTACCTTGGTACGAGAGGTGAACGAACAGAACATGTTCCTTTCAGCTACCGATCAGGAAGCAGGAAATTTGGTGCGTGAGCTAGTGCCCCCGGATGCAGTGGTGCTCACCTCTGATAGGCACAACCACCCAGTAACTATGGTGGCGGGTAGGGATCTCCTCGTTGGTTACCCAGGGTGGCTGTGGTCTTACGGGATAGAGGCAGGACCACGGTTGGCAGCAGCAAGTGCCACTTGGAGTGGGAGTAAGGCAACCCCCCAGTACATCTCACGCTATGGGATTACCCATGCGGTACTCGGTCCAAACGAAGACACCGATGTTGGCTATGTTGAGGGTGCTTTTGAAAAGTACTTTGAACTCATTGGCGAGACACGAGGGTGGAGGATATTTAAGGTGAAATAGAAAAGCACCCGGGTTAGGGGTGCTTTCTGATAGTTGGGCGCTTACCGTTTGGCAAGCGCCTTTTGGATCTTACGGACGTGGAGTGGGAGGAGGATCCTCCCTAGGAGGTTCCAGGCCCACCAGGTGATGGCAGATCTGAGGAACCACTTGGATGAGTCTCCGTACTCTGGGCTCTCGCCTGGCCTTACGGTGATGGGGATAAACAGCCCGCAGACATCGAAGATCTTACGGAATGTCGCGGCTGCCCTACTCGCATGGATCGGATCGCAGGTAAGGATGATGCTCCCGACCCTTCGTCCCTTGAGCGCCGCTGCGATGCAAACGGCATTCATGGGAGTGTTGAAGCTGTGAGGTTCTCCGAAGAGATCTTCAGCGGGCACTCCTTGGGCGAGAGCTTCTTCGAGCATGAGGTCATACTCGTAGTTGGGCATCTCCTGCCAGTAACCCGCGCCAACCGCGATGAGCGCACAACGCTTGTGGCTCTTCTTAGCGATTGCGTACCATTCAGCCCCCTTCCGGATGCTGACTACTGAGGAAGTTGCTAACTTCGTCTCCGTTTTGTCGAGGGTGCAACCAAGAGATAGCACCAGAACGTCGATTTCCCTGGGCAGATCCTTGGCCCAAGTGGTGTCCCCAGCTCTTTTGAGCCAGGTAAAAGCGTCTGATGTAGTTCCCTTCGGATTCATCGTTCTCCTTCCACGTTTTTCACGCGGACGCGCTACAATACCACATTTACTCTGATTTGTCAAGATGCAAAGGGTAGAAACCCTGTGAAATACCGGTTACTGTGGTGACACACCTAAGCACACAAGCATGGCGATCAAACCCTACCAACAAGCTGTTGATGAGTGGGCTCAGCAGTACAAAGTTCCGTACTGGCAGCCTCTAGAAATTATGGCGAGGCTCACCGAAGAGGTGGGGGAGCTGGCGCGTGAGCTCAACCACAGGTTTGGACCCAAAAAGAAGAAGGCAACTGAAGATGTGGCGGAGATAGGTGATGAAATTGCCGATATCCTGTTTACCGTTTTCTGTCTGGCGAATTCACAGGGAATAGACCTTGATGAATCTTTTGGGAAGGTTCTGGAAAAGATTAGGGTGAGAGATGGGGATAGGTTTGAGAAGAAATGAGTACTCAAAAAGAAACAACTGAAGACATCCTCTCACACCTAAAACCCTCAGGACTGTTTAGAGTAAGGGCAATGTTTGGGGAGTATGCCCTCTACGCCAATGATGTGGTAGTTGCACTCATCTGTGATGACCAGCTTTTTGTGAAGATTCTACCCGAAACATCTTCGCTAGAAGAGCATTTTCCTAAAGGAGTGCCCTACCAAGGTGCTAGAGATCACTACCTCCTCACCGATGACTGGTACCACATGGCAGGAGACCTATCGGAGGTACTCTTGGCGGCAGCGAAGGTTATTGGTCAGAAAAAGAAGAAGTAGCTACTTTCCCAGGATGGTGTTGAGGGTTTCGTAGGAGAAGTCTGGGAACAAGGCTTTCAAATCTCCTTCCATTTCTGGGAGAAACTCAACGTCAGTTTGATTGAGGTAGACGTTCACGTAGTACTGCCAGTTGAAGTATCCGCGGGTGAGTTTGAGGATTTGGAGGAGTTGAGCGAAGGTGTAGTGAGGTTCGGTGCGGTGGCCGTCGTAGTCGTGCTCCACGAGGTCTACGCCTGTGGCGCCTTTTTCAAGTTTGATGTCTGATTCAGGGTTCATCTCGTCAGAGAAGAGGAGTCCGTTTTCTGCGAGGAGGTTCTCAATGGTTCTGAACTGGATTACTCCCCACTGTCTGGAGCGAAGGTTACCCTGCCAGTGTATCCGGCAGCCATTCATTTCGCGGTAGAAACTGAGGATGGATTCGTCAACCGGAAATGCAGCCAATAGTGCTGCTAGCTGTGCTTCGGTGGCGCCAGGGTTAATCACCTCGGCGGAGAAGGTAATCCCGGGAGCTGCCTTGAGTTCTGTGAGGATTTCTTGGGCGAAGGTCACGCTAGCTGCTAACTAGAAATCATTCTTAAGGAATTCTTTCTGCACCCAGAGTGAATCAGACTGAGAAAAGTGACGCTCGAAGAGTACAAGCTCGAAACCGTTATCGGTGAGAATCTTCTCAATGTCAGCGTAGAGCTTCTGACCTTCCCAAATTGGCTTGTGCTCAGACTCAATGTGGAGAACCTTTACGTCTGAGAGGCGCTTTCCGAAGCCCTCAAGAACCTCGTAGTTGCAGCCTTCTACGTCGAGTTTGAGGAAATCAAAGCTCTCAATGGCATGCTCTTTCATAAAGTCATCCATTCGAATGCAAGGCACCGTGATCTCACGGCTTGTCTCTTTTGAGTAGCTGTGGTTATACAGCGATGAAGTGCCGGTATTCTTTGTTGCTCCGATATCGACAATATGGAAGACACGTTCTTTTCTCGTATTAAATACGGCAACCTGAAAAGCGTTGAAGTCGTAAGTTTTTGTTATTTCGCGATAGATGTCAGGGTGAGCTTCAAATACCCAAATATCTTTTGGATCGAGGTTAAAGTAGTGGCGAAGACCTTCAGCATCTTGAGCGTAGTTTGCGCCGATCTCAGCAACAGTTTTAGGCTTAATATCGGTGTACTGCTGGACCCAGCGAGCTAGAGGTTTCATTGATCGCGCATCGGAAGCCGCATGGGGATGCTGCTTTATTTTACGTTCATCAACTTTATTGAGTATGTAGCGTCCAAGTTTTTTTACTGATGGCATACGGGTGTGTTAGTTTTCCTCAGCATTCTCTCAGGTTTTTAGGTTTGAATCAAAGGTTCATATTTATCTGAGCCAAGGAGAGGGATTCGTTCTAATCACATGCTCCCAGCATGTGATGTTTTCTAGTAGGTACTCGAATCCCTTCTAGTCATAAGAATAAAAAATTGCCCAACCTTACAGGCTGGACAACTTTTTATGGCGGAGAGAGAGGGATTCGAACCCTCGGTGCCTTGCGACACACACGCTTTCCAAGCGTGCGCACTAGACCACTATGCGATCTCTCCGAGTGAGACAAAAGAGAAAACTAGTTTTCTCTTTTGGTGAACGAGGGAGGAGCTATGTCGCGAAGCGACGCAGATCTCTCCCAGCTACAACAGGAAAAGGTTACCAGATTAGGGGCTACTTCTCAAGGTTGGCAATATCTTTGAGCCTCCCAAAACCAAGTTGCTGCTTGGCAACGTTTCTCCCCACCGCGTAGCTGCTTCCAGTCTGGATGCTCTGGTAACCGTACCTGTCGCGGATGAGTTCAAGCATGGGGCCCACTGCTTCGCCCCGCTGCCGGCGTGAGAAGAGGTCTAGCTGGAAACCTTGCTCAATGTCTGAGAGCTTGTTGAGCCCAACTACTACCTTTCTCACAGGGTGGGGGAAGGTTTCTGGGAGCTCTCTCATGAGGTCTCTGAAGGCTTTGCTGAGCATGGAGATGTTTCCCGTTGAGGCATCTAAGGAACGTTCTCTGTAGAAGCTTGGTGCATCAACCAGCTTAAACCAGATGAAGAGGTGCTTGGCTTGCAGGTGGTTGCGCTGGAGGCGGTAGAGCAGCCTGTCTGCCATTTTAACCTGCACTGCCTCTAGGGCATCGCGCTTGGATATCCAGGGACTGAGGACGTGCTCATGGCTCATGGTTTTGAGGGCACTTCCTTCTCCGGCGTCGCACTCTACGCCATGCAGTCTCCACCACCAGTACTGACCCCAGATGCCAAAGTGGTTCCTGAGAATGGGGGCGGGGGTGTTGTAGAGCTCTAGGGGGGTGGTGATGCCAACTTGCTCCAATTGCCGAGCCATTCTGTCTGCAATACCGCAGAGGTCTGTGAGCTGTAGCTTGCTCAAGATCTCTGGCGTATTTTCTATGGTGATCTCTACCAACCCATCTGGTTTTTGCAGCTCTGTTGCCAGCTTTGCTAGGAGGCTATTGGGGGCGATACCAATGGAGCACCTAATACACTCTCCTAGCTCTCGCTTGAACCTCTCTTTAATCTCAAGCGCGATGCGATGGGCGTTATCGCTCCCGTACCAGTTGGGGCTGAGGAAGATTGCCGCCTCATCAATACTCCTCACCTGCACCTCAGGGCCGCAGATGTCCTGGAGGATTCTGACAAATTGGTTGTGCACCTCTTTGTAGCGGTAGGGGGTGGTTTCTAGGAACGTGATGCCTGGGCAGAGGAGACGTGCATCATTGAGCTTGGTACCTGTTTTGATGCCAAAGGCCTTGGCCTCGTAGCTGGCTGCCAGCACCGTGCCGTTCTTGTGGATGTGCGAAGCCACGGCAACAGGTTTTCCACGGAGCTCTGGGTGATCTTGCTGCTCAACGCTAGCAAAGAACGAGTTCATGTCTAGGAAGATGACACGTGAGTTTTCTGGGGTGTGAAGGCCGCGGTGGATGAGCATGGTATACGGAAAGGGAGAGGACTAGCCTCTCCCGGTATACCAAACAAAAACCGAACGAGTCAACTATTGCTACGCAGCAGCAGGGGCTTCTACGCTCTGGTACTTGGCAATTCCAGCCTCGAGGAATTCTTTGAGCTTAGGAGCGGGGACAACACCATTGAGCATGCCGGCATCGTGACCCTTAATGAAGATCTTGAGGGTAGGGATGGACATGATACGGTACTGGTTCTGTCGCTCAGGATTGGCGTCTACATCAAGCTTTCCAATTCTGACGTTGGCTTTGCCTTGGTACTCTTTGGCAAGTTCTTCAACCATAGGGCCGAGAATGCGGCAAGGGCCACACCATTCTGCCCAAAAGTCTACGAGAACAACGCCATCAAACTTGAGTACCTCTTCCTCAAAGTTAGCATCGGTGAAGGTGAGGGCGGCGTGGACCTCTGTCTCTGGGTTGGACATGGTGCGGGGTTACAGCTAGGCTCGCTCACTATAAAACTAATCGGTGAGCCTGTAAATTGAGTAACCGGTTGGTTAGCTGACCAGGAACTGGAGGAAACCAAACTGTTCCTTGGTGACACTCCGCTCAAGCTCGAGGGTGGCATTTTCAACGTCATCCTCTTCCATGAATTCGTTGTGGAGGTGGATGAGCTCGTGGAGGAGGGTGGTAGCGGCCTCGTCAGGTTCAAGCTCGGCGGCAATCCCAATGACTCCCTCATCTGGCATGATGAGGCCCATGATGTTGCTATCCATGTGACGCTTTACCTCAGAAGGGGCATCGAGGGCGAGTCCCTCAAGGGTGTAGCGGGGGATACGCCTAATCTCGTAACCTGAGTCCATGAAAGATTTCTTCAGTTGACTGAAGGTTGGAGCGAGGCTCTGGGAGGGCTTGGTGAGGACTGCAGTAGACACAGATTTTTTTCTAACTTTTTATTTCAGAAATTAGATAAGTATACGTTAATTCGCCCCTTTTGTCAATCCTGTATACTGGTTGTATGCGACGTTTTACCGTCATCCTCGTGGCAGGGTTGGGGATACTCCTAGTTGCTTTTCTCGTGCTCGTTTGGCGGGTTGAGCACCTTGCGACACCCCTCTTAGATGCTGATCAGGTAGTGATTAACCTTGATGGTCAGGTTACCCAATCTGGGAGTCTGGTGGCTGTGAGTTCTAGGAGTGGGGAAGATGGGGAGGTGGTGCATCTCCCCCTCGCTCGTCCTGGTGGTGACACAGTAGTTACAGGTAGCATTGAAATCTCTTTCCCTAAGCCTGCCGAAGGTGTTGTCCAGGTTTCCCCAACCTCTATTGAGGGGAGTGATGTGATAAGCATGAGCTGGGTGGACGCTAGCCTCTTGCGCGTAACCGTTGTTGAGGCGCTGGCTGAAGGGTACCCTTCGGTAATTCTTGGGTTCCCAGCCGGATACTTCAAACTGAGCCCTGTCTTACGTGCCGTGCAGACAGTCCAGGAGCTCTCAGTGCTCGTTTGGTTTGCCATCTCAGTGTTCCTTCTCGTGGTGGTTTTCAGTTTTGCCTACATGAGAACTCGCCCCGTTAATTTCCAGGGTAAAGGTGAGAGCTTGCAGCATCCACCGGGAGACTTGAAACCTATAGAGCTTGCGCTGCTCCACCACGGCTCGCTCCACCCAACCGACCTCGCAGCCCTCTTCTACAACCTCGCTGAGCGTGGGTACCTAGAAATTATTGATCATGGTGACGAATCAGGGGAGGTGCTCTTCCTCCGTTCAAAGGGTGATGAGGGGTTGGCTACCTACGAGAAGAACTTCCTCTTGCTCCTCTTCACCAACGGAATGAAGCCAATTAGGCTCTCGGAAGTCTTGCGAGGTCTCAACCAGGAACTCTTTTCGGCGGTGGTTAGTCAGCTCTACGTTGAGGTGTACGACAGCTTTTCGGCTCGAGGTTTTTTCAGAGATTCCCCTCGTACCATTCACCTGAGGTACAAAACTACAGGTATTTTCCTCCAGATGGCAGCAGTTCTCATCGCCTTCGTTGTACTCTTTGGGGTGGTGAAATCGCTCCCAGCCCTCCTGGTCCTCTCGGGCACCCTGTACGTTGCAGGAGCACTCACCTTCAGGATTGGGTACAGGGTTGTTCCTTTCAGTAGGATTGGGTGGGAACTTGCTGAGAAGGCAGCAGACTTTGTGAGGTACCTCAAAGACCCAGAGCCTTTCGTCTGGGGGGTTGGGCCTGACACCGATGTCTTCTACAGGTTCGTCCCATACAGCCTTGTCGCTCAGGAAGTCTCACCTTGGCACACTAGGTTTAGCAACTATAAACGTTGGAGCATTCCAGATTGGTACACCGATATTGATGAGCAGCTGGTGACACCTGAAAAGTTTGTCGCTCAGGTTGGCGTGGTAGCTGCAGTACTTGGAGAAGCACTGAGTGATGTAAAGGATCCAAATGTTGACTAACACTGTTCACAACGAGAGGAGATTAGTAAGGTTGCTGCGCTACATGCACGCGCTCTTTGGTTGGGTAATGGGAGTTTCAATCGTTCTGATTATGCTCTCAACCTACGTCTTTACCGTGTACCGAGTTGACGGAGAGAGCATGCTCCCAACCTTCAAGAATGGAAAGCTCTTACCGGTTTTCATAGTACCTGGGCAAACCTACAAGGTGGATGATGTGGTGGTTCTCGAGTACGTAGGGGAGCGAAGTGTAAAGTTTGTGAAGCGAATTACCGCAGTTCCTGGTGACAGCGTTATCTTCCAGGGAAAATCAGTAACACTTGAGAAGGATCAGTTCTTTGTTGAGGGTGACAACCGTGATTTCAGCACCGACTCCCGCACCTACGGGCCAGTTTCAAAGGAGCAGTTCATTGGGAAGGTTATCTGGAAACACACATCCTACCCGGGTTCTTAAGGCTAGATTATCTGGTAGACTAGAGACTCAAGTAGTAACTTTTCCGCATGCACAGCGTTACCTCGGATAACCCAGGAGAATTGAAGGGGATTTCGGCAAAAACAAACGATATCCACCACGGGAAGCTCTACGCAGGCTACGTTGCGAAGCGAAACGAGGTTGAAGAGCAGCTGAAGAGCGTAGATTTGAGTACCGCAAATCAGATTTACTCTGTTTGGCGTGGCCTTAAAGAAGGGGAGACCTTTGCTGCTAACGGCATGATTCTCCACCAGGTTTACTTTTCTATCCTGGGGGGAGATGGCAATCCTGCTGAAACTAAGCTCCAGGAGGCAATTATTTCAACTTGGGGGAGCTGGGAGAGGTTTGTAGCGGAATTCACCGCAACCGCTATGGCGGCGAGGGGATGGGCAATTCTCGCTTGGGATAGTTTTGACAAAAAGCTTCACATCTACGCTGCTGATGCTCAAAACCACGGGGGAGTCTGGGGGAGTATTCCCCTCGTTCCTTGTGATGTGTACGAGCACGCCTACTTCCTAGACTTTGGCTCAGACCGTAAGGCATACATCGCTGCGTTTTTTGAAAATATTCAGTGGGGGAAGGTAGAGGAGATGTACCTCAAATTTTCAGCCTAAGTCTCCCCCTATGCCTGATGGTGATGTAATTGTCTACGATATTGAAACCAAAGAAACGTTTCAAGAAGTTGGCTCACGCGATCCCCGCAAGCTCCACATCTCAATGATTGGAGCCTACTCCTACAACCAGCGCAAGTTTTTTAGCTTTACCGAGGATGAGCTAGGTGGATTTTGGCGAATGCTTGAAGGGTGCTCCCTACTCATTGGGTTCAACAACAAAGGTTTTGACGACCAAGTTGTCTCGGCCTACTTCTCAGAAATAGAGAAAGTGCCAAAGTTTGACATCCTAGAGGAGGTACACCGTAACCTGGGTTTCAGGGTTAAACTTGATAACATCGCTCATGCCACCCTGGGTGAGGGAAAGTCTGGGGATGGCCTCAAGGCTATCAAGCTCTACCGAGAAGGTAAGATAGATGAGCTCCGTGACTACTGCCTAGATGATGTAAGAATTACCCAACAGATTTTTGACTACGGTAAGCAGACTGGTGAGATTAAGTACACCGACATGCAGGGGGTGCGAAAGCTACAAGTAGACTTTCGTCAGGCGGTTGACTCCCCTACCGATGAGCCGATGAATTTGAGCCTTTTCTAGGAAGCGGTATATACTGGTAGCACTCAGGTAACGTACCGACATATGGATGGAGTCACCCTCAGTAAGCGTAACCTCATTGCTCTCGTTTCGAGCAGTGCTATTCTCACGCTGGTTATTGGATGGTTTGTAGGGATCTACTTCTTTGACGGGAGCAGCCTCAACCAGAGTTTGAGGAGCAAGTCTGATACCAAGTGGCTCAACACCATGGTGGGAGAGTACAGTCAAAGTTCGCTCCAGGAGGAGCTTCTTGAGGAATCAAAGACTCGTCTAGGTGGCGAAGCCTCAACGGTTACCTACACCGGTGTAGATGGTGGTGATGTCTACACCAATAGTCGCAATAAGCTTACATTTTCACTTCCAGCCCGGGTGAGGCTTACCACTGACATTGTAGGAAATGCAGGTATTCCCCTGGTTGTGCACGAGGTTTCAGCTGCAGAGGTTGTGGTTGGTGAAGCGGCAAGGATGCTCGCTCCCCGAGAACTGGTGGGATCAGCTGACAGGAGCATCCTCCCAACTTTCATTGAAACTGATCCAGCTTACCTTGCAGCAAACGGTATGCACATTGAGCTCACCTCAGTAGCTACAGCTAACCTTCAAACAGTGCTGGCAAAGCAATTCCCAAACTGTCAGGTCCAGGGTGTAACCCGTAAGGCTATTGAGGGTAGCAAGCTTGAGCAGGTTGATGTTGCCTACATTGCTGGCGAAAACTGCAGCCTTACCTTCCAACCATTCATTAGGTACTCTCCTCTCAAAGAGATCTTGGTTGTGGCAAATGCCGATACTGGGTGTAGGTTTTTCAGTCCAGCCAAAAAGGATCCTGTGATTGAGGAGTGTCTTGATACCAAGATTCTCGAGAGCCTAGCATTCTCTGACTAGCATGCACAAGCTGAAACTCCTCACCTACGGCATTGGTGCACTCTGTGTATTTGCGCTTGGGAGTATGGTCTATGTTCTGCAGTCTGGACAGGCAAGTTTTCTCCCGAGCATTTCGCTTGAGAAGATACTCCCGGGTGATGAGACTACCTCTCCTTCCCCGTCTGGTTCGGCCTCAGCATCGGCTAGTCCGTGTCCTTCTCCAAGCCCGAGCGCCTCTCCTTCTGGGTCTCCTAGCCCAAGTGCTTCGCCTAGCAGTGTAGTAACTGCAACCACAGGTACCGTAAGGAAGCCTGACTGTCCTTCTCCAAGCCCTACCACCTCCCCAGAGGCAAGCGCTTCACCAAGTCCTAGTGCTAGTGCCTCAGCTTCCCCTTCGCCTTCAGGGTCTCCAAGCTCATCGCCTTCTCCAAGTGGCAGTCCGTCTCCTAGCCCAGGTGGCTCAAGTAGCCCTTCGGCATCTCCTGACGAGAGTCCATCCCCAAGTCCTACACCAGAGGAGGACAGGGTGGTGATGGTATTCGTTGGAGCAAACTCCTTCATCTGGCGGGGAAGTCAGGTTGAGGAATACCTATCACGCAGTGAATGGTGGAAGCGCCCGTTGAGCGGGGTACGAGTAGACTTTGGGTGTAATTTTGTGGGCGATTACAGAACTCGTTTCACCGCCTCAAATGGTATTGCTACCTTGACCTCACAAGAAGCTGAAGATATGGGATGTGACATAACAAACATGTTCTACCACCTTGCTCTGCTCAACTACACCGATGGTTTGCCCAATAAATCACAGCCAACCTACGACTTCTACTACGAAGGCCTCTCTTCTCCGGCGAGTAACCCACCTATGCCGGTTCCTGCCCAACGGAAGGGAGAGGAGCCTCTCACCAAGCAGATTGGGATTAGACCTACCGTTCAGGGTCAGATTACCCAGAAGGCGAGTGGAAACGCTGTAAGCAACAGGCAGGTGTGTGTCACCTACCGATCGTCAGCGGAGGCAAATGGCTACTTTTGTAACCAACCCACCCCTCGTGTTGCTAGGCGAGATGCAACTGACGGTAACGGTAGGTACATGCTCTACACTAGCTGGGGCGATATTGCACGGAACCGGGCTGCTAGCTTCCTTGGCGATACCGTCTGGCTAGCTTCAGGTGCTGGCTGGAAGTCAGGTATGTTTGAGGATAACGATACCCCAATCATGCCAATGCAGGGCAGGGCAAACACACGGAATGGCCAAACAACCTGCATGGTTGCCGAGCAGTTCTACAATATGGCGAGGAGTAAGGTTGGCGATAATCTATACAACAAGGAGCCTGGTAATGCGGAATATGGTCCTTGTGACACCTTCGTGAGGCGAGAGGTGATACTCCCAGTCTTAGGACCACAAATGAAGAGTAAGTACGGGATTAACTACCCAGCGGGAGGAGCGAGAGAGCTCATGCGGGAGCTTGAGAGTCTCGTTGCACGTGGCGGGGCAGAGAAGGTGCCGCTCAACCAGGTTGAGCCAGGTGATATCTTCTACAACTACCCTTCAGATGACAGCTCAACTGGGCACGTGGGTATTGTGCAAGCTCCAGGTAGGGTAATTGACGCGTATAGTTTCCCAAAGTCTGGGTCTAGTCATTTTAAGGTGAGAGGAAACCGTCGCTACAGCTTTGCGATGGCGTACCGTATCTGCGAATAGCCGTTTACGAAGAGAGCCTCCGCCCGAATGGGGGCGAAGGCTCTGAGAAGGGTGTGGGGTTAGCCGGCTGGGAACTCCAGCCAGGCCTTCCTTACCAGTTTTCCGCAGGACGATTTGAAAACGTCGATGCGGATTATGTAGCTTCCAGCCAGGCGGTGGTTCTTGGTGAACCAGACTCCCCGGAGTGCTACACCCTGCACGGTGTGAACCGTGAGGGGTTCCAGCTTCCAACCACTTTTGGCTTTGGCGCGCATGGTCTTCACCTGCAACTGGCTCATCTCCAGCTGGTGCTGGGGTTTCCCAGCGATGATTCGCTGGAGGGCGGTATAGTCGGCCTGGGTCGCGTTCACCGGGGTGAAAGATTGGGCGAGGGCACTGGACAGTCCAGCGCACATGAGCAACGTTACTATCAGTACCTTCATGATGCCGGTGATAGTAGCACATTTTACCCAAAATGTCAAGGTCTCTACAGGTTTGGCGAGAGGTTTTTGAGGGCTTCTAGCGGGAGTACGGCACACTTCCTTCGGATGGGTGAGAGGGGCACTCCCAGCGTCTCAACTACCTCATCATTAGTGTGATTTTGTATGAGGTTGAAGGCTTTTCCAGAGAATTCTTCGGCTAGGATATCGGCACTGGCGCTGCAGACAGCACAGGCGGTGCACCTGTGCTTCAGCTCTTCAACAACACCGTCTACAACACGGGCTTGCCAGGTTACTTCGTCCCCGCACGAGAGGTTCTGGCCACTTGAGGTGTGGGTGGCACCTGCAACATCGCCCCGAAAGAGCGGGTTCTTGTACCTATCGATGATCTGCTGCTGCTCAAGGCTAAGCACGGTAGGCTGCGGCTAGTTCCTGAAGTACTGCCAGGAGCTTGTCCACATCTTCAGTGGTGTTGTAGAGACCAAAACTCACGCGCGCGGATGCGCTCAGGTTGAGGGCATCGTGGAGAGGACCGGCGCAGTGCTGGCCAGCTCTAATGCAAATGTTGGCATCGGCGCAGGCTTGAGCGATGTCGTGGGGGTGAATCCCTTCAATGGTGAATGAGATGATGCTCTGGCTACTCTCAGGCGAAATGAGGTTGAGGCCAGGAATGGTTGCTAGTTGGTTGCGAGCGTATGCGCTGAGGCTCGTCAGGTGTGCTGAGATGGCATCGTAACCAATACTTTTGAGGAATGAGATTGCAGCCTCAGTCCCAATAATGCCCTCAACATTGAGGGTGCCTCCCTCAAGTTTCTCGGGGAGATCCTTAAAGCTTGTTGAGGTGGTGGTGACGCGGCTAGAGGTGCCTCCGCCGGTGAGTGAGGGGGTGAGCTTGGAGAGGGAAGTGGCAGTCCCCCAGAGGACACCGGTGCCGCTTGGTCCGTAGAGTTTATGGCTTGAGAAGACTACAAAGTCTGCGCCAAGTTTTGTAACAGAAATAAGGGAATGTGAAATGGTTTGTGACGCATCAATGAGGAAAAGCGCACCACTCCCCTGCTCAGTCAGGATTTTTTTTACCTCACCCAAGGGAGAAGTGCTCCCAAAGACATTTGATGTGAGGCTAAGTGCAACTATCTTGGTTTTCTCGGTGAGGAGCGAAGGAAGCTCCCCTATGGTTACCTCGCCGGTTTCAGGTTCTACTGGGAGAAACTTGAGGGTGAGTGACCTTTCTTCGGCTACTTGCTGCCAGGGGATGAGGTTTGAGCTGTGCTCGAGGTGGGAGAGGATGATTTCGTCTCCAGGCTGAAGCTGGCTGCGTAACCCGTTCACCACCAGGTTGATTGAGGCAGTGGCTCCTGAAGTGAAGACTACATGAGAGTCCTCGCTGGCGCCAATGAAATCCGCTACAACCCTGCGTGCACGTAGTACGTCTTCACTAGCGCTGACGCTCAGGCTGTAGAGTCCGCGGTCTGGGTTGGCTACTCCACCGGAGTAGTACTGAGAAATAGTGTCAATGACCGCTTGGGGCTTCTGGGTGGTGGCGGCGCTATCCAGGTAGACCAAGTCAGGGTGTGAGGCAAAGACGGGAAAGAGGTGGCGGTACATACTAGAACGTGACGTCTGCGGTGAATGCTTCTACAAGCAGTCTACGTGAGTCTTCAGGTGTAAGTCCACGTGAGCGGAGGTAGAAGAGGTCTGTGTCGGTGATGGTGCGCGAGGTAACCGCGTGTGAACACTTCACCTGGTTGTTGGAGATCTCAAGGGCAGGCCATGACTTACTAGTGGCGGTATCAAACAGGAGACTCTTGTGGGTGAGGAACGAACTGCAGCCCGGCATGTTGGGGGCAATGCTCAGGAGTCCACTGAAACTACTCTTTGAACTTCCAGTTCCAAGTGTTTTTACCAAGACCTCAGCATGGGTATCTGGTGCGAGGTGCTCAACGGTAATGCTGGTGGTACTCTCGCCACTGTCAGCAACAGCAAGTCCTGTAAGTAGCAATCTGCTACCAGGAAGGCTGAGCTGGAAGCGCAGGTCAAGTGACTTGGCCACACTGAGGTGTAGGTGAGAAGCACCAGGTTTCACTAGGTACGTGCCGCTCTCCGAAATGTAGGTAATTGCTGGTGACGTATCAGTGGACATGTGGAGTGTTACCTTGACGTTATCCCAAAAAAAGCTTAGAAATGCCAGTGAGGCGGAAAGATGGATGATAGGTTAGGTTTCACAGATATCTGTTTTCTCTTGGTGGTTGTCATTGGGACAGTTGCCTTCCATGCGCTACTGATTAGCTTCGGTTGCTGGCTGGCTGGGGTACTCCACCTGTCGGAAGTGCCAAGTTGCATCCTTGTTGAGCTACTATTCACGGCACTCGTGATTTGCTACATGCTCTACGAGGTTCGACAGACCGAGAAGCACGAGCGGGCGACTCTGAGGATTGCCCGGTGAGACACCGGAGATGGGGAGAACTCGGCGAGATTGCTGCCGCGTATACCCTGGTCAGGGTGTTAACCTGGGCTGCTGTAGTTGTAATGCTAGTTGGCTTCATTTGGGCGCTGGTGAATGACAAGCTCTTCTTTGGCTACGGGTAACCACCCGTAGCTTTTTTTGTTACCCAACACTCCCCTCCATCTGTAGCTCAATCAGGCGGTTCATCTCCAGGGCGTACTCCATGGGAAGCTCCTTGACTATAGGCTCTAGGAAGCCATTCACGATAAGGGCACTGGCTTCTTCTTTACTAAATCCCCTGGACCTAAGGTAGAAGAGCTGTTCCTCGCCGAGGCGAGAGACGGTTGCCTCGTGCTCAACCTGAGACTGCGATTGCTTCACATCAATGGTTGGATAGGTGTCAGAACGTGAAGCTTCATCCAAGATGAGGGCATCGCAGACAACCTTGGTGGTGGCACCTGTAGCCTTTGAGCTGATGTGCATGAGGCCGCGGTAGGAACTTCGCCCCCCACTGTGAGAGACAGACTTTGCGGTAACCAGCGAACTGGTATTGGGTGCCATGTGGAAGATCTTGGTGCCAGCATCCTGGTGCTGCCCGCTTCCGGCTAGAGCGAGCGAGAGCACCTCGGCACGTGAGCCTTCGCCCAAGAGGTACACCGAAGGGTACTTCATGGTTACCTTAGAGCCAAGGTTGCAGTCTACCCACTCCATGGTGGCATTTTTCTGGGCAGTGGCTCGTTTCGTCACGAGGTTGTAGACATCCCCAGACCAGTTCTGGATGGTGGTGTACCTCACCCGGGCTCCTTCTTTCACAATCACTTCAACCACGGCCGCATGGAGTGAGTCTGTGGTGTACACCGGAGCTGAGCAGCCCTCAACGTAGTGCACCTCTGAGCCTGCTTCGGCAATGATCAGGGTTCGCTCAAACTGGCCAGAGTTCTTGGCGTTAATCCTAAAGTAGGCTTGGAGGGGGATGTCCAGCTTCACGCCAGCTGGAACGTAGACATACGAGCCTCCGCTCCAGACAGCGGTATTGAGGGCGGCAAACTTGTTGTCGTGGGAGGGGACGATGGTAGCGAAGTGTCGTTTCACCACTTCCTCGTGCTCTCGTAGAGCAGTGTCCATATCTAGGAAGACTACCCCAAGTTTCTCCCACTCTTCCTGGAGGTTGTGGTAGACAGCTTCACTGTCGTACTGGGCGGCAGCTCCTGCTAGGAAGTGCCTCTCTGCCTCAGGAACCCCAATGTACTCAAAGGTTTTCTTGATGCTGTCCGGAACCTCTTCCCATGTACGCTCAGGTTTGTCGGTGGCGCGGAGGAAGTAGGTCATCTCCTCGAAGTCTAGCCCAGATAGATCTGGACCCCAGGGAGGGAGGGGTTTCTCAGTGAAAATCTTGAGGGCGGCGAGGCGCTTTTCGAGCATCCACTCAGGCTCGTTCTTGTAAGCAGAGATTGCCCTGACGGTTTCCTCGGTGAGGCCCTTTGGGGTACGCGCAAGCGAGGCTTCTGGATCCGAGAAGCCAAAGCGGTAGGCGGTAGGGACGTAGCTTTCGCTCAAGCTACTGCTTACCGAGTATGGTGTCCTGCCAGGTGGATGGGCGAGAGCCTTGGATGGCATCCCAAATTTCCCCTGCAGACTTGGTGTAGAACTTCTCATTCCTCATCTTGAGCCTGCCTGGCTTCCAGTGCTCAACCATGTGGTGGCCAAGCTCCTCAAGCTCGTGCATCTCCAGGTCTACATCGAGGTTGTCGGCATCTTTCACGCACTGGGATTCCAGGCACTTTCGCTCCTTGTACCTCGAGATGAGTGGGACAAAATCCGCGAAAGCAGTGTCGCCAAACATGTCTTCAACTGCACGGTCTTCGTCTACCTTGAGGTAGCGTTTCTGAACCGGGGTGAGGTCTCCAGTGAGGCTCTCGGCAAGGTCGTGCACCAGTGCCATCTTGAAAACCATGCCTTCGTCTACATCTTTCTTTTCCATGCGTGCGATGAGGAGGGCGGTGAAAGCAACCCTTACACTGTGCTCGAGGTCATTGGCAACATCAATGCCGAAGTACTGCCGCCAAGCTCGCTCAATGTGCCTGAGGGTTCCAAGCTGGAAGAGGAACTCGATGTCTCGGTTAAGCGTTTTCATGGGATGGATTTAGGTTGGTGTAGCCATGTTCTTCAACGGTGTGGGCGAGGGTGGCATCGCCACTCTTCTCTACCTTACCTGCTGAGACAATGTGGACAAAATCAGGGGTGATGAGCTTGAGGAGGCGGTTGTAGTGGGTGATGATCAGGAAGCTGGTTTCGGGCTGCTGTGCTTTGAGCGAATGTACCGCTGCTGCCACAAGTTTCATGGCGTCAACGTCCAGGCCTGAGTCAATCTCGTCAAGGATAACCAGCTTGGGTTTGAGCATGAGCATCTGGAGCATCTCGAGACGCTTTTTTTCGCCCCCTGAGAAGCCGTCGTTCACTGCACGTTCGGCAAAACTCCACGGAAGCTGCAGCTCACGCATGGCAACCTTGAGAGCTTTGAGGAAGGGCGCCAGCTTGGTGACTTCGCTCCCCCGTGATTTCTCGTGTGAGTTGAGGGCAAGGCGGAGGAACTGCGCAACCGAAACTCCTGGTATTGCCACAGGGTACTGGAAGGCGAGGAAGATGCCTGACCGGGAAATGTCCTCGGGGGACATCTCGGTAGTATCGCTCCCCTGCCAAGAAATGCTTCCGCTGGTTACCTGGTAGGTGGGACTACCGGCTAGGATGCTGGCGAAGGTAGACTTTCCTGATCCGTTTACCCCCATGAGGGCGTGGATGGATCCCGGCTTCACGGTGAGCGAAAAGCCGTTGAGAATTGTTTTTTCAGGAAGCCCACCGGTGAGTTTGGTAACCTTAAGCATGGATGAAAGGTGTTGGTGGTGCGGCGTGGGTGACAGGCTCGGTGTTCACTGCAACCACGTCTTCAATCTCCTCAATCTGCATCATGAGCATTTCCTTGAGGCCGTACTCTAGGGTGAGGTCTGCGGCAGCACACCCAATGCAGGCACCCTTAAACCTGAGTTTCACAACATTATCAGGAGTAATCTCTACGAGCTCTATTGAGCCACCGTGGAGGCCGAGTGCCGGCTGGATCTGGGTAATGAGCTCTGAAACTCGGTGGTGGAGACTCGCTTCTTGCATGACCGTAGCCTACCAGAAACTAACCTGGTACGAAAGAACAAATGAGGCTGCTATAGTGAAGGAGTCATGCTCACCAACTGGTACCTCCAACGCATCCTCACCGACGTCAACGCCAAAGCACAGGGGTCGTTTAACATACCCTCTATTGCCTCACTCGTTGAGCTGGCGCAGCTCCAAGCGGTAGTCTTTCCAAGTACCTCATTCTTCTACGCCGGCAAACCTGAGCTCGCCCAGTTTTTTGCCTTCCAAGATCAGACTATGGATGTGAAGCAGCAGGTTCTCCAGCTTGCGGCAGGGTTAGCTGCAGAGGCTCGGGGAGTTTCTTTCAGGCCAATTGTTGAGGCGGCTCGGGCGATGGGGCTGATGGTGAGGGAGGTAGATGTGGATCAGATTGCTCCCCTGGGTCTCGTGGGTAAGCTAGATAGGACGTGGTACATTCTGGGAGATGAAGCTTGCATGGCTCAGGAAGCCATTGAACTTGGGATGAGTGTCCAGACGCTCATCAGGCAGTTTCAACAGGAGGGCAAGTACACACTCTTCCTTGCCCAGAAGCAACCCAAGCGCTTGCTAGGTGTGTTTGCCTGTTTCTACCCACTCCACCCCCATGCACCAGAGGTGATTGAGAGCCTACACAGTGAAGGGATTGCGGTTGAGCTCCTCACTGCACTCAAGAGTCCTATAGCCCTCACCGTAGCTCAACAGCTTGGGATCTCCTTGCTCCAGAGCGAGCTTATCTCAGATCAGAAACAGCTTGCGCTAGAGGGCATTCGAAAGCAGCAACCAAAGAACGCTGTGGTGCAGGTTGGGTTAGATGTCCAAGGGGGTCTCTCAGTGGTGCTTCCAAGTGAGGAAGTGGCATGGGTACTTTCGCTCCAGGAGCTACCAATGCTCATTACTGCCTCAAGAGGCGCCTTGAGAAGGCTCAAGCAGCGGCTGTTTTGGGTTACACTGGAGTAGTCCAGTAACCAACTCCTCATGATTTCGTTAGATTCAAATTTTTTCTCACCAGGAAAGCTCTTACCCGAGCGGGAAACAGAGGCTTACCAAGCAGTTCAGCAGCAAATCTCCCAGTCTAAGCTTGGATTTAGCAAGCTTCCTTTTGCAACAGTTGGTGATATTACTGAACTAGCAGATCAAGTTGCGAGTGAGGTTGATAGCGTCATTGTGGTTGGTATCGGGGGCTCAGACCTTGGGGCGAGGGCGGTTCAGCGCATGCTCAACCACCAGTTCTACAACTTCAAGCCAGAGTACCGAAACGGTAGGCCACAACTCTTCTTTGCCGGCGATACCACCGACCCGGTTCCCCTCCAGGAAATCCTCGATGTGGTAGACCTGAGCTCCACAGCTGTTGTGATGATCTCAAAGTCAGGGAACACCCTTGAGCAGATGGCAACCTTCATCCTCTTGCGAGATAGGTTGCTCAAAGAGGTGGGCGAAGAGGTAACCCAGCAGCGAATTATTACCGTAACTGACCCAGAAACTGGCCTCCTTAGGAAGCTTACCAACCAAGAGGGTTACCGCAGCCTCTCTGTGCCACCAGATGTTGGTGGAAGGTTTTCAGTTCTCTCAGCAGTAGGGCTCTTCCCCTTAGCTCTTGCAGGAATCGATGTGAGCCAGATGCTGGCTGGGGCGAGGGAAATTGCAGCAGAAGATGCAAAGGATAAAGAAGCTAGCCTTCCACTCAAGTTTGCCTACCACCAGTACCTTGCCTACCTTGAGGGAAGGCCTATAAGTGTTCTCTTCGCCTACACCTACAGCATGCGTGAGCTGGGTCTCTGGTACCGCCAAATCTGGGCTGAAAGTTTAGGGAAGAAGCTTGATAGGTCTGGAAAGGTAGTGAACACAGGTCCAACTCCGGTGGCTGCAGTGGGGCCTACCGATCAACACTCTCAGGTACAGCTCTACATAGAGGGTCCCGAGGATAAGATCATCACCTTCCTTACTGTTGATGAGAGTTTTGTGAACCTTGAGCTCCCTGAGGCATTCCCAGATATCCCAAGCATTTCCTACCTTGCGGGTAAGCAGATGAAAGATGTGGTTTCTCACGAGGCAGACGCAACAGCCGAAGCTCTCCACCGAGAAGGAAGGCCAAGCTTGAAGCTATCGGTTACGAAGCTAGATGCCTACCACGTGGGCATGCTCCTCTACTTCTTTGAGCTTGCCACTGCTTACGGTGGCGAATTCTGGGATGTGAATGCTTACGATCAGCCAGGAGTAGAGCACGCAAAAATTCTGATGAACCAAGCGATGGGCAAGCCAGAAGCCTAGGAAGCTGTGGTATAATGTCTACACTCAACCTGTAAGAATTACCTTTCATGCAGAAGAAACTCCTCTACTCAACTCTCGTGCTTGTCATGTTGCTGGCCTCAGTGCCTACGCTTACCTTTGGTAAAGACGGTGAATCCTCAGGTTCTGGATCAGGATCAGGCTCGGGAAAATCAAGCACCACTGAACTTACCGAAAGGAAGGCTGAGCTAGCCAAGAAGGCTGCTGAGGCACTCAAGAAGGCCGAAAAGGCAAAGTTGAAGACTGAAAACTTGGAGAAGCGTAAGTCAACCGAAGAGCAGGAGAATGAGACTGAATCCGAGAAAGATGAGAGAAAAACCCGTGAGGCACGTCTAGCTGCTGGGTGTGAGAAAATTGAGACAAAGATTGCTGCTGTGCTCACCCGTCACGAGACAGCCAAGCAGAAACACCTCGACAACCAGGATAGGCTCTACACACGCGCCACAGAGTTGAGTAAGAAGCTGGCTGCTGCTGGGTACAACACCGCAAAGCTAGATGCAGACCTTGCAACCTTCAAGGGTAAGGCTGACTTGGTGAAGAGTACCTTTGCTGCCTATAGCGCCTCGCTCACCGCTACAGAGGCATACACCTGTGGGGAATCTGAGGGAGCCTTTAAGGAGCAGCTTTCAGCAAGTAAGACCGAGTACAAAGCCTTCAGGGACGCCCTCAAAGATGCACGGGAGTACTGGAAGGCAGTGGTGAAGGTAGACATTAAGGCACTCAAAGACTCACGTGATGCTGCTTCAAGTGCCAGTCCAAGTCCTACCGCTACCAGTTCCGCTTCAGCTAACTAAGTCACATGAAGCCTTCAAAAACACTCAGCATCCTCACCCTCGTTGCAGCAATTATTGGCGGCGGCGGGTACGCACTCATCCTCTCACAGCAAGATAAGGCCGTCGTTGGTGACCGAACAGTTGCTCAGGCTACTGCCACACCAACTACTGCAGCAAGTACTGCTACACCAACGGCAACTCCAACGGTAAGTACCGACCTCAAGAAGGAAATCGAGGTATTTGATACCGAGTTTGATTCAGTTACCGAGGCAGATTTTGACGCAGGCAGTCTGGATAACCTCTAAACTACTCTAAGCAAATTACATCGCTCACAAAAGGAAAGTATCCTATGTACACCTTCGGTGTACGTTCGATATGTAATTTGCTTGAGAGAGTTCAGAGAAAGAAAAACCACCCTTCCCGGGGTGGTTTTTTTTGTTTTTTCTACTTCTCGTGTTGCTCGAAGTAGTTTGGCCTGCCGTACATGTAGTCCTCTACGCGACGGGAGATCTTTACCATAGTTGCGAGAGCGAGGTCGGGGTGGACACCTTCGGCGGTTTCCTCTGAGAGCATCACGGCATCAGTCCTATCGAAGATGGCATTTGCTACATCTGATACCTCAGCGCGGGTTGGGCGGGCTGAGTGGACCATGGAAAGCATCATTTGGGTTGCGGTAACCACGGGGGTCTCAAGCTGGTGAGCCATGGCAATCATTTGCTTGGAGATAATTGGCACCTCCTCCATAGGAACCTCAATACCAAGGTCTCCTCGCGCAATCATGACAGCGTCTGAAGCTTTGATGATCTCGTACATGTTCTCAATTGCCTTCTTTCGCTCAATCTTGCTCATGATCTTGATTGGCTTGTCACCAATGAGCTGCCTCACCTCTTCAATCTCAGCTGCGTTTGCAACGAATGAGAGGGCTAGCCAGTCTACGCCTGCATCGTTAATGAGGAAATCGAGGTCTTTCTTGTCCTTATCGGTGATACACGAGCGGTTGAGATCTGTCTCTGGGACATTGATGCTCTTGCGCTGTTTAAGGATGCCACTATTGATAACCTCAACGGTGATCTTGTGTCCATCTACAGCAGTGACGGTTCCCTCAATGGCGCCATCAGCAAAGGTGAAAGGCTCACCTACTTTTACCTCGGTGTGGAGGTGGTCATCGTTGATAGGGATCTCGCCCTCGCCAAGTTCACCACCATTGGTAACGCAGACGTAGGTATGACCCTCGGTGAGTTCCATTTTGCCATCTGGTGGGAGCATGCCAACCCGGATGTTGGTTCCCTGGATGTCAGCTTGCATGAGTACATTGGTGCCAAGCTTTGCGTTGAGGTCTTTGAGGATCTGCATCCTCTCACGGTACTCATCGTACTGGGCGTGGGCGAAGTTGTTACGGAACATGGTAACACCGGCGAGGATGAGCTTTTCCATGGCCTCACGGTTGCTGCTTGCAGGACCGAGGGTGGCAATGTAGCGAGTGCGGGTTTTGGCGAGCGAGTCACCAAGCATATTTGACATGACGACAGGTTACGTGGGGTAGTTGCGCTGGAGGCCGCTTCCTACTTCTGGGCACTACCTGGTTTGGTGGTGAGCAAAAGATGTGAGCGAGCCAAACCAACCCGACCACTATACCACAAAATCAGGTTTGATTGAAGTCCCCGCAAAATGGTAACCTAGAGCTGATAAGTAAGTATAAGGAAGTCTATGCCAGCCATTCGCTCAGTCCATGCTCGGGAGATCCTCGATTCCAGGGGAAACCCTACCGTAGAAGTAGAAGTAACCCTCGCAAGTGGAGCGATGGGGAGAGCTGCAGTGCCATCCGGTGCTTCAACCGGTTCTCACGAAGCAGTTGAGCTTCGCGATGGTGACTCACGCTACAACGGTACGGGTGTGATGAAGGCTGTCTCAAACGTAAACGGCGAACTCAACCAGGCTCTCGGTGGTAAAGAGGTAGACCAACGCTCACTGGACACGATGATGATTGAGCTTGATGGCACCGAAAACAAAGGGAGACTGGGAGCAAATGCTCTCCTTGGTGTTTCTATGGCTTTCGCCCACGCCGTTGCAGCTGAACAGCACATTCCCCTCTACCGATACTTTGCCTCAAACGCTGGAACTGAGGGTGAGCTGAGACTGCCAACCCCAATGATGAATGTGCTCAATGGCGGCAAGCACGCCGATAAGTCTGTAGACTTCCAAGAGTTCATGGTAGTACCCCACGGGTTCTCAAGTTTTGCAGAGGCACTCAGGGCTGGTACTGAGGTTTTCCACTCACTCAAGAAACTCCTCAAAGCTCAAGGTTTTGCCACAACAGTTGGTGATGAGGGTGGTTTCGCTCCATCCCTCTCAACAAATGAGGGTGCTCTCACTCTTCTCGTAGAAGCTATCAGCAAGGCTGGCTACATTCCTGGTGAGCAGGTGAGTATCGCCATGGATGCGGCTGCCACCGAGTTCTATGAAGATGGGATGTACAACCTTGCCTCAGAGAACCGTAAGGCTACGCGCGAGGAAATGGTTGATATGTACGCTGCTTGGGTTGAGAAGTACCCGATACTCTCCATTGAAGATGGACTCTCAGAGGATGACTGGGATGGTTGGAAGATGCTCACCGAGCGTATTGGTGGCAAGGTGCAGCTAGTTGGAGATGATCTCTTCGTTACTAACGTAGATAGGCTCAAGCGTGGTATTGATGAGAAAGCTGCCAACTCAATCCTGATCAAGCTCAACCAGATTGGTACCGTTTCCGAAACGGTTGATGCCATCCACATGGCACAAGCTGCTGGAATGACGGCCATTGTTTCGCACCGTTCAGGTGAGACTGAAGATGTTACCATTGCAGACTTCGTGGTGGGGATGAATGCTGGTCAGATTAAGACAGGCTCACTCTCACGTACTGACCGCGTTGCTAAGTACAACCAGCTACTGAGAATTGAAGAGCAGCTGGGTATGGGACACTACGCTGGGATGAGCGGGTACGGGAAGTAGCGCCGAACAATACAACTAACTCTCCACGTCCTCGCCTAACAGCTGCGGATTATGGAGAGTTAGTTTTTTATAGTTGAATAAACAACTTACTACTACTCTACTCCATTTTTCTTTCTCTTTTTATTCTTTCATATGCCTGAGAGATTTTGATGAAATGTTTTGGGTTGTTTGAATTTGAGGGTTTATCAGGGTGATATTTGTGCGCAAGTTTTCGAAAGGACTTTTTAATTTCTTCGTTTGATGAATCTGGCGTGCATTCAAGAGTCGTATAGTCATCTGTGTGCAGGTTCGTCTGTGCCTCACTGCTACCTCGTAGCGATTCTTCTATAAGCCTATATATTGGTGTTGCGTCAAAAGTTGCGGCAAGATAAATATTCTTTATTGCTTTAACTATTCCAAATAATACGAGGCCATAGTAGATTGTCTGACTTCCATCTTCAGATACATCTAGAGAGAGGTAAATCCCAAATATTGTAAAAAAAACTCCCCAAGCTGCACTTTTTATGTGGGTTTTTAGTAGAAGGTTAAAAACTATTGGGTCAGCTATCTCGAGGACTTTTTCGCTGTACTGCTTACCCATATAAGTGGCCTAGAGGGTGTCGAAGAAGTTTGGCTCGTGGTAGAGGTGTTCTTCAGCGCGGCGGGCAACCTTTACCATGGTGGTGAGTGCATTGACAGGGTCAATTCCCTCGGCGGTTTCTTCTGACATCATTACGGCATCTGCTCGTGAGAATACGGCATTGGCAACATCTGATACCTCTGCACGGGTTGGCCTAAGAGACTGGGTCATTGAGAGCATCATCTGAGTGGCAACCACTACAGGTTTCTCCAGGCGGTGGGAGGCATCAATGATTTCGTTCTGGATGATTGGCACCTCTTCCATAGGAAGCTCAATCCCGAGGTCTCCCCGAGCTACCATCACGGCATCTGAAGCCTTGATGATGTCCTCGAGGTTGGCAACGGCGCTCCTGCGCTCAATTTTGCTCATCACTTTAGTTGGCTTATCGCCGATAATCTTGCGAACCTCATCAATTTGAGCAGCCTTGGAGACGAATGAAATGGCAACCCAATCCACACCAGCTTCCATGAGGAAGGTGAGGTCTTTCTTGTCTTTCTCGGTGAGACATGAGGTGAGCTCGGTTTCTGGGAGGTTGATGCTCTTGTGAGACCTAAGGGTGCCGCTGTTAATCATTCTCACCCTAATCCTGGTGTCTTCCTTGCCAATGACCATACCTTCAAGTGAGCCGTTCATGAAGGTGATGTGTTGGCCAGCCTCAATGAACTGGTGGATGGTCTCGTCGTTGATTGGCAGTTCACGCTCAGCCATGCCGTCGCGGTCAGCTCGTCCCGTAATGAAAACGTACTCCTGGCCTTCCTGGAGGAAGTAGCCATTCTCACTGAGAGCTCCCATCCGGATGCTTGGTCCCTGGATGTCTGCCTGCATCTGAACGTTGGTGCCAAGCTCGCTGTTGATCTGCTTGAGCCAACCCTGAACCTCATGGTACTTGTCGTACTGCATGTGGACAAAGTTTGACCTGAAAATGTTTGCTCCCGCCTGGGCGAGACCCTTCATAACCTCGTAGTTCATGCTGGCAGGTCCCAGGGTGGAAATGAACTTAGTGTGGTACTTAGATAGTTCTGGCACGGGCCCTCCTTAGGCGTTTGGCTTCTTTGCTTTAGAGAAGTTAATCTTTAACGTAATTATTCTATCAGTTGTGAAGATTTTTGCCGCTATCGTCACGAAGAAAATGAAGCAAATGAGCTGGTAGAAGATGCCCCAGTACACCTGGTTTTCTTGCCTCAGGAGCAGGTTTGGCGCTGCGGTGAACGAGTGGGTGAAGGGGATGGCTTTCACAGCAGTTTGGAGAGCTGGGCTGAGGGTGGTGATGTCTACAAGGAACACGAGGATGTAGGGGATAATCACGAGCACCATGAGTGGTGTAATCAGTCCTTGGACACTCTTTATGTCTTCAGCGAAGCTTCCGAGAATCATCGCCATGGCGAGTGAAACCAAGATTCCCATGAAGAGCGAAATGCCTAGGGTGAGGTAGTCTAGGGTGCTAAAGGTGAGACCGAGTGCCTGAGCAATCTCAGGTTGCAGGTTACTGGTGGATGCCCCACCGGTAATTCCCTGCATGTAGCTCTGGAAACCTACCAGGTAGACAATGGAGGCTATCATTGCCACAATCCCTGCTGCCAACATCTTGGCCGTCACCACGTGGCTGCGTTTGATGGGCATAGTGAGGAGGGTCTCGATGGTTTTGTTCTCTTTCTCGCTCGCTACAGCTGTGGCGATCATTTGCGCTGCAAAGACTATGACGAAGAAGAGGATGAGAGGAATGAAGGTGGTTTGGGCGTTCACGTACCCAAGTACCGCCGACATGCTGGTGTTAGCTACGCTGTTCCCTACTACCACCCGCTCGTTTGAAGTGACGGGGTTGAGGGCACTGATGGCTGGTAAGGTGCTGTTGAGGCTGATGAGCTGCCTGCTGAAGGTGGTATTGATGACGCTCAGGGCATTCTGGAGGATGAGTGGGCTCTGGTTTGAAACGAGAGAGAAGTTCCTAATGAAGCTGTAGGTGGTGAGCTGCTGTGGCTTTGCCTGGTTGATACCCTCACCAAACCCTTCTGGAATGGTTACGGCAACGGCTGCCTTTTCTGTTTCTGCTCGAGAGATGAGATCAGCTTCTGTAGTGGAAGCGGGGAGGAGGATGGGGGCGAAGTTGCTTGACTTGAGAGTGTCTACCACCAGGGTTGCACTTGGGCTGCTATCTCTATCGATAACCAGCACTACCTGTGGAGTTTTAGCCTTCTCTTGTTCGTTCCCAATTAAGCCACCTAAGCCAAAGAAGAGAGCTGCGGTGACCAGGAGCGGCAGGATGATCTGCCAGGTTACCAGCTCCTTAATCTCTTTAATGAGGAGGATGTAAAACTGTCTCATCGGTAGTCCTTAGTTGCGGCGAGGAAGACTTCTTCCAGGTTTCTGGCCTTGTAACGTTTGAGGAGCTCATCAGGTGTTCCAACGTCGTGGAGCTGCCCTTTGGCAATGAGGCCAACCCTGTCAGAGAGGAAAGCAATCTCGAGCATGTTGTGACTTGAGAGGAGGACTGTCATGCCTTCGTCAGCAAGCTGACGGATGGTCTTCCTGATACTCATGGCGTTGGTGATATCGAGACCGCTGGTGGGTTCGTCCAAAATGGCGAGTACCGGGTTGCTCATCACGGTGCGAGCCAGGAGGAGCTTGCGGGTCATGCCCTTTGAGTAGGTGGCAACCTTATCGTTGAGCCTTTCGCCTAAACCAGAGAGCTCTACGCCACGTGAGTACATCTCAGCAGCATCTTGAGGGTTGGAGGTGAAGAGGTTAGCCATGAAGTGAAGGTAGGCGCTCCCTTTCATGTTCTTGTAGGCACCCGCTTCTTCTGGAAGGTAGGCGATGTTCCTTCGAATCTCTTCTGCCTCCATGGTGAGCTTGAGGCCATTGATGGTAGCGTTGCCGCTGCTTGGTTTGAGGAGGGTTGCCAGCATTCTCAAACAGGTAGATTTCCCGGCGCCATTTGGGCCGATGAGCGCAAAAATCTCACCTTTTGCCACTGAAAAGGTGACGTCTTTGGCGGCGCTAAATGAACCGAAATCCTTGCTGAGTTTCTCAACTGAGAGCATGGGTCGCATGCCCCTAGTATAGTCTTTCTATGCTTTGAGAGCGAGGGTGTCCTTGAAGACGTTGAGGAGGGTTTGGTGGTACTTGGCGACAAACTCTGGTCCTTCACCACCATCGTAGGCAAACCCTGGCTGGCTGTTGAATTCGCACAAGAAAGGCTTTCCTTCTGGGCTGAAGAGGAAGTCTGCGCAGTAGAAGTGGGGGAAGTCTGGGCTCAGCTCTTTCTCAAGTTTCTTGGCAATGTTGAGAGCGGCTTCTGGAATCTCTGAGGTCTGGAGAGCACGTGCTTCGCCTCCCTGGTGGAGGTTGGCGAGCAGACTTCCTGGCTTTGGGATTCTGGCGTACGAGAGTGGCTCGTAGCCACTGAGGATGATCCTGAGGTCGTGCACGCCCTTGGTAACGCCAGGGATGCCCTCTGAGGTATCCAGGAACTCTTGGAGGAGGTAGGTTTCAGAGGTGGCATCTTCGGGGAGTTTGAAATCTGCTTTTGATCCCACGTAGATACCAAAACCTCCGTGTCCGGTTTCAGGCTTGCAGACCACCCAGTCTCCTGGAATCTCGTCCAGCTGACTCTCCCAGTTTTCCGGCTGGAGAACTATGGTCTTCAGCATGTACTGGTTGAACCTCTCGTAGGTGAGGCGCTTGCTTGAGGCGAGGGTGAAGATCTCCTTGCGGTTGATGGTGGTTTCGCTCCCATCGAGCAGACCAAACATGAGGCCTGTCTTGCAGTGGATGAGCTTAGGGGTGAAGGGGTTTGGATCCCAAACCTTGCCCTGTGGGGTGAGGATGAATGAGCCACTGAAGGTGCTCTTCCCCTGGTAGAGGGTGTGGTAGGTAATCCTGATCTCGAGACCCTGTGATGCACCAGTTGCAATGAACCTCTGGTAGGAAGGAAAGTACTCAGCAGAGTTGAAGGGAAACCCTTCGGCAAGGTTTTGGTCATGACCCTCAAAAACAATGGCAATCTGCTCCATAGCTAGGCAACGTTACTAGAGATGTTGGCGAGGTGAGAAGCGAGGATAGCAATGAGACTCTCAAAGAACGTGTCGCTGAAAGCTACACCCTGGCGCTTTGGGTTTGGGAAACCAGGCCTTGAGTTGAGCTCAACAATAAAAGGTGTGTCGCCGGAAATGAGGAAATCAATGGAGTAGATGCGTGGCGAGAACTTTGCAAGTTTCGCGTCAACGCTGGCAACCATTTGGTGGACACTCTCAGGTACCTTTTCGATAGCAACGGTTTGGGTGGTGGCACCTTGGGCTACATTGGCTAGCAAACTCCCCTCAACAGGGATTCTGATGTAGGCGAGCTTTGGCTCTCCATTGAAAACTACCACGCGCAAATCGTGTCTCCCAGCTGTAATGCCAGGGATGCCCTTGCTGGTATCGATGAACTCCTGGGCGAGGTAGGGTTGGTTAAAATTGAAGGTATCTCCATTGAAGGTAGCCTTCTCGGCAAACACGATGCCGACACCTGATTCTCCCTCAACTGGCTTTAGGGTAACCATTTCTGTGCGAATCTGGTGGATTACCTCCCGCCAATTTTCACGAGTAACAGGGAGGCTCTTGGCCATGAACTCGCTGAAGTAGGTGTAGGTGGTGAGCTTGTCGTGGCAGATGTGGTCGAGCTCGGGGTGGTTTACCGTGAGTTCTGGTGGGAAGCTAGCAGGAAGTGGGCCCACACACTTGTTGTAGATGAGGTCTGAGGTAATGGGTTGATTACAGGCAGTAAGCTTGCCATCAACAAACTCCCAAGAGTGAGAGAAGGTGGTGCCATGCTGGTGCGATGTTTCGCCCCTCACTATCACAACACGGATTCCGGAAAGTGAGGCTTCTTCTGTAAACCTGCGGTAAGAATCAAGGTAGAGAGGGTCGGTGAATGGGTAATCCATCTCACCAGGTTGGTCAAAGTAGACGGCAACAGTTGGCATGACTAGAGACCGTGACGCTTGATGGCAACTTGGAGAATCTGCTCAACCATTTCCTCGTATGACCAGTTGTTGGTGTTCTTGGTAACGAAAGCAGTGGGGCCTGAGTCTCCGAGGCCTGCGTGGGCGTTGAGCTCAAGGAAGTAGAGAGTTCCAGAACGGGTGATCAGGAAGTCGCTCCTTGAGTAGTCGCTGCAACCAACGGCACGATGGGCCTTGAGGGAGTAGCGCCTAATCTTTTCGAGCATCTTTTCATCGAGCTTTGGGAATCTGTAGGTGCGCTTGGCATTGGTGTAGAGGATTTCAGTTTCGTAGACACGTTCTACTACTGGGAGGGCGTGAGCGTCATCGTTGTTGCCGATAACCATACAGGTTACCTCTGCCTTCCTACGTACAAAGTCTTCAATTACGAGGGTGTCATCTTCTTTGAAGGCGAGGCGAAGGGCAGGGATGAGCTCCTCTGGTGTCTTTACGAGAGATACTCCAATGGAGTCTGAGCCCTGTGAAGCCTTAATGATCATGGGGTAGCCAACGCGCTTCTCAATCTTTTCGATGATGTACTCTGGCTCGTCTAGGAAGCGGCTCTGGTGGACTGAGATACCACGCACCACTTTAACTCCCCTGTCTTTCACTACAGCTTTTGTGGTGATCTTGTCGAAGGCCACTGCTGTAGCGAGGGTGTCTGAGCCAACAAATGGGATTCTCATGAGCTCAAGGTAGCCTTCTACGGTACCATCGCCCCCAAGTTTGCCAGCGGCGTTGTTGAAGACAATATCAAGGTTACCGTCTTTCCTATCTTTCAGGAGGGCGGCAATATCTTTAGCTTTGTGGAGGTCGTAGATCTTTACCTGGTACTTACCAGAAAGCGCGTCAGCGATGTGCTTGGCGTGGTCTTCGTTGACTGCTGTCTGGGACTCAGCACCACCAATAATGATACCGATGTGTCGAACTGGCATATGGGTGTATCACGATCAAACGTGCGATTATTACTGTAGAAGGTAGCTTCTCCAGGTAGTCTGTCAGGTGCAACGTGTGTTTCGGGAGCCTCTGTTCGCGGAAGGTGTAATGGTAGCAAATTCTGCCCCACTAATCAAGGTTAACGCTGTTACACAAAATTTTGCAAGAGGCTATGATCTCCCTCGCACAAAAGAAAAAAGCCCTACCTACGGTAGAACTTCTTTCTTCTGGCGGGAGTGACGGGTCTCGTTTGTACTTCTCACTCTAACCTCTCCCAGAGGTTAGAGTTTCGAACTCCCTACGGGGTAGTGGTACTCTCGCCCCGTTTTCTCGCACAAAAGAAAAAAGCCCTACCTACGGTAGAACTTCTTTCTTCTGGCGGGAGTGACGGGTCTCGAACCCGCGACCTCCACAGTGACAGTGTGGCGCTCTAACCAACTGAGCTACACCCCCGCACATCTGGTATATAGTAGCCGATTTCTCCTGAGTAGTCTAGGTGTTGGGCGATTACGCCTTGTCTCCTACGAAACGGCTAATCCTACCGCGTTTAAGCTCCTCATTGAGAAAGGTCTTCTTACCTAGGTCTATGCTGCCTTCTCGCTTTACAACGAGAACAATGTGCCAACCAAACGAGGTAAGTACTGGCTCTGAGATCTGTCCAACCGGAGTGGTAAATGCAGCTTTCTCAAAAGCTTCAGAAAGAATTGGTTGCTCGTCCCCCCTGTTGGTGGTGCCAAAATCGCCACCCTTGTCTCTGGAGGCAACATCTTCTGATCTCGCTTTTGCAACATCTGAAAAAGTTGCAGAATCGGTAATTGAGGTGCGAATTTCAACAGCCTTGAGACGAGCTTTTTCAACTACGTCAGCTGCAGATCCGGCGGGGGCAGCTACGAGAATGTGCTTGAGCTCAGCGTGGACGAGGAGCTGCTGCTGAATGGCACTCTCAACTGCTGCCTCGTGCATCCAGATTCTGAAGGTGGCAAGATCAACCCCATCGCCGTACTGCTCTTTCAGGAAGAGTTTCAGCTTGTCTTCGCCCCCAGCTTGGCTGGTGATATCTTTCATGCGCTGGTCTAGCTCTTCTTCTGAGACCATGAGCTTGTTTTCCTTGAGTACCTGGGCGAAAATCTTCCTGCTTACTAGCTGGTTGATGACGAACTGGTCAATTTCAGTGTCGGTGTAGGCAATTTTCTGTACCTCGGCGTAGTGTTTGCGAGCAGAAACCTCCATCCTGAAGCGACTGAGAGGGATGCTCTCGCCCCTGACCATGGCTGCTGGGTACGGGAAGATGCTCTCGGTGAAGTGGGTAAAGAAGTTGCTGCTCTTGAAGTGGTACGTTCCAATTGCCCCAAAAACTACCAGGAGGAGGTAGGTTGCGAGGGTGAGGAGCGAAATCTTAAGTGAGCGTTTCACGATAGGGAGGCCAAAAAACCTCCTTATCTGAGGAGACTTAAGCGTTGCGTAGCTTCTACTCAGCTTTTTCCAAACGGGAGTTACTAAGAATCGTGGGAGTTTTGCCATGGGTTATGGAGCAGGGGATTCAGTTGGAGAAGGAGATGGTGATGGGGTTGCTGAAGGGCTGGGCTTTGGGGTAGCACTTACCTTTGCCTTTGGACTAGCCGTGGGAATGCTTGCAGCGGCAGTGGAAGGGATGTAGACAATCTGGAAGTCTTCACCAGATCCTGATACCACTGTTCCCCTTTCAGAGGTGATAGCGAGGAAGCTGCTCAGGTAGTTTTTGGTGAAAGGTTTGTCGCCAGAGTGCACCTCAAATAGCTTTGAGCTAGTCAGCTTCGTGGAAGATTTGTAGCTCTCCTTACTGAGTGTGGCGTTGTAGCCAAAGTCATTGAGGGTATCGACAAATTCAGTCATCTGTTTCTCAGTTGCTTTGCCGCCGTTTATGACCAGTACCTTTGGGGACTCTCGCTTGAGGAGTGGATCTGGGTTGTTCTTCCTAAACCATCTCTGAATGTTGAGGTTCTTATCAAATCCGAGAATTGGGTAGCTAATGTAGCCCGCAACTGGATCGGTAACCGAGGTGAGGAGCTTCAGCTCTGAACTGGTGTCCAAGACATAGCCTGCGGTTTTGCCACTTGGGACGGCATTGTAGAGACCAAACAGTACCTTGATCTGACTTTCGGTGAGGTCTGTCTTGAAGCTCTTCTCGATGCTCTTGAGGATGCCTGAGAGTTTTACCGGATTGGTGACAACTCCTGCCGATGTTGCTTTCTTACGGATGGCATCCATGACGAGCTGCTGGCGCATTGACCTATCAAAGTCACTGGTGGTTTTGCGAGACCTTGCGTACCTCAGAGCTGTTTTCCCGTCTAGCTGCTGGACACCCGCCTTAATACTGAAAGGTGCGTAGCCAATCCCAGTTTCGGCAGGGAAGAGGGGGTCGTAGATAGCATCAGGAACGTTTACCTCAATGCCACCAAGTGTATCAACGAGGCTCTTGAGCCCGCTGAAATCGATGAGGGCGAAGTTGGTAACGGTGGTGCCGAGCACCTGCCCAACAACTTCTTTGAGTACCTTCGCCCCATTTCCGGCTTTATCGCTCTCACCAAACTTGTAAGCAGCGTTAATCTTAGTTCTGCCGTGCTTTGGTACCGTAACGTAGAGGTCGCGGGGGAGCGAAGTGATGCTTGCCTCTTTGTTGATGGTGTCAAAGGCAAGCACCTGGATGCTATCGGTGAGGCCTGCAGCCTTATCTACGCCAACGAGGACCATGTTGAATCTTCCATCGCCTAGCGCCTTGAACTGGGAGGCATCGAGCTTGGCTTTACTATCACTTGGATCGTATTCAAGGATAGCTGCCTTTTGGCTACCCTCTGCCTCAACGAGGATACTCTTCTTGAGTGAAAGGTAGGCGGCGTACGCAAAAGAAGCTCCTCCAACAACGAGGCCAACAATAACGAGGAGTACGAAACGCTTCCAGACACCTTTTCGTTTAGGCTTTTCTGGTTGCTGCTGTTGTGGAAGAGGGGGTTGTGGCTGACCAGGGGTAGGAGATGTCTTTGAACCGTAGGGCGATCTACTACCGTAGACAGGTTGGGGGTTAATCATACCGCCCAACTATACCTGAAGTAACGTATTCTTTCAATTTCAAAGAAGTGGCTTCAGGATAGTTTAAGACTCTTTTCCAATCCGTCGGGGGTCATCGGTAAGGAGGGCGCCGAGGGCAGCAAGCTCAGCAAACGTCCTGATTGGTTTGTCTTCAATCATCCCAATAATCGCAGTTTCAGGACTTCTCTTGTTTGCAGGTACGCTCCGTTTCGCCTGGTCTGAAAGATCGGTGATGATAGAGGCAATCTCGCGTGGGTGCCTGAAGTTTTGGGCAACAAAGTTACTCTTTGCTCCAGCAGTCTGAACGGTAACGGTGCCGTAGCCGAAAAGGGTGGGGAAGAACCCGCTCACCGATGAGTTTACATCTTCTACGTCGTTGAGGTTGAGCTCGGAGATAGACCTGAAGAAGAGCTGCTCTTGGTCGATGTCAACAATTCTTCTGTCGGTAACTATGATGATGTCGTAGTAGAAATCGAGGATGGAGGTTAGGAAGACTACGAGACCAAAAAGCTCAAAAATACCAATGAAGAGAATAACTGCGTTTGCAACTGAAGTATCAACATTGGCAACCCAGTTGAGGCTGAGGGCAAGCTGCGCCAGCACCGCAAAGACGAAGATGGTGAAGAAGATTGCGGCAATAGGAATGAAAGCAACACCGTATGGCCTTGCGAAGACGAAAACAGCTTCGTCCTTCTCTTTACCAGGGAATGAGTTCTGTATTTCGAGCATATATCTAGTTGAAGGGCTGCTCTATGGGTGTTTCTTCTGCTGATACGCCAGACTTTGTGAGGAGGACTGCGCTCATGCTGATGATGATGAAGGCTGCCGAAAAGATTGCTATGAAAAAGAAGGTGAGATCACCTTTAAATCGGTACCTGACAAAGTTAAAGATAACCAAGAGGGCGAAGAGGCCCATGAGGATAACGCCGCCAAGGTAGCTCAGGAGAAGCGTGCCATTCATGGGTGTATTCTAGCTAAAGAAGTGAGCTGCTACTAGGTACGAGCGAGGTGGTCCCGTGCAAGCTGGGTAATGGTTCTGCCCCGTGGGGTTCGCTCCAAGAAACCAAGTCTCAGGAGGAAGGGCTCAATAACATCCTCGAGAGTTTCAGCCTCTTCACCCGTTGCTGCGGCGAGAGTTTCAAGACCTACAGGTCCCCCAGAGAATTGATCGGCGATGGTGGTGAGAATACTCCTATCAATGATATCGAGGCCGAGTGAATCTATCCCAAGCTGGTTGAGAGCTGCCTCGGCAACAGCCTCGGTAACCTCAGGGTGGTTGTATACCGCGGCGAAATCTCTCACGCGCCTGAGGAGCCTGTTGGCAACACGAGGTGTCTTACGTGACCTTCCCGCAATGTGGGTGAGTGCTTCGTCAGAGGTGGTGAGCGAGAGAAGCTGCGAGCTGCGGGCAAGAACACTAGAGAGCTCATCTTCACTGTAGTACTCGAGTCTGTGGATGAGGCCAAAACGCTCCCGTAGCGGGTGTGAGAGAGAACCAGCCCGAGTAGTGGCGCCAACGAGGGTAAAAGCAGGGAGGTTTAACCTTACCGTGCGGGCACTAGGGCCTTTCCCAATGATGATATCGAGAGCGCGGTCTTCCATGGCAGGGTAGAGCGTTTCCTCGACACTTCGCTGTAGCCTGTGGATTTCGTCAATGAAGAGGATATCTCCTTCATGGAGGTTAGTAAGAATAGCGGCGAGGTCACCAGCTTTGGTGAGAGCGGGCCCTGAAGCGATACGTACCTCTGTTCCCATCTCACGAGCGACAATGTGGGCGAGGGAAGTTTTGCCAAGCCCTGGAGGACCGTAGAGGAGGATGTGATCTACGGTTTGGTTGCGCTGCTGCGCTGCCTGCATGGCGATGCTCAAGCTCTCCTTAATTTGATCCTGACCGACGTAGTCAGTTAGCCTCTCAGGTCTGAGTGCGCGATCAAACGTCTCTTCTTCAGGTGTAGTTTGGGGTTGCGTGAGTGTTTCTGGGGCGTGCATGTATGCATTCTAGCAGGTATCGCTCCGGTTGGTGATTATGCAGAAATATATGAAGAATTATGAAAATATCATACAAAATATCAGGTTATGTTGATACCATTTGACAAGTGTATTTGGCATGCGTACCGTGGTAATCACGAAGACGAACGGACCTATGGGTAGCCTGCCAAGCACAGTCCATGGGGAGTCAACTGGCAAGATCAAGAGAGGGAAGCAACTTACCAGTAATAATGAAGATATGCACACCGCACGCACACGCTTGCGGAAGTTGCTGTCGTACGTAGTAAGTACCACCATTGCCTTACAGGTGTTTGGTGTTGCACTCCCTACGATGGCTGTCCATGCTGCAGCAGGTGACCTCGTGATCAATGAGGTAAACTGGGCCGGCTCTACGGGCAACGCTTCCGACGAGTGGCTAGAGCTCTACAACAACTCAGGCGCCACCATTGATTTTTCGGCTACCCCTTACACAGTTGAGATTAGTGATGAGACCAACGCAGTCTTGGGCACCATTACCCTGGGCGCCACTGTCTCAAATCTTCCCAACCACCAGTTCCTCCTCGTTTACAACAACCCAGCTGGCACCACCATCAATGCAGCTGCTATTACAAACAAGTTTGAGCCTGCAGTAGATTTCAACCTACCAAACGTCCCAACAAACTACCGTCTCCTAGATAGTACGCTTGCTGAAGTTGATGCTATTAAGCCAGCAGGAATAGGGGACCCTATCCCATTTGAGGGTACCTCAACTGGTACCGTTGCAAGCATGGAGAGGATTAACCCAACTCTACCAGGAACAGACCCCCTCAGCTGGAGGACATCCAAAACAGTTGGTGCAGGTTTTGTTGCTGCAGTAGAGCAGTTTGGTACACCAGGTGCAGCAAATGTTGAGCTGGCAGCACCCACCAACAATGTATTCAGTCCTTTCAATTCGGTTACCCTTCCTACTCTCCCTACACTTTCTGGCGACACTGATGCTCTCGCAACCAGTGTGATTGCTAAAGTCAGCAAGATGGGACCAGTTCCTGGCGATACCACCCAGGTATTCCCGGTTGCTGCCGCAGCTTACAGTGGTACCCTGACACTTTCTGCTGGCAGGTACCAAATCGCAGTTGCCGAGGTAGATGCAGCTGGTAACCGTTCAGACTGGGCAAATGTTGCGGTAAATGCCGGGATGAGTGAGTACAACTACGTTGTCCTCGCAGATGCTTCAGCAGTAACGCTCCCAGTTGTTGATCCATACGATGCCGTTACAAACCTCCCAGTGGCAAACTTCACTGGAACTTCTGTTGGCAACAGTCAGGTAGATGTTCTCCTCAATGGCGAGTACTACCAGACGGTGACAGTAGCTGCTGACACATTCAGCGTAGGTGTTGCGCTTGTTCCAAACAGCGTAAACCATGTCGAATTCATTTCAGTAGATGCAACTGGTGCAGTGAGTACGCCAGTAATGGCAATGGTTACCCATGATGCTATCGCCCCACTTGCCGTCGATACAACTAAGGTTGTGGTGAGTTCAAACACACCTGGAACCAATGACTCCCTCGTAGGAATTGCAGGAGCTGCCGAGGCTGCAACCACCATTTCATTCTTCAAGGATGCTGCGGCAACCATGCCAATTGGCCTCCCAAAGGTTGTGAATGGAGATGGGTCTTTCTCAATGCTCGATCTAGGCGATAACCTCTATGGTAACGTCTACATGCGTCTTGAAGACCTTGCAGGCAACCAGAGTCCACTGGCCATGGTTGAGAACAAGATTAGCTTTGTTCCTGTAGGTGGAATTACAATCGCCGCCGCTCAGATTCTTCAGGAGCAGGCGAAGTTTACCTGGAATGTTGTTCCAGGTGCCGTAAACTACATGGTTAAGTACCGTGCAGCTGATGGAACCTTCAGTACCCCAATGAAGCTCTGTGCTACAGGATCAGTAACCTGTGCTCCTGAACTTACTGTCATCAACCTTACTGCCAGCAAAAACTACGTTCTTGCCATTGCAGCAGTTGATATGTACGGGAATAGCAGCGTTTACACTGAGTACAACTTCAAGACGGCTGACCCAATTGTGGTAACTGCTCCAACACCAGCAGTAACCATCACAACAGCAGAGACACCAGCAAAGGTGGTAAAGAAGACCACAACCCGTGTACAACCTTCTCCAACCCCAGTTCCAACGGCACAGCCTACCAAGGCGCCTGAGGCCAGTGGTGAGGTGAAGAGTAGTACTACTGAGGCTAGCAAGAACTGGACACCTTGGATTATCCTTGGAGTTCTAGCTGGTATTGCTGCTCTCGCAACCCTTGGCTACTTCTACTGGTTTGGCGGATCCGCTGGCGAAGCAGCCCTTGCTGCCGCAGCAGCCGCTAAGGAGAAGTCAGAAAAGGAAGCTAAGGGAAGTAGTAAAAAGACTTCGGGTAAAGAGAAGCGCTGGTAGGAACCTGTCAAGCCTGGCTAAGCCAGGTTTTGACAGAACCCTGCTGCAGCAAAGCTTGCAGTTGATACTAAAAAACCACCAGAAACGGTGGTTTTTTAGTTGGAGCCACATAGTTCGTGTCAAGTCAGATTGCATCTGATTTTGACACTCCAGATAGTCATGCAGAAGCATGACTATGGCCGGTTTCCACCAAGCTTGTCCATACAAAAGAGAAGACACTGGGTCTTCTCTTTTGTATGGAGCCACTGGGCGGAATCGGACCGCCGACCTTTACTTTACGAAAGTACTGCTCTACCAACTGAGCTACAGTGGCACACGAGTGAACGCGACGGAAAGCTTGCTTTCCGGCATGTGAGCGAGTGGGTCACTGTATCGCGAAGCGATACGTGGCGACTTGCCGTTATCGCGTAGCGATACGTGGCGACTTGCTCTCTGCGTTATGCGCGACGGAAAGCTTGCTTTCCGGCATGTGAGCGAGTGAAGAATATGCCACGAACAACTTGTAACATTTTGGAGCGGGTAACGGGAATCGAACCCGTATCTGATCCTTGGGAAGGACCCATTCTACCACTGAACTATACCCGCAGGTTGCTGCTCAGAAGGTACTATACCAGGTCTACAGATTGAGAGAAAGTGTGCCAACTCGGGTTTACCACCCATAGTCCGCCGTCACGCTCTTCGCAGGTAACTCCTTCTCGTTCCAGCCAGATAGCCTGGTCTTTTGGGGAGATGTGGATGTTGGTGATGCTCAATCTCCCTCCCTTAGCTACTACGCGTTGCCAAGGGACGTCGTCGTTGATTCCAAGTCTAGCGAGTGCCCAACCCACCATTTGGGCGCCCTTGGGTGTTCCGCAGGCACGCGCTACTTCGCCATAGGTAGCAACTTTTCCAGCAGGAATTTCGCACACCTTCTTGCATATGTCGCGGTAGGTTCTGGCCATTATTCAGAAGGTATGAGGTAGAAGTAGGTATTCTTATCCAGGATGTAGTCGGGAGTTTTATCTTGGAAGTAGACGTAGTCTTTTGCCGAGAGTTGCGTGGCGATAACCGCAACCAGTGAACCCTTTGGTGGGTTTTCGGGGTTGAACTGGTTGTTCTCAGTACCGTAGTAGCCAATTGCGTAAGGGTTCCACTTGTAGTTAATGTAGAGCCTCTTTCCATCAAACTTTTCTGTTACCACCTTGGTAATTCGCTCACTCTGTTGTCCCCAATCAAGGTTGCTGTCGTTGAAGTAGCGGTACGTCTGATCCTTTGGGTAGACAATGCTATTGCTGAAACCAATGAGGTCACCACCTTGCGAAATAATAGGTAGGAGACAACCAAGGGTAATACCCAGGACAAAACCAGTACGTCGTAGAATATGTTTCATGTACACAGCGGTACATGCTAGGTAGACACTGAGTATCGGGAGGAGTGGGCTAATGTGCCTGATGCCAAGGTTCAACTTGCTGCTGAGTGAGAGGTAGGTGAGAACCACCGCAGCAATAACGAGGAGAACGCTCTCAGGTTTCCACGTCCATGGCCTGATAATTCGTTTGGCGGAGAGCCCAATTCCTGTAAGGCACATCAAGATCACTATGAGCTGAGACTTCAGTATGAACATGGTTGGGAAGTAGAACCATACGCCACTTCCGTAGGTGTTGCCGACAAAGTAAACGCTCCTACCAAAGATGCTTCCGCCAACTGTCAGGAGCATTCCTTTAAGGTAGGCACTCGGGAGAATGTACTGAACCTGCTTTGTGAGCACATCAATGCTGGTTCCCCACTTTGAGAGGATGTCGCTAGCCGTGGTTACCGCTACGTTTGTAGTTCCGTCCAGGTAGATTGGCGACCTAAAGAAGTAGACAGTCCAGATGATGAGGAGGGTAATGGCAAGCGAAGCAATCCCATGCGACATAGTAGCAAGAACTCCGTGTTTCTTCTGGGCTGAGGTGTAGACCAACCAGAGGAGGGCGATGGGGAGTATTGCAATGGCTGAAAACTTTGTTGTAAGAGCTATGCCTAACGAGATACCAACCCATACAACATTTTTCCAGCTCTGTTTTTCAAAGTAGAGCCAGAGTCTCCAGAGGACGAAGAGTACGGTGAGGGCGAGGGGAATATCGGTGTTGGTAAGAGGCCCGTGACCAAGGAGTGTGGGGTTGGTGGCGGTAAAGAAGAGCGCCCAGTGGGCGATGCTCTCGCCAAACCAGTGCCTGGCGGTAAACCAGCTCAGCCAGCAGAGTGCCACAAGGGCAAGTACCCCAGGTATTCTGGCGAGAAAGATGAGTAGCTGGGCATTGTTACCACTGTCGTAAACCCAGGCGTCAGACCACTGACGGGCTTCCTGCCAGCTATCGTAGTAACTTGGGCGTGAAGCCTCCCAGAGCTTCTGGTCGTTTACGGGAAGGTTTGGTTTGAGGACAAGGAGCGGAAGAGCTGTGAGGTACTTGAAGAGGAACGGGTGCTCTGGGTCGAAGCGATGCTCGCCACGTGTCAGCGCTAGGTAGGCTGATGCCACGTGGATGCCCTCATCGGTGGTCATGCTCTGACGCCAGGCCTGCACGGTGCCGTAGCTTCCAACAAGTAGTAGGATAATGATCACATACCAGCGCTTGAGACTCATGAAAGTTGCATGGAGCCTGTTCTTCTGGTGGGTGTGTGGGTGATTTTCCATAACTAGAGACTAGACATCTGCTTTCTGGGTGACCCTAAATCCTAGGTACTTCCCAAACATGAGCCTCGTTTGAGCATCAATTCCAGGGAGAGCGCCAAAGAGGATTGAGGCAATAGGTACCAAGAGCCACTGGAGGATCATCGTCAGGAAGTCTGCACCTTTGTGCTTGTGACTCACCGTGTTCAAGAGTTTGTAGGTGATGAAACTTGAAATGAGGAGTCCTACCCAAGTCATGCTCAGGAGGACCTGGGTTACCAGAGGGAAGTTTGAGGCAGCAACGTGTTCCTGGAACTTTGGGTTGATAAGCAAGGGAAGCCAGCCTACAACGGTGAGGAAAAACGCTGAGGTTGCCCAGGAGTACGATCCAGAAAATGCCCTAAAAATCTGCAAGAAGCGTGAGCCCCTTGAGATTTCAGGGTGCCTGAAAGATTCCATAATAATGTAAGGAAAGTGTTCTACGCCGTATGCCCAGCGCTGCTGCTGGTAGTAGAGGTTTTTGAGGGTATCAATCTTACTTGGCACGTGTACGGCATCCATGTAGATAGGCATGAAGAGGGGGATAACCCTAAACTGGCCGCGGTAGTGGAAGTAGGCCCTGAAGAACTGGCGCGAATCTTCGTTAACAATTGAGGTGCACCAGTAGTCTGTTTCAACCAAGGTTTGCAGGCTGGTTGAGTGGGTTGAAAAGGTAATGAGGCGGTAGTCTCTGATTGACTCAATGAGCTGCCAGAAGGTTGTTCCAAATGCCATCACCCGCGAGAGCATCGGTGCCTCCCAGATGTTGTTGAAGTACATTGCTACCGGTTGGAAACATGCCCTCACCCTATCAGGGGTTGTGAGGTAGTAGTAGGAGAGGCTTGATAGGTACTGCTGGTGGTACCTGGAGTCTGCATCGGCAGTGGATACTATGACGTGGTCGTAGGGGATGTGCTCGCCTTTAATGAAGCGGGTGAGTTGACGGGCGGCCCAGCTAGCGTTTGCTCCCTTTGCCTTTACTTCGCCAATAATGCCATCTGGGTGGGAGGTGACAATAAACTTGAAGAAAGCTCCCTCATACTTCTTAAGAAGAGCAGCAGCAATTTTCTGTGATGATTCGCCAGCTCGCTCCTCTGTTGCGAGGACAACAATAACGCGATCCTTGGGGTACTCACACTCCAGGAGGGAATCGATATTTTTCTGGAGGGTAGGAAGGTCTTCTGTGTAGGTTGGAATGAGTACGGCATGGTAGAGATCGCGCCAGTCAAAAATGCCAAGCTTATCCATCTCATCTTGGCTCAGTGATTCAAGAGCTTTAAGTTTGGCAAGCCAATCTGTTTCAATGTTAGTCTTGAGCCGCTTGTAACCCTTGAGCAAGATCTTTCCATAGCCGAGGGAGCGAAGGAGCCAGTAGACATCAAAGAGGATGATGAAGATGGTGACCCAGAGAGGGGTGTAGTAGGAGAGGATGAAGGGGGCGATGAGACAGATCCAGACGGATGCTCCAGGAACAATCTCAAAGAACCTAAACCAGAAACGCGAGTAGCGTTTTGGGTTATCGTTTGGGTTAGCTGCTTGCTGGGGTGCAGTGCTCATTTGGGATTGAAGGCGCTGTTCTGGCTGAGGTAGGTTGCTATAGGATTACCCTGCACGTTAGAGATAACACTCTCAATCTTACCCTTTACGAAGCTGGTTGTCGCAACGTTGCCCGATTGGATACTGGGGTAGTAGGCATCGTTAAACTTCTTGAAGAAGTTTGGGTCCTCCCGGTAGAGGTTAAACCATGCCTTACCAATGATCTGGTAGATTTTTGAAATGTCGCTACTCCCGTAGAATGCCTCTGCTGCATCGGGAATATCGATGCTGGTATTCCAGGAGTTGTACTGTGCCTGGCTGAGAATGATGTAGAGGTTGCTGAACTTAGGGAGCTTCCCGTCAGCGATCATTCGCTCCATTACCGCATCGGTTGCAGCGACGGTGATACCCTCTTCAAGTGCTGATGCCTCCAGGACTGCAACACCATGGAAGCCGTGGATGACCTCGTGGATGATGGTGTTAACATCTTGGAAGCTGCTCTTGCTGAAGCTCTTGAGGTGGATGTCGATACTGATACCGCTAGGCCCGTTCTCAATGCTAATCTCTCCCGATGCTCCTGAGATGGTGAAAGAGTCTACAAAGGTAATGGTGATTTGGTTGAGGAGGTAGGGTTTGCCGTAGAGCTCCTGGATGTAATCGTAGGCGTTGGTGACTACTTCTTTTAGCTCTGCCTGCTGGCTCTCGAGGTTGGTCTGTGACGACTTGTTCTGGAAGCTGAAGAGGGGAGGGCGGTTACGGAGCTTCTCAAGTTCAGTTGAGTTGCTAGAAAGCTGTGACTCCTGCTGTTTCAGTTTTACCTGAGCTTCAGCGAGTGTCTTTTCCTTCTCGGCAAGCTGGCTCAACTTAGCTGAAAGCTCACTCTCAACAGTAGTAAGTTTGGTGGTAGCACTTTCAAGTGCCTGACGTTTTTCCTTGAGCTCAGTCTGATCGAGGCTCTGCTGGGCTTTGAGAGAATCTACCTCAAGCTGGAGCGAGGCAATAGTCCTATCTCGCTGCTGAACAGCACTGTCAGCATTAACTTGGGTGAGTTGCCACCGGTAGAGAGCACCACTTCCCACGAGCATGAGCACTAGGGCAAGAACTGGGTAGACACGAGAAACACGCGTTGGAGCGCGGAAAAACGGGTGGTCTGGCAGTGCCTTCATCAGCATATGGGTACATTGTAGCTCATAACTGGTGCATGCTACTATCAGACCATGTCTAAACCAGCCAGTCTCCAGTGGGTATTTGAGAGGTCTATTGTAAAGTTTGCAGGCGTTGGGGTGGTGAGTACGCTTTCAGACCTCGCTCTTTTCAAGATTCTGGTGGTTATTGGGGTTAACGTCTATGTAGCAACGGCACTTGGTTTTCTCCTAGGGCTCAGCATTGGCTTTGCAATGAATGGGAGGTTTGTCTTTAAAACTGAACACACTACATCTAGGTACGTGAAGTACGCCCTCATCTCACTGGGGGGACTTGCGATTACCGAGCTGATTATTCACCTCTTCCACGTTGATCTCTTCCAGCTCACCGCATTCCAGGCCAAGCTCATAGCTGTAGCTGTGGTGTTCTTCTGGAACTATGGTTGGAGTAAGTTCTGGGCATTCAAGTAGTTTCACAGGTAATTCATACTGAGGTACTAAGATGAAGGTACCTAGTACCTAATATCGCTGTATGTCTCACCCAAAAGGTGAGAGCGCACCACTCATCGAAGCGGTGGAGCTCAAAAAAGTTTACGCCAAGGGAAAGCACGAGACGCTTGCCCTCGATACCCTCTCTTTCACGGTTGCTAATGGTGAGTCGCTCGCCATTGTTGGTCCAAGTGGTTCCGGTAAATCAACACTCCTCCAAATTCTTGGTGGGTTAGATTCGCCCACAAGTGGTCATGTAAGTGTTGTTGGGCAGCGTCTTGATGCTCTCTCAGATAGGAAGCTTGCGGCTTTCCGTAACCAAACCATTGGGTTTGTCTTCCAGTTTTTTAACCTGCAGTCGTACTTCACGGCCAGGGAAAATGTTGCGCTCCCTCTCATGCTTGCAGGTGTAAGAACCCAAGCTGCTTTTGCCAGGGCGGAGGTGCTCCTGGAAAGGGTGGGTTTACGGGATAGAATGGATCACACTCCCGCGGGTCTCTCAGGTGGAGAAATGCAGCGTGTTGCAGTTGCGCGTGCGCTCATCAACAATCCTAAACTGATCTTGGCAGATGAGCCAACGGGGAACCTTGATGCTGAAAACGCTGCAAGTGTTCTCAAGTTACTGAAGGATATCACAGAAGATGGTACTTCAGTTGTAGTGATTACCCACGATCCGTTGGTTGCAAAAGCTTTCCCAAAGCAGTTGAAGCTCAATAAAGGAAAGGTGGTCGCATGAGAATTTCTCAAACAGCAAGGATAAGCGCAAAGAAACTCAGGTCTTACAAGTTAAAGACGGTGTTCCTCGTAGTGCCAATTGCGGTGCTACTTGCTTGCGGTGTGTTCTTAACTTCGCTTACCCAGAATATCCAATCAGCTACCGAGCAGAGTGTTTTTGGTACCATTGAAGATCAGAGTAGGATGATTACCCTTGAGAAGCAGAGCTCCACAAATGCCGGGGGAGGACGTTTCAGGCTCATTTCTGAGGATAGTCTCTACACAGAAACTGATCTTGAAACGGTAAAGGCAGTCGCTGGGGTCTCAAATGCCTCACTACTGAATGCGGTGCCGCTAGGAGAAATTGCCACAACTAACCTTATTGGTGAAACGCCAATTACCTTTGGACAAATCACTAGTATTCCAAGTGGCATGGCTGCTTCGTACACCGAAGGAGACTTTTCCTATACCCCAGGTGGTGTGGTTCCAATCGTAATCTCGGCAAGTCAGCTGGTTGATAGGAGCGAAGACTGGCAAGGCAAGGATGAAATCACCACAACACTGAGCCGTCCAGGACGGGGGAGTGGAGGTGCTATTGAGGTAGGTGGCGCAACAAGCTTTGGCCCCAACAAGTCAACTCAGCTAACCTTCAATAAACAGGAGTTGATTGGAAAAACATTTACTGCAAGATACGGTGAGCTCAGTAAAGAGCAGAGCTTTACGGTAAATCCAACTAGTGAAGGTATCACGTTTAAGAAGCGTACTGCTGATGAGTTGGCAAAACTTGAGACTACACGTAAAGAGTCTCTCAGTAAGTACTGGGATTACAGTAAACTGGCAGCACCGCTTGAGGTTACTTTCAAGGTGGTAGGAATACTTGAGGGCGATAACCAGGCAGGGACAAACTACATCCCAGAGTCCGCAGCATCTGACCTCATGCAGCGCCTCATTGATAAGCAGTTAACTGCGAGAAATAGTGAGGCTATTCCCGTTGCTGATCTCAACCAGACCTACATGGGCACAACCTATGATGGTGTGCAGCTTGGGCAGGGAGCAAGTTTTGGAGGTAGGCCACTGAGGGTGAGTAGCTCAGCAGTAGCTGGAGGCGGGCCTCGTGGGGGTGCAATTAGCTTTGGCGGAGGCGCAAATGAAGCGAGTACAAGCTACGTTGTGCCAGGCTTAATCATTGAAACAAAAAGGGAGACTGCCGAAGCAGGTAACCCATTCAGCTCAGGAGATGTGGTTGGTGTTCTTGCCAATAGTAAGATATATGATACCGCAGCGAGAACTTCAGCAACGATGCTGGTACAAGTTGGGAGTGTACAGGATAGGAGTACCGTGGTTACCTCACTCAATGCAAAAGGCTACGCCTACCAAGATGCGGTTAAGCTCGGAGTTCTTGGTGATCTAAAAGGAAGATTGCAGCTTGCAACCTCTATCTTCACCATACTTTTCATAGTAGTTGTGGGGGTAGTACTTGCCCTTTCACTCTCGCGCTTTATCAGTGAGAGCAGACGTGAGATAGCCGTCTTTAGGGCTCTAGGTGCAAGGAGCGGTCAAATCAGGCAACTGGTGCTTGGGCAGTCACTCATTGCATCCCTCGTTGCTGGGGTTGCTGGTATTGGTTTGGGTCTCGCAAGTATTGTAGTGGTTAGTCCGCTACTCTCACGTTGGTTCAATGGTGTGATTAATTCCACGCTCCGTGAGACATACCCAACAGTGCGAGAAGTGCAGAGTGGGATATTTAGGATCATCGATTGGCAGAGTATTGGCTTGTACGTCGGTATCCTCTTCATTGTTACCATGGTGGTGAGTGTTGCCATGAGTGCGGTTGCCGCAAACGTGAAGCCTGCCGAAGCACTAAAACAGGCATAATCTGCTAGATTACAGTAATGCAGAAAGTCCTCCTCATTGAAGATGAAGCAGCTATCAGAGAAGTTGCTGCTGCGTACCTGGTTCAGGCAGGCTTTGAGGTAGACCAAGCCGCAGATGGTAGTGAGGGCTTAAAGCTCTGGAAGGCAGACAAACCTGATGTAGTACTTTTAGACCTCAATTTGCCTGGAATGGATGGCTTAGAGGTATGTAGGGAAATGAGGCGAGAGAACACTGAGATCCCCATTTTTATGGTTACCGCTAGGGTTGAGGAATCTGATGAGCTCAAGGGTCTCGCCCTTGGTGCAGATGACTACCTCAAGAAACCTTTCTCGGCAAAAGTCTTGGTTGCTCGGGTAAAGGCGCTCCTCAGACGCAACCAGAAGGATGTGCTCAGAGAGTTTCCAGGCCTCACCATTAGTGCCGAGAGACAAGCGGTTGAGGTTGATGGAAATTGGCAGCAGCTCACCACCCTCCCTTTCCAGATTCTCAGCTTGCTAGCAGAGCACCCTGAAAAGATCTTCAGTAGGGACGAAATTCTAGATAGGGTGTACGGCGAGGAAGGAGTTGAGGTGTTTGATAGGGTTATCGATGCACACGTGAAAGGAATTCGTAAGAAACTTGGCAGCTGCTCGCACTACCTCCAGACGGTAGTTGGGAGTGGGTACAAGTTTAGCGTGGAGTCTGCATGACCAAGTACACCATTTCAACAGGATTGAGGCTGGCGGGTGGCTTTGCACTCGCTACTACTACCATCCTCCTTGGGCTCAACGCCATTGTAACTAGTCAGAGTGATAGCCAGTTTGCTCACACCATCCAGGTTTACCAGCTTGAGGAAAGGCTTGAGAACGGTGAGCTGGCTCCTGTTGCTGGTATTATTCGCACAGGTGATGCTCAGGTTGGCCCCCGCGAAGGTGGCCCGAGAGAGTTTTTCAAGCGGCAGTTCCAGGGCATTCTCTTCTGGGTAACCATGGTGAGCATCTTCGTCTCAATGGCTTTGGGTTACCTCATGGCATACCTTTTTGTGGCAAAGCCGCTGCAGCGTTTGCGCCATGCTGTGGAGAAGCTCAAGAAGCGAGAACAGCAGGGTGAGGTAGAACCAACCGGGGTCATGGAGTTTGACGAACTGATTGGGGATTTTAATGGGCTTGCAACCGAGCTTACCCGGGTAGAGCTCCTCAGGCAGAACCTCATCTCAGATACCTCTCACGAGCTCAAAACACCACTCAGCGCCCTCAAAATTCAGCTTGAGGGGATTAAAGATGGGGTAGTGACTCTTGATGCCGCAAGAACTACGGTTCTCATTGATCAGGTAGATAGGCTCTCAGACCTTACCGAGAGGCTTCAGGATTACGCTCGCTTGAGGAGTAAGGCGGCATCGCTCCAGAAAAAGACTGTCTCATTCAGCAAGGTGGTGAGTGCTGTTCTTGCTGAGCACGAGGTTGATCTTGAAAAGGCTGGCATTACTGTAGAAAAGCGCTTTGAAGATACTCTCAGCTACCAGGCTGATAGGTCGCTCCTCACCCAGCTGCTCACCAATCTTGTTAGTAACGCCGTTGCCCATGCAGGAGCAACCAAGCTTGTTATTACCGGATCAGAGCATCAATTTAGCGTTTCAGATAATGGGAAAGGTGTGCCAAAGGAAGTTCTCGGGGATCTCTTTGAGAGGTTCTTCAGAGTTAACCAGTCCCGAAACCGGAGCGAAGGTGGTCTTGGGCTTGGTCTCGCCATTGTCAGAGAAATTTCTCACGCCCACGGTTGGCAGGTGAGTGCTGAAGATGCAAAGCCTGGTCTAAAGTTTACCGTTTCACTGCCGGTTACAGGTTAGACTTTCAAACGAAAAGCATTAGCATAACCATGGTCATCTGTAGAGCATTGACAAAATGCATTTTTTTATGTATAGTCCCGCTTGTTGTCTTGGGCGAATGCGTCCAAGGAACCAGAGTTGTCCATGAAAAACTTACAGGCTACGTTTGCAGTCTTCGCCGCTTCCATCGTTTTTTTCTGCACCTTCGGGTGTGGCGGAAATGGTGTGGCGCCTGTCAGCTCCGGAAATGAGACGGGAACTTTCCCGGTTCTTCACGGAATCCTTCCTCTCAAGGAGGTTTCGCCTTCCACTCAACTCTTCACCAGAAGGGCTAAGGGATACGATCCCTCTGACCACAGAGGCGAGGCAAAGGTGGAGACCGTCTTCGACAGCGAAGACGGTACCTACATCTTGATCAGCGCCCTCAACGGCACCATGTTCAACCATGGTTGGAGCGGTGTAACTCTCCACGATGGCGTTCGCCTGGTTGGAGCTGTGTCAGCTGGCACTGGAAACAGTGCCGGTGTGTCGGATACTTCGCACGCCTTCGTGATCCCTGCCCAAACGATGCTCGACGAGTACAACGGTGTTTTGCTCCGCTCTGCGGCAACCCGTTCGCTCGCAGCTAAGCAGGCACAAACGCCTCGAGAAATCTGGGTTGATGCTCCTCTGGAGCGAATTTCCACCTGGGGTGGAAAGGACATCCAGAAGGAGCGAAACCTTCGTTTCATCCAGGTGCCCAAGGAGAGCAATCTCCCTGCGAGGCAGACCCGTGGAGGTTCTCCCTACACCCTGTCCCAAGGGACGGGAGTGGTGGTGATGTACTCAACCCTGGTATACGCCAGCGGTCACGTCACCATGAACGCCAACGAAGGCAAGGGGAGTCCTCTCCTCTGTTTCGGCCACGGTATGACGAGTGAGGTGCGCGCAAGTCGCCTCCCGGCACAAGTTGGCTACAGCTACACCATGAACGATGGCACCTACGCGTGTCTTCCCATAACTGGTGAAGATTTCGCCGGGACCGTCACTGGTTGGGGAATGTTCCACACCGCCGTTGATCCGAATATGGATCCACAGGTTGTGCATAGCGTTCTCTCGATGGTTGACGAAACTGGGAAGCAGATTGCAAGTGGTAGCTACTTCCTCGGTCACGATGGTGGCAGTGAAGATCAGTACTACTTCAACTTCATCAACTTGATAGTGCTCTTCCAAAAGAACGCTGCCAAGCTGCTGCCCAGCACCATATACGACGCGGTGATCGTGGCTGAGACTGCCAGCGGTCAAGCCAAGTATACGTTCAGTGGTACTCCAGGTGAGCTGGAGGACGGAATTGCGGCGTGGACGTTCCAGCTCTTCAAAGAGCACCAGGGCGTCGAGCTGACCGGTGACGTAAAGCTGACAATTTCCCCATCTATGGGTGGCTAACACCATCCAGAAATAACTTCAAAGCCTCCGCAAGGGGGCTTTTCTTGTTGAGACATTATTAAAGAGGCTCGCACGTGTGCGAGCCTCTTTTTGTTGTACGTGTGTAACTCACCTAGTTAGCGCATCATGCCTGGACCACCGGGTCCACCGTGACCACGACCGCTAGGACCACCTTTCATTCCGGCACCCATAAGGTAGCTGGTATGGATGTTGTTGGTCTTTGCCCAAGTTTCGGTTTCGGTACGCAGGGTTTCCTGCTGCTTCCTTAGGTCGTCCTGCTTGGTTTTGACCTCATCAAACTTGGTGAGGAGGAGGGTCTTTTGAGCCTCTGTGAGCTTTCCAGCGGTTACAGCCTCGGTGAGTTTCTCGGTGTAGTTGGTCTTCATCTCAGTTGCGCGAGAGGCTTGGTTTTCGCTCCTGACGCTATCAAGGGCGGTGTTCACCTTGCTCTCTTCAACGCCAAGCTTATTGGCAAGTGAGCTAGCGAGGTTGGTTCCAGCTCCGTTCATGTGAGCGGAGACAGATTGCGTGGCGAGACCTGCGGTAAGCATGAGCGCGATGGCGCCAAGGCTGAGCGCAACTTTTTTTGGAATATGCATGGGGAAATAGTTAGTGAAGTAGGTGCAAAATGTGAAGGGGGTAGTTATTCCTCGCCTTCCATGTGAACTCCTTTCTGCCAACATCCTGCTGCTGACAGTACTAGCGTAGTATCGCCCCGTGAAAATGGTATGAAAGACCCCGTTACTGGCGGGTAGGTGGTCCTTGTAACCTGTAGAGTTGGTCAAGATCAGCGCTGATGAGCGTGATTGAGCTAGGTCCGTTGTAGATGATGGCGGTTACGAGTTGGACGAGATCGGCCCCCACTTTTTCAAGCTCGTAGATTTCGGCTGCCGTTGTGATGCCTCCGCAAGCAATGAGGGTGAACCTGTCGCCAAACTGTTTCTTGATGTGGGTGATGAGCGAGAGGGTTCTCGGGAAGAGGGTTTTGCCACTTAGCCCTCCCTGCACGTTGGTGTACTTCTCAGCGTCTTTCAGTTTCGTTCTATCTTTTGTGAGGTTACTTAAGACCACCCCCTTTACCACTGGGTAGTCTGAAGCTATGGAAAGGAGCTCTACAATGTGGCTGTCATCCTTATCTGGAGACAGCTTGAGGTAGAGTGGGATGCTCACCTCTGGGAGTGCATCCAGGAGCATCCGTAGGTTTTTGGCCTCAAGGAAGGGTTGACCGCACGAGGTGTTGGGACAGCTGAGGTTGAGGGTGAGGTAGTTGGCAAGCTTTTCGAAGTGCTTCACCCCCCAGACATACTCTTCAACCATGAGAGTGGGATCGGTGCACCTCCCATCATTGGTGGGAGCGACACTGACACCTACAGGGAATGGTTCTGAAAGTTCCTGCTTGCGGTACTGGCTGAGCCGCTCTGCGACGCTTTCAGCGCCCTCACTCTTCAGTCCGTAGTTTACGAAAATTCCTTTTTCGTGGGGTGCTCTTACCAGGCGCTTTCCGGTATTTCCTAGGTAAGACCTTTTGGTGACACTCCCAACCTCCATGAATCCAAAGCCAATGCTCGGTAGGATGTTGAGAAGCTCACCGTTCTTATCGAAGCCAGCCGCTAGCCCAATAGGCGAGGGGTACTTTACCCCGTCAACGGTTCTGCGAAGTGATGGGTAGCGCTTCCCAAAAACCTTTGACACCAGCTTGCGGGCAGTTTCGTTGTTACCAAGAGATACACCTGAATGGAGTGCGCGCTCATGCACCTTCTCAGGATCAAGTTTGAAGAAAATCGGTTTGAGGAGACCCGTATACCCCAGTTTTGTGATACGAGCGAGGAGGGGTTTTCTCATAGTGGGCCTAGTACTCCCAGAAGCCTGACTCTTTATTGCCGCTGACGTGGTCTGGGTGGAGGCTTGATTCATCCAGAACCCCGTTACGGGCATCTGAAGCCTTCATGAGGAGGTCATTGAGGACTTCCTGGGCACCAGCAACGTCTGCCTGGTCTTTCGCCCAGTGGTTGAGGGCAGGATCCTGGAGAGATCTGAGGTATGAGAAGGTCACGTTGAATGGGAGTTGCTGTTCCTTCGCCTTCCTCTCAATTCTGTTGAGGTTAACCAGTGCCTGACCGGTGCTTTGACCACCTGAGAGGAAGACAACTCCGCCAAGTTCAGCGGGGACGTGGTTCTTGAGAACCCGGACGGTTCGCTCGGCAACATCATCGGCCTCCATCTCTTGTTCACCCTGCTTTCCCGGGAGAACCATGGCTGTCTTCATCACACACCCTGGGAGGTGGACACGGAAGGCTCGGAGGGTTTGGAACATGATGTCGTAGACCCGAGCGGTGACGCGCTCACAGTCTTCAGAACTGTGGGTGCCATCCATGAGAACCTCAGGCTCTACGATAGGAACCATGTTGTTGTCCTGGCAAATCCTGGCGTAGCGGGCGAGGATGTAGGTGTTGGCGCCAATGCACTCATCAGTTGGGATACCATCGCCAATAGCGATGACGTTACGCCACTTCACGAAACGAGCCCCATTCTTCGAGAACTCTTCTGCACGTTTTGGGAGCGAATCAAGACCGGCGGTAACTTTTTCACCGGGGAATCCTGGAAGATCCTGGAGCCCTTGGTCAAGCTTGATGCCAGGAAGGATGCCAACAGAGGCTAGGTACTCTGGGAAGGTTTGCCCAGAATCTACCTTCTGGCTGAAGGTTTCCTCAAAAAGGATGACACCACTGAGTACCTCTTCTGCCTTGCTAGCCGTCATTAGGAGCTGGCGGTAGGTGCGACGGGCTTCGTCTGAGTTCTCAACACCAACAGCCTCAAAACGCCTGGCAGAGCTGGCGCTGCTATCATCTGCCGCCAAGATACCGTGGCCCTCTCTGACGAGCTGACGAGCGGTGGATTCGAGGAGTTGGGTATCCATGGTTGGTTGCACGTTGAAACTAGGTAGTTTCAGTATACGGGATGTGAGGTAGCTGGGGGAAGCGGCGGAGTGAAGTGGCGCTAGCGTATTCCAACCTCTTTGACGTAGGTTTCCATAATGCACTTACTGATCGCTAGCTCACCAGGAGTGAAAGGCGTAAAGGTATCACTAGAGACTTGTTTGGACTTCTGGTAGTTCTGGAGGAAGTAGCGTTTTGCGCCACGGATTGAGCCGCCAATAATCTCAATATCGTTTACGTCGAGCAGCGGGTGCATCACCGTGGTTCTGAACTCGTAGTCTACGCCGCTCTCCATGATGACGGTGATGCTCTTCTCGATCTGTTTCACCAGGAAGGGTGATATTCCTGCAACTTCAGAGTACTTCTCAAGTGGCGCCTTTACGTCCATCGCCACGTAGTCAACGTTTCCCCCAGCCAAAATCTTTGCCAGAAGGTCTGGGCGAGAGCCGTTGCTATCAAGCTTCACCAGGAAGCCCAGCTCTTTAATCCTTGCAATGAAGCTTGCGAGGTCTGGCTGGACGGTGGGTTCGCCCCCGGTTATGCACACCGCATCTAGCTTGCCCTGGCGCGATGCTAAGAACGAGAAGAAGTCTTCGGTGGGGAGCGGTGCTTCAAACCTCTCGGGTAGGACCAGTTCGGGGTTGTGGCAGTACGGACACCTAAAGTTGCACCCCTGGGTGAAGACGGTGGCAGCAACCTTACCCGGATAGTCTACGAGGGTAGTTCGCTGCAGGCCGCCAATCTTCATACCGTTGCTTTCTCGGGCATGACGTACGTGGTGCGTTTCCCAAACTCAGCTTTCTTCCCAGGGTTCCACTGCTTCACCGGCCTTAGGTAGCCGACAATTCGCGAGTAGACGTTGTTCTCGGCGCCACACGTCTCACAGGTTGGCACCTTGCCGGCGACGTAGCCGTGCTCAGGGCAGACCGAAAATGTTGGGGTGAGGGTGAAGTAGGGGAGGCGGTACTTGGTGCAGATGGTTTTGACGAGGGACTTCACAGCACGTGTGTCGGTGATCTCTTCGCCCACAAACAGGTGTACCACGGTGCCTCCCGTGTACTTAGTCTGCAGCTCATCCTGGAGGTCGAGGAGCTCGAAGATGTCGTTAGTGAAGTCTACTGGCAGGTGCGACGAGTTGGTGTAGAAGGGTTGCTCGCCGGTTTTCTGGTAGGCAGCTTCGTTGGCAACCACGATGTCTGGGTAGAGGCCCTTATCCTTGCTGGCGAAACGGTAGGCGGTGGCTTCAGCCGGGGTGGCCTCGAGGTTGTAGTAGTTGCCGGTTTCCTCCTGGTAGCCTTGGATTCGCTTCCTCATGAACTCCAGCACCTTTACGGCGAAGCGCTGGCCCTTCTCGGTGGCGACGTTCTCACTAAAGAGGTTGAGACAGGCTTCATTGAGGCCAACGAGGCCGATGGTTGAGAAGTGGTTGGTCCAGTACGTACCGTTGCGCGCCTTGATGTCCCGCAGGTAGAACTTGCTGTAGGGGTAGAGTCCGGCGTCGGTAAGCTTCTCGATGAGCTTGCGCTTAATCTCGAGGCTCTCCTTGGCGATGTCCATGAGGTGGGCGAGGTGAGAGAGGAACTCTTTCTGGTTCTTCGCCAGGTAGCCAATGCGGGGGAGGTTGATGGTGACCACCCCAACTGATCCGGTGAGCGGGTTGGCGCCAAAGAGACCGCCACCGCGCTTCCTGAGCTCTCGGTTATCGAGGCGCAGCCTGCAGCACATGCTCCGGGCATCCTCAGGGTCCATGTCCGAGTTCACAAAGTTAGAGAAGTAGGGGATGCCGTACTTGGCGGTCATCTTCCATAGTCCCTCAAGCTTTGGGTTGTCCCAGTCAAAGTCCTTGGAGATGTTGTAGGTAGGGATGGGGAAGGTGAAGACCCTACCCTTGGCATCACCCTCAGCGATAACCTTGGTGAAGGCGGCATTGAACATGTCCATTTCTTTCTGGAAATCACCGTAGGTTTCTGGCTTACTTTCGCCCCCAATGGTGACCTGCTGGTTAGCGAGGGTGCTTGGGGCAATGAGATCAAGGGTAATGTTTGTGAAAGGGGACTGGAAGCCTACCCTGGTAGGGACGTTCATGTTGAAGATGAACTCTTGGAGGGACTGCTCAACCTCTGCCTGGGTGAGCGTGTCGTAGCGAATGAACGGGGCGAGGAGGGTGTCGAAGTTGGAGAATGCCTGGGCTCCTGCCGATTCGCCCTGGAGGGTGTAGAAGAAGTTTACAATCTGGCCGAGGATGGTCTTGAAGTGCTTGGCGGGCTTTGACTCAATCTTGTCTCGGGTGCCCTTGAAGCCGGATACAAGGAGATCTTGGAGATCCCAGCCTACGCAGTAGGTGGAGAGGGTGTTGAGGTCGTGGATGTGGAAGTCTCCGCGCTCAGCTGGCTCAAATACCTCAGGTGGATAGACCTTTCGCAGCCAGTAGGTTTTGGAAACCTCGGATGAGACGTAGTTATTCAATCCTTGGAGTGAGTACGACATATTCGAGTTTTCCGAAACCTGCCAGTCCAAGTTTTGGAGGTACTGATCCATCAGTTCAACCTGACTTGCGTGGGCGAGATTGCGTAGCTGCGCGTGCTGCTCGCGGTAGAGAATGTAGGCCTTTGCAGTTTGTTGGTAGGGCGAGTTGAGAAGGACTTTCTCAACACTATTCTGGACATCTTCTACGCCTGGAGTTTGAAGCTTCTTTAGCTTAGGGAGTTCTTTGAGCACCAGCTTTGTCAGTCGTTCAGCTTCTTTGTAGCCAAATTCACCCGTTGCTACCCCCGCCTTCCCAATAGCGATAGCAATCTTTGACGTGTCAAACGTTGTGAGTTTACCGTCGCGTTTCCGTACCTGTTTGAACATGTCGCCTCCGGGAGGGTTAGGGCTTACTGATGTATTAGTTTCGAAATAACGAAACTAATGCCTTCGTACTTTCGCACATTGTGAAGTGCCAATGATACCCCGTGACGGCCGAGGGACAGAAAAAGTGGTATTGGTAGTCAATCCAGCGCGCAAAAGCTATACTTAGCGCGAATCATTAATTGCGAAACCGTGAAATCTCCATTTCCAAAAACTGTTTACAACCGCAACGCTGAAATCTACAAGGTACTCTCAAATCCTATTCGTTTGGAAATTTTGAACACGATAAAGTTTCAGGAAGCCTCGGTTGAGCAGCTCGTTGAAATGCTGGGATTGAAGAAAGCTAATGTCTCGCAGCATCTCGCAATGCTCAGGCATACGAAGCTGGTGAGGACTCGGAAAGAAGGACTCAACGTGTTCTACCAAATTGTTGATCCTCGGATTATTGATCCGTGCCGCATTCTCAAAGAGGTTTGGGAAGAGACACCAACACTGCCGGAACACGTGACGCTCAGGTAGAACTACAGCTACCTACTCGTTTTTACCCTGTTTGAAGAGGAATACGTAGTAGATGGCGAGCTCCGCGATGACGATGTAGGTGGTGTAGTCACATCCGGCTACCTCTCGGTACCAGGTGTGGAGGTAGAGGTGGAGTGCGATGGTGCCAATAGCTACCACTGCAGGCCAAACTGACTCAAAGGCAATCTTTCGCTTATTACCTACTACTCGGTACGCCACCAAGAGGGCAGCAAAGATTACTGGTAACAACCACCACCAGAAACAGTCAGGGAGGTTTTGAGAAGTTGCGGCACCAAGAACGTTGTTTACTGAAGGGCTAGGTGACTGATTTCCAGCACCATCGGTAAGGGTGTTCGGCTGGGCTGCGTTATTTGTGGCGATGTTACCTGGAGCGAGGAGTGCGAGTGGCTGGCCGTCAAACTGTCCGCCAGGGGCTGCTGCTGGTCTGTTGTCACCACCACCCGTCCCATCTCCACCGTTTCCGCCATCACCAGGAGAGGGTGTAGGGGTAGTTTCTGGGAGCCCGATCTGGCTACCTATTACAATTGAGAACCCATCAGATACGAGGCCCTGAAATTCGTTAGCTGCAGTAGAGGGGAGCGAGATCGTTACCCCGAGGGTTACGCTAAAGCCTGGTGAGAGGATTGGTGTGATCTCAATTCCGGTGGTCGCAGTTCCTGAGAGCGAAGCGAGTGTCCTCGTCCAAATTGGGGTGCCATTGATATCAGGGGTAACCAAGAGTGAGGTGCTCAGGAGGTCGGCAAACGTGGTGGCACCGATGGCAATGTTTTGATCAACACTAGAGACGTTCTGAACCGTAAACTGCTTACGGTTACTATCGCCTGGTTTAATGTTTCCAAAGGTGAGTGCTGCGGGGCCGTCGTAGGTAATCTTCAAGCCACCAGTTTCAAAAGATGCGGCGCGAATGCTCTGGACTGGACCGAAAGCAGCGAGGGCAACGATGCCGAGAAGTGCCGGTAGACTAACCAGGCGAGAGATGCGTATGGTCATGACGACGTTTGCTTACTTGGCTTGGTTGGTTTAGTCTTGGGGACTTTAGCCTTAGGAGCTTTCTTCTTGGGAGCTACAGTTTTTACTGTCGTCTTCTTCTTCGCTGGCGGGTCAACCACTACTGGTACAGCTTCCTCCTCTGGGGTTTCAGCCTCTGGCTTTTCAAGAGCGGCTTTTTTCGCCTTGCGCTCAGTGCGGATGCGAGTTACCTCTTTCCAGATCTTCTTAGCTTCTTCACTGATGATGAGGGTTGAAGGAATGATCACAAAGATGATGAGTCCTACCGGGTTACGGAGGAACTCAAGGATGTACCCCAGGATTGGAACAGTACCCTTTACCTTGCCCAGAATGTTTCCCTGGCTAATGGGAAGTACGTCTGCAGCATTGTTGGCATCTCCTTTGGTCTGGAAGATGTCAGTGCCGTTAACTCGCTGCTTCTTAATGATCCTGTGGGTAATTGAACCGGTATTCTTTGAGTCTGTTGAGGCTTGCTGGAAGGTGATCACATCACCAATCTCATAGGTGTCTGTAGGCTGAATGATGACAACGCTTCCCGTGTGGAGGGTTGGCTCCATTGAACCTGAGAGTACCGAGAGAATACGCCAAGCTCCTGGGATAGGGAGTACTGAGACGAGGACAAACCCACCCAGCAGAAATATGAGTACAAAACCTACGGTGCTGAGGTGGTGTCGGTAGTTTTTCATGGAATAGCTTAGGTGATCGCCCGAGGAACCTCAGGCGATCGGTAAGCCATTACTATGGCCAGATTGAGTAAGCAGTACCTGCACCCTGTTGAGCGGTGAAGTTCATGTCAAAGGTAACTGACTTATCCTGCCAAGCATCGTCCATGGTTGTTGGAACGGTGAAATCGAGGACGTACTGAATGCTCTGTCCTGGAGCGAGTACTGTAGGAATGGTGCCTGACTGCCACTCTGGGGTGGTGAAGACATCATCAGCGGTACCGTACCAGTTTACAGCCTGACCAGCTGTGGTGTTCCAACCCGGGGTGAAGTAAGCGTTTCCACCTGGGTTGTTGTTCCAACCAATCACTGAAACGCGAACCTGGTCGAGGAGACCAGCGTCGCCAGTAACGTTGGCAGTTTGGAGGTTCATGCCAGCGATATCGAGGGTACCATCATTGGTGAGCATTACCCACTTGCGTACAGTATCGCCTGGCTTGAGGTTAGCAAACGAGAGGTTGGTAGTTGTACCATCGGTAAGGCTCATGTGGAGCGTACCGGTTGAGAAAGTTCCACTGAGAGCAACGGTGCTCGTGAATAGAGCGCGGGTTGTACCAGTTGCCAGCATGGCAACAGCGGCGATCATCATGACACTGCGAAGGATTGTTTTCATAGGTTGACTGTTATGAAGTGTGGATAAAATGAGGCAGTACTTCGACCGAGCACTGAGGGTAATCCTCTTTCAAAAGGCTATTACTAATTTAGTCTGACTGGAGTGGAAAGCGCAGTCAATGTTGTGAAAACTTGCCAGTTACACTACCGAAATGGTTACAGTTACCGGGCTGTCGGTGATGAGGTTTTCATCGCTCCTCACCTGCTTTTTAACGGGAAGGATGTAGGAGTTGTAGCGCTTGTCAGGGAAGACCGAGGTTTTCCAGGTTGAAGTGCCAATAGTAACCTGTACCTTTACACTCCCCCAGCCACCCTTTGGGGCGTGTTCGTTGAGGTCTTTGGCGAGATCTTCGGGAAGGGTAATGAAGTACCAACTGCCAGGACCCGGGTATGACCAGATGGGTGAGGTGAAGGTTGCCTGCATAGTGTAAGTATACTATTTCAAATGCGTAACAGTGCTAGACTGGAGTAGTAACTAACCTAAACCATCCTTCATGGAACTCCGTCGTACGCCAGTTGTGAGAACTCTCGCGATGTTTAGTATCGCAACCTTCATCTTTGGCACCCTGTTTGGCTACTACCTCGCGACAAACAACCTAGCTGGTGCAAGCTACATCGGTGGTCAGCAGACTACGGGGACGGTAAGGTTGGGAACCATTGAGGACAAGGCAATTCAGGCGCTCTTGCTCTCTAGTTACCCTAATCCTGCTGCGCTCACACAAGCTGATGGTGCTAGCTTGAGTAACCCATTTGCTGTGAACGTTGCAGCTGCTCAGGAAACCTGCAAGCCTTTCGACACGTACAACATGGGTGATCTCCTGACCAAGATACTGATAGACGCTAAGCTGTTTACCAATGATGGCTGTCAGAAAGTGGTGATTGAGCCAGATCTCAAGGTGCTCCTCTTCAAAAATACCAAAGAGCCTTTTGACATCGTGGCAAACGTGGTTGGAAAAATGAAGGTAACGGTTACTGCACTGAAAATGGTAGATGGTAAGTGCGTAGAAAAGGTGATTAGAACCTACTCTACTGACGCTTTCTCGGTGGTCTACAACCTGAAGTACAAGCCACAGGAGGGTGGACTTCCGCCACTACCGTACTGGGAGCCGGCACCAGACAAGGGAGACTACTCAACCTACAAGATCATGATCGATGCCTGTATTGTGCTTGCTAAGACAAACAAGGTTACCATCGGCACTCTCGACCCCGCTAAGTGTAAGGATTGTACGGTCACCCCAGAGAAGTAGGGGTGTAATTCGAAAAAAGCCTCGCCGGAAGGCGGGGCTTTTTTAGTGTGCTGGGTTTCAACTAGCTCTTGGAACCAGTAACTCCTACAAGGTCTGGTGGAACAAAAGGTTGTAGCTGCCCAGCCTGTTCTTCTACGCGAAGGAGCTTGAATACGTGCGTGACTTCCTCAGCAAGCTCAGGGCTCTGGATACGGTTTGCCATGAAAAAGAGAGGCCCTTCTTTGTCAAAGATTTCGTTGTAGAACATGCCTGCTTCTCGGTGGAACCTCTGCTCGGTGAGCGAGGTGAGGCGAGGGGAGGCTTCAGAAACGGTTTGGAGTGCGTGGCTGCCGTAGGTGCTATCAAAACCAACCCTCCCAAGAATGGTGGTTGCAACCTCGGCAAACCTCATGATGGCGGGTGAGCCTTCCATGGTTTCCCAGTCAAAATCTATGGCAACAAACTTTCCTCCTTCTCTAAGGACGCGGAACATTTCCTGTACTGCGGCTACCCGCTGTTCATCGTTGAGCCAAGCGTGGACGAGGCGACTGTGGGAGATATCTACAGATCTATCTCTCAGGGGAAGCTCGGTTGCGTTTGCCTGGATAGCAGTTCCTTTCCAGTCTGGTGAGCTAACGAGGGTTTGAAGGGCATCCAGCCTTCTATCAAGTGCCACGTACTGGCCACCTTTCTCAGAGGTGAGAGCTGCAAGGTTTGAATTCTCACCCGATCCGATATCAAGCACCCGCATCTCAGGCGTAATTTCGCCAATGAGTTCACGACTCACAAAGCCTGGGAAGTCTGCGTTCCTGAGGCGCTCAGCTTCGCCTTCAATAACTTCCTTCTTGTCAGCGGTTGTTTCGTAGATGTTGCCGGATATTTTTTCCATGGGACGGGTACTTACTGCTGTGCCTCAAGCCAATGTTTTAGCTCTTGCAGTTCTTCTTCTGATGAATGCGAAATATATTTTTCAAGGATTTGCTTCAATTCTTTTTTTAACTGTAACACTTCGTTTGTGGAAGCATAGTCAGTATGGTTGTTGTCTTCGGTAAACATGGTTTCAAATTGCTCTGATCTCTCAGTGATATTCGTTAAAAAAATCTTCTGAAGGTTATCAAGGTGAATTTGCAACTTTTCTCTTTGATCGAAATCCAAATCAGTAGTGCAGCTGGTGACGCTTTCTCTGACTTGTTGGCACCAAGAATTAAAACGGTAAAGGAGAGCTTTTAGATTGTTAAGAACGAGTACATCTACCTCTGGCTCTCGCTCCCACTCGATGAGAGTTGCAGACATACTCTGTGTATGAACAAAATTCGGAACTTCTTGGAGTAGCCTCCTTACATTTTCAGATTCCGAACTTTGGCCAATGTTACTAAGGATTCCGCTAACCTCCACTGCGAGGGCATTTGATAGATTTGAGAGCGCTTCTGGAGTAGTAAACCTGGTGTTGTAATTAACCTGGTTTGGTAGAAGCTCGTACTCCTCTTCGTTGCCACTCATACCCTGCTCATGCTCTATTGCTGGCGATGTTTCTGGTCTTTCCGCTCTATTTGGAACTTTCCGAGAAACGAGGTTAGTTTCATTAATACTTGGGATTGGGTCTGTGACGCCTGTTATGCCTGGTTTATGACTCCAAGGTGGCAAAATGTATTCTCCCAAGTGAACGCTAGAATTGCGAAAGTACAGGCCTGGTTCTTCTTGATCGCTTTTTTGGATTGAAGCGTGCTGAGGCACGAAACTCTCAAAGGTGAAGTGTATATGCGGGAACATAAGCTCCAGCGCGTCTAGCGCATTTCTTTGCGTTGAACCGCTCGAGCTCACATCATCAATAATCATGACCTGAGCTCCTTCAGGAAGGTTATTCAGACCGCGATACTGCCGTCTGTAGGCTTCAAGGGCCTCCGCGTCTGACAGTAAGTTGAGAAGACCAGGGCTAATAGTTGTATGTGGACCGTTCTCTTGATTACTGAAAAGTGGTGATGAGAGTTCTCGACCAATGTTAAAGAAGTAGGTAGGAGGAGGTGGGGTGTCAGTGGTATATCTCCAGGTTTCCCGAACAACTTCGTTGAGCGGACGTGCTGATTTATCCAGGAAAATGAAGCTTTGTGCGTTTTCTGAACGCGCACTTTCGACAATTTGGAGCGAACGAGCAGCAATGAACTTTTGGTCGATTTCACGTTGAATGTATACAAACTCAAATGGCTCGGTTTCTGGCACCAAGGTAGTCTCTGCATCGGGAATCTGCGGTTTGGTAATAGGCGATTCATGCATACATGTATGGTACCAAACTTGCGCTCTTTCACCTTGGAGTGCGGACGGGATTCGTTCTAATCACATGCTCCCAGCATGTGACATTTCCTTGTAGGTACATGCTTCGCATCGCTTTCTGGTCTGTAGCGCTTCGCTTACTTACGCCAGAAGCACGAACGAATCCCGTTTAATCTCAATACAAAAAGAAAAACCCTATCTTGCGATAGAGTTTCTCTTTTTGGTAGCGCGGACGGGATTCGAACCCGTGATCTTCAGAATGAGAATCTGATGTCCTGGACCAACTAGACGACCGCGCCTGGTTGTTGAATATTTTGGTGGGCCCACTGGGACTCGAACCCAGAACCAATGCCTTAAGAGGGCACTGCTCTACCATTGAGCTATAGACCCGAAGCGAGAGTCACTGTCGCCGAAAGCGACTGAGACCTGCGAAGTAACGGAAAAATAGTACCAGAAAAATTATCAGTAGGCAACCAGGTGTAACCTGAATACTGGCGTCCCGAGCTGGGATCGAACCAGCGACCTAGAGCTTAGAAGGCTCTCGCTCTATCCAACTGAGCTATCGGGACATGTTTGGGTGATTTGGCGCGCCTGGAGGGGATCGAACCCCCGACCCTCTGTTCCGAAGACAGATGCTCTATCCACTGAGCTACAGGCGCGAGCGAGAAGGGAAAGAGAAAGCTGGCTTTCTCTTTTCATGCGAGCGAGTGCCTTGTATCGCTGAAAGCGATACGGCGCTGCTTTACTGCATCGATACGGCGCAGAAAAACTCGCTTGCCGTACACTACCAGATTACCACCCTTTTTTCCAGGTTTTAGTTCAGGAGGGCATCTAGAAGGAAGGTTGCGATACCGGTGAGCGTCACGGTGAGCCAGACTCGCTCACCACCAAGGTGCTGACTTGCTTCAGGGATAAGGTCTTTGAAGCACATCCACGCCATTGCTCCAGCTGCAAATCCTAAGCCTGGTGCGAGGAACGGGTGGAATCGCTCCACAAACGCGAATGCGGGAACAGCAAAGAGTACCTGAGGGATGCTTGAGAAGAAGCTCCAGAAAGCTGCTGCCAGAATGGTTGCTCCTCGAGGTACGAGAACCAGCGAGATGGCCAGTCCCTCGGGTATGTTCTGGAGTGCCATGGCGGCAACCACGATGAGACCAAAGTTCCCGCTCTCGGCAAAGGAAACACCAATGCTCAACCCTTCCATAGCCGAGTGGATGGTCATGATGCTCACAATGAGAAAGGCTTTTCGAGCGGTGATTGCCGTCATTCCCTTGAGGTGGAAAGCCTTATGTTTCTCAACTATTACCTGGGTGATCCAGACTGCGAGTGCTCCGATGAGAATTCCAGCAAGTACACCAAGAACGTTAGTATCGAGGCCGTGGACAACTAGGAGGACGCTAGCACCAAGCATGCACCCAGCTGCAACCGAGTTACCGTAGCTCTGCCAGCCGTGTCGGCTCTGCTTCCAGAACATGAGGGGAAGCGCACCTAGGGCTGTTGTGGCTGCGGTGAGCAGTGAGAGCCAGAAAACGGTTGAGGTAGCGTGCATGTCTCTATTGTAGGCTTCAGGCAAAAGAAAAAACACCACCTAGGTGATGTTCATTCTTGGGGAGGCCAACGGGTATCTCACTATGCAGCTTCGGGATACATCCCTCAGCTCACGGGTTCAATACCCATTATTTCGCTCAAAATAAAAAGACAAATTACACGAGGCAATTTGTCCTTTTATTGGGGAGGCCAACGGGTATCGAACCCGTGATAACAGATCCACAATCTGTTGTGTTACCACTACACCATGGCCTCCATGTACTTGAGAAATCTTGGAGCGGGTAGCGGGAATCGAACCCGCATCTTCTCCTTGGAAGGGAGGAATTCTACCATTGAACCATACCCGCAAGGTATTTTGATCTATCGATGTAGCTCATTATAACGTCATGTAACCTTGAGCCAAAATTCTTATTCCCATTGGCGGTTACATACATCTGAGCTGTTCCGTACTGTAGTACCCTGTTGTTTCTACCAGTTTTTGACTTATTTCTCAAGTCAGTCGTGCATTTATAGAATTGTGACTGAGAAATGTTTAATGTATTTGACCAATAGTCTATTGAAGCCCTTTCAGATACGTCTGGATAAATATGAAGCGCAATGCGAATGTTATCTTCTGGAACGTTAAGACACTTGATTAGCCAGGTTTTACAGATCAGTAACACTGTTGGGTCAGAGTTTGTAATTCTGGTTTGGTGATGTGTTTTTGTTCCCTCTCCAATATAAATTCCTAGACCAAGGTAGAAGAGCTCCTGGTTAGTAATATCGGGCAAAAGATCTTCTGCAGCCTTTTCTTGTTTAAATAGCTTTGCTTCACGAAGCCTAGTTCTCTTGTTGTATTGTTCAATAGTTGCAGAATTCTTTGAATCACCATTCTGCACAAAGAGGATATCTGAGGTGTATTTGTGGAGAGTAGATCTGCTATGAGGAACTAGTCGCTCAATATCCCTCAACGAGTAACCTTCCTTGCGCAGGTTTCGTATTTTTTCGATTGTTTGGGGAGGGATGGGTAGTTTTGGCATATCGGTATATGTTCGGTATAAGCCATAGAACCTTTCCCGTCAATACTATATTTTGACAAGAAAAAACCCGCATTACTGCAGGTTCTTTCTTGGTCGGGGCGCGCAGACTCGAACTGCGGACCTCCTGGTCCCAAACCAGGCGCACTAGCCAACTGTGCTACGCCCCGAGGAGAAAGACAAAAGTGAAAACAAGTTTTCGCTTTTGGATTTCGACGAGGGTCGCGATTTGCGAAGCAAATCGAGCCCACGAGAGTTGATGACTTGCGAGGGTCGCATCGTGCGAAGCACGATAGCCCCCGAGAATAGCTGTGTTTCCACAGTTATTTCAACCCATATAACCTACCCGATTTCATACCTCTGGTCAACCTGAACTTGCTCACACCGCTCATTTTGCTAAGATATCGAGATGATGAAGTATGCCTGAACCTAAAAGAACGTTCTACGTCGCGGGTCGAACCCGCAATGCCGAGATGGTCTCGGCCGTCGTATCGCTCCTCGAAGAGCAGGGCATGGAGCCAACGGTTGACTGGACGCAGGTCCACGTTGTCCTCAAGCCATATGCTGAGCACATTGAGGAAAACCGAGAGTGGGCAGACGCTTTCAAGGCTGCTGTCCAGGATGCTGACGTCGTTATCCTCCTTGGCTACGACAGTCCCGGAGCACGTGGTGTCTACATCGAGCTTGGCATTGCCCTTGGGGCAGGTGTCAAACAGATCATCTGGGCAACTGATCTCTCCAAAGAAGACCAGAGCGTCTTCATGTGCTGTACTGCTGTCACGCTATTTGATGGAACTCCCGGCGAGTTCATGAGAATCCTTCCCTCCCTCATCGCCTAATTGGCTGAGGGTTTTTTAATTGCCAAGCGGGAGCTCCTTCGCTATAGTGCGCTTAAGTCCCTTTGGGGACTGTCAAACACCTACAATTACGGTAATTTGCCCCTCACTAACCATGTTTTCAGATTATTCCGCAACCTCACGTTTCAATCTCTCATAGGAGAATAGGTTGCATTTTTGGTTGGTTTGAGGTGGCGAAAGGAGCTTTATGGAGATTATTTTGCCCATTCTGGCTGCTCTCGTAGCAGGAGCCGGTGGCTTTGCGGTAGCCTCACGAAAACAGTCAGGGAAGTCTGAGCAGGCTGAAAAACAGGCGAAGAAGATGATTGAAGAAGCTGAGCGGGAAGCCCAGAAGCGTAAGAGTGAGCTCCTGGCTGAGGCTGAAGAGCGCCAAAAGTTTGTGAAGGACCTCGAGAAGTCTATCCAAAATAGAGAGCAACTGGCTGAGAAGCGCATTGATGAGCTTGAGAAGCAGCGTCGTGACCTCGAGACGAAGAGCGAAGAGCTCAACAAACTTAAGGATGCGGTAAGGGACATTAGGGAGAAGCAGGAATCTTCACTTGAGCGCATCGCCAAGATGACCAAGGAAGAGGCTAAAACCGCCCTCCTCAACCTGGTAGAGAAGAGTCAGAAAGATGACATCATCAAGCGGATGAAGGCCATGGATGAGATGACCGAGACCGAGGTAGAAAACGAGGCTCGCAAGCGTCTTTCTACCATTCTCTCCCGTATTGCCTCAGATGTAACTGCTGAGAACACCGTCTTTGCCGTCACCATCCCTACCGAAGAGATGAAAGGGAGACTGATTGGAAAAGAGGGTAGGAACATCATCGCTTTTGAGAAAGCTACAGGAGTAGACCTCCTCATTGATGACAGCCCAGATACCGTCATGATCAGCTCGTTTGATCCTGTTCGTCGTGAAATTGGCCGCGTCTCTCTTGAACAGCTCATTAGAGATGGGCGAATTCAGCCAGCTCGTATTGAAGAGATTGTTCAGAAGGCAACTGAAGAGGTGAACAACACCATCAGGAAAGCTGGCGAAGCTGCTGTGGTTGAAGCTAAGGTGAGTGGCCTGCCTAAGGAGGTAATTAGGATTCTTGGACAGCTCAAGTTCCGCACCTCGTACGGTCAGAACATGCTTGCTCACTCCATTGAGGTATCCAAAATTTCAGGGCTTATTGCCGAAGAGCTAGGTGCTAACGTGCCGCTTGCAAGAATGGCAGGCCTGCTCCATGACCTTGGAAAAGCACTCGACCACGATATTAAGGCTCCCCACCACCACATTTCTGCTGACATCGCCCGCAAGTACAAGCTTGGTGAAGATGTGGCTCATGCCATTATTGCCCACCACGATGACGTTCCCGCCGAGACTACTGAGGCCTGGATTGTGAAAACTGCAGACGCCATCTCGGGTGCTCGTCCAGGTGCTCGCCGAGGAAACTACGAAGAGTACGTTGAGCGTCTCCGTGACCTCGAGAAAACAGCCAACTCCTTCCCAGGGGTAGACAAGACCTACGCCATCCAAGCTGGACGTGAGGTTCGCGTGTACGTAAGGCCAGGTGAGGTTGATGACCTTGCTGCCGCCAAACTTGCTAAAACAATTGCCGCAAAGATTGAGGAAGAGCTCACCTACCCAGGTCAGGTGAAGGTTAACGTGATTCGGGAAGCTCGCTACCAGGCAACCGCAGCCTAATGGAGCTTAGAGTCATTTTCATTGGCGATATTGTTGGGAGGCCGGGGAGGGAGGCGGTTGAAGAGCTGCTCCCTGCCCTCAGGAACGACTACAAGCCCGATCTCATCATCGCCAACGCTGAGAATGCCACCCACGGCCATGGGCTCTCTAGGGAGCACTACAAGCAGCTTCTCGGCCTTGGCATTGATGCCTTCAGCATGGGTGACCACATTTGGGATAAAGAGGATTTGCTGGAGATTATCGATAAGCCTGACACCATGCTGGTTCGCCCTGCAAACTACCGTAACGCACCGGGTAAGCGATTCCTGGATATTACCGTGAAGGGCAAGCGGGTGAGGCTCATCAACATCCTCGGGAGGGTCTTCATGCAGCCAAGTGTAGACAACCCTTTCCACACCATGGACGAGATTTTGGCGATTTCACCTAAGCCTGATGTAGTCCTGGTTGATGTGCACGCTGAGGCAACCAGTGAGAAGCGAATGCTGGCAGAGTACCTCAACGGGAGGGTGCAGTTAGTAGTGGGGACACACACTCATGTACCTACTGCAGACGCCCAACTGTTGGAAGGTGATAACACCGCGTTTATATCTGATCTTGGGATGGTTGGACCACGAAATTCCAGTCTAGGAGCAGATAAAGAACCGATCATTAAAAGTTTCTTGACAGGGCTACCGTGGCGCTATAGTCTAGGGACAGGACAATGTGAGCTAGGAGCCGCTTTCTGCATAGTAGACGTCACTACGCAGCGTGCAACACACCTTGAACACATCCGCCGGTTTACCAACAGTTAAGCAACGAGCCCTATGAATAAAGTTGAGCTTATCGCTGCGGTTGCAAAGAAAACAGGTCTCTCAAAAACAGAGGCTGCGGCAGGCGTTAACGCAGTTGTTGACCTTGTTTCTGATGCACTGGCAAAGAACGAGAAGGTCACTATCACCGGTTTCGGTGCCTTCGATGTCGGACTTCGCCAAGCACGCCGTGGTGTTAACCCACACACCAAGAAGCACATTGAGATCCCATCTCTCCGTCTCCCGCGCTTCCGTGCAGGTAAGGCTCTCCGCTCTCTGGTAAAGTAACCAACTCTCAGGTTACGAAAAAGTGTCCACTCGGGCACTTTTTCTGTTATAAATGGAGTATATGTAGTTGAAAATAGCTCGTGTGGAAGAGGAATATGATTCTCCCACAATACCTATTTTCAACTACATATACTCTGGCATGGCTGTATGAAGATGAATATGATCTCACCACAATACCCATTTCTTCGCACACATAGCTTGTGGAGAATTGAGGGTATGAGGCGTATCTTTTAGCACCGACTAAAAATACTGTCCCTACATGACTGCATAAGGAACATCCGCTTTGGTAAAAACCTTGTGGGTAGTATCGTATTCTTTGTCCCACGGATTTTACCAAAGCGGATGTGACGCCTGCCCTCGTAGCTCAATGGATAGAGCTACCCCGTCCTAAGGGGGAGATATGGGTTCGATTCCTGTCGAGGGCGCCAACATGCTACGCTACTAGAGAAGTATTCTCGTAACATCCACCTATGGAACCATCAAAGTCAACGCTAACCTTTGATATTAGCTGGTCAGCTATTTTCAAGATTCTCATCACTGCAGTTGCGGTTTGGGCTTTCTTTGCGGTGCGCGAGATTCTCTTCATGCTCTTCGTGGTGTTCATCTTTGTGGCAGCGGTTAACCCTACTATCAAGAACATGCAGAAGCACATGTCGCGTGGGCTTGCGGTAGCACTCTTCTTTACCATTCTCGTTGTCGCATTCACCCTGCTTTCTTACCTGTTCCTGCCAAAACTGATTACCCAGGTTAATACGCTTGGGGAAATCATCCCAGATATCATCAACAAATTGAGACCTGCCCTTGAGTCTCTTCGTTCTGGATCTTCTAGCTCAACGGTGAACGATGTCATCTCAAACGCTAGTGGAAGCCTTGGCAGTGCCGGAAGTAACGCCTTTAGTGCCGCTCTCAGCTTCTTTGGCGGCCTAGCTAGTGTAGTTACCGGTCTCGTCCTCAGCTTCTACCTTCTCCTTGAAGAAAAGAACGCCCGAGAGTTCCTCCACCAGATCATGCCTCGGAACCGTTTTGAGCCGGCCTACGCCATGCTCAGGAAGATTTCTCACCAGATGGGTGCTTGGATTAGGGGGCAGCTTACCATCATGCTCTTCGTTGGTCTCTTGAACGTTATCGTCTACACGATCATTGGCGTATCATCGCCCCTCCCGCTTGGGCTCTGGTCAGGGCTCATGGAGGTTATTCCTTACATTGGGCCGGTTATCGGGGTGATGCCAGGAGTCTTTGTTGCTATCAATACTGGAGATATCCTTACCGTTGCTCTGGTTATCATCGTCAACTTCTTTGTTATCCAACAGATTCAGAACTTCTACATTACCCCCCGAGTAATGGCAAAGGCAGTAGGGCTTTCACCGGTATTTGTCATCCTCGCCATGCTCGTTGGTATTGCCCTCTTTGGGGTTACAGGTGCCATTATCGCCCTCCCAAGTGCTGCCATTGTCTCGGTGATCATTGGCGATTGGCACAACCTCAAGCAGCTCTGGGAAGATCCTGAGACAGCTAAGTCTAAGTAGATGCAGAAGGGTAACCGTCGAGCTGAAAACCGTCGGGCCCGTTTTGATATTGCGGTAGAGGAAACCCTCGAAGCCGGGATTTCGCTCACCGGAGACGAGATCAAATCAATTAGAGCCGAGAGAGTTCAGCTAACTGGTGCCTACGTGAAGCTCACGCAAGGCACCAACCCCCAAGCCCTCCCAAAGGTGGTGGTGGTTGGCATGCACCTGGGACTTGCAGGAGAGCCTGAGCGCACCAGATCACTCCTCCTCCACACCCGCGAGGTGAGGATGCTCCAAGAGCAGCTCTCAGCCAAAGGCAAAACGGCAGTTCCCCTCGATCTCCACATGAAGCGTGGCTGGGCAAAGCTCACTATCGGTATTGGTACGGGACGAAAGAAGTCTGACAAACGCAACCTCCTGCGCGAGCGTGCGGTACTGCGTGACCTCGAGCTCACCGCAAAACGGGGCAGACGCTAGGAAAACGGGCTGCTATAGTGCCTGTATGGCACAAGAAAGTAACCGAAAACTCTGGCGAAAACTCTGGTTTCGAGCGCTCATTACCAGCGCATTTCTTAGGCTTGTGCCCTACGTCAGAATGGTTGGTCTCAATGGTTCTATGGCTACCGGAAATTTCCACGAGGGTAGCGATATTGATTTCTACATCGCCACCAAGCCACAGCACATCTACCTCTGCAGGTTCCTTTCACTAGGCGCAGTACAGCTACTCGGTTTGCGTAGGCACGGCAACCATGTTGCTGGGAGGGTGTGCATGAATCGCTTCGCCACAACCTCCTTTCTCCAGATTACTCCCCGCGACAGCTACCACTCACGCGTTTTCCATAACACCTTTCCTCTCTTTGCTTCCCCTGGCGTGTACGAGAGATTCTGTCAGGAAAACCAGTGGATGGAGGAGGCGGGCTACCGGCCGGTTGTACACCAGGTAGTGCTCCGTCATAGTGTGCTTACGTACGTTGTGCAGCGGGGGCTTGAAGCGCTGTTGTCGCCAATTGCAGGTTTCCTGGAGCGCAAGCTTGAGGAGTTCCAGGTACGACGCTACTCACGAGACCCACGGGTAACGGTTGGGAGCAACATAGTTGTCCTCTCTAACCAAGAACTCAGATTTCACCTCGATAAAACCATCCATGGCCCCGCGTGAGCGAATTTTCCTCTTCCATGGCTCAGATAGCCTTGCCAGTAGCAGGGCTGTTTCACGTTGGGTGAACCTTTTCAGTAAGAAGCATGGCACCGAAATGCTCCACAGGATTCACGCCGATGAAACAGATGCTCAAACCTTTGCTGAAAGGTTACGTAACGTGACCCAGGCTCAGGGTCTTTTTGGTGAGACTAGCCTAGTTCTCGTAAAGCGGCCAACTTCGCGTGAAAAGGGGAGCGGCGGCGACTACTCCTCAGCACTCAGAGAAGTGCTTGAGAGGGGTGTGCCCGAAACCATGACGCTGGTGGTATGGGAGGAGCTCGAGCTTCCCGATACCCACTCGCTCATGAAGTGGTTTGTCACTGCCAGCTTGAAGCAAGAAGCTGTGGTGAAACTCCACAGGCTACCTCAAACCTCAAAAATCCTCGCAGTAGTTGGAGAAGAGCTGGGAGAGGTGGGACTGAGGCTCTCGCGTGAAGCCGAGCAGCTCCTCGTAAGGAAGCTGGCAACCTTGGAGAAAACGCAGCGTCTCGACAAGCAGCTGAAAGCTCAAGACGTCCTCAAGCAGGATGAGCGAAGCTGGTGGCTTCACCACGTGGTAGAGAGCCTCATCTTGAGCTCACGTGAGGGTCAGGTTGTATCAGCTGAAATGCTTGAAGAAGTGACAGAAAACTTTGAGGATCCTGTAGGAGTCTTTGAGATTTGCAATGCGATTACCTCCCGCAACATCTCAAAAGCGCGTAAGCTCCTCGCAGCTTGGGAAAGCCAGGATGGAGACGATAGTAACTACTTTAGGCTCTTCCACCTCTTGAGGCGCGATGCAAAACGTGGATTGGCTCACTCTGGCTACTCTCGCTACATGCTCACCCTCCTTGCCGAGGTAGAGCTCTTGGTGAAGAACGGTTTCGTTTCGCTCCCCCTCGTTGCTGACCTCCTCTGCATACGCTTGCAGCACGCATCTGCAGGTAACCAGCCTCCAATTATTGACGAAAGAGCGCTCTGGTTGGCCACTCTCCAGCGATCGGGAAACTGAAACTTTTAGTTGGGTAAGGTGTAAGAGTTGGGGTGCATAGTGACCGTATGCGCCGCCTTACCTCACTCATTCTCGTTGTGCTCCTCTGTTTACCTGCCAGGCTTACCCGTGCAGCGGGGTGTGAGAGTGTGCCAAGCCTCAGTACACCCGGTAAAGAGTATGTGGTCAGCACCGTAACGGTGCCCGTTGGCTGCAAGCTCAAGCTTCGGGCGGGTGTGACGGTGAAGTTCAAGGCGGGTGCACGCCTCAGGGTGCTTGGGAGTCTTGAGGTAGCAGGACTCCCCGGTAGTCCAGTTACACTCACCTCAGCCTCCAGTGGAGCTCCGTGGAAGGGGATGGTTGGGGAGGCGGGAGCAGGAGTTGAGGTGAGCAACCTTGTGGTCACTGGAAGTTCGGAAGGATTGCAGTTTTCAGATCCGCCTTCGGTATTCAGGGGCGTCCACATGCTGGACAATATTCGTAACACCATCAGCGTTGGAACGGGTGGTTTTCGCTATGAGCGAAACTACGTCTTTCAAGATATCTGGTTTGAGAATCGTGACGCCGATGCTGCAATGCTGGAAACAGGGATGACATTTAACGGAATTGATCACCTTCTTACCGTTGATGGTGTTCACTTCCAAGCAAAACAACGAGGTGTTGGTTTTGTGAAGGCAGTAGGTGCAAGTAAGTTTGTTAGCTACAACAACGTTACCTTCTCGGGGTGTGAGTCAAAGACTGTCATTGTCTACCAACATGAGTATGGTCTCATTCCAAAAGAGAATTGCCTCCAGAAAGAACTTCCCATTCTCTTCATTCCTGGCTACGGAACATCAATTCACCTTGGCGCCATGAGCCACCCACCAAACCCTGGTGAAGTTATCCACAACCTCCACTTCATTGGTAAGCTTACGCCAGGCTACACTGACTTTCTCAAGGCACTAGATGATGCCCACGCCACCTACGAGGTTGCCTACTACGATTGGCGGCAACCGGCAGAGGTTATCCTCAAAAGTTACATCTTACCAGCCCTCGCTAGGCTGAAGCGGAAGGCAGGAAGTAGGTACGTAAATGTGGTCGCACACTCGTACGGGGGTATCTTATCCAGAGCCTACATCCAAGGTGCAGGTTACTTGGGGGATGTCCATTCCCTCGTGCAGGTTGGTACTCCAAACGCGGGTGCGGTGAAAGCCTATCCGCTCTGGCAAGCTGGGGTGCTTCCAAAAGACTGGGCAGCTGTAGGCAGTCTCATGAGGCTCTATGGGAAAGGGATACCTGAAAGTCCCGCTAAGAACCATGATGTTATCCACAGCAACTTTTCCTCGGTGCAAGATTTGCAGCCGGTGTACCCTGCTCTCAAGCGCGGGAGGAGCTTTCTTATCCCAAGTGAAATGGCTTACGCCAATACCAGGCTGCTCAAACTCAATGCGAGCATTCCTGAGCTTCACAAGCGGGTGAGCGTTGCTACGGTAGTTTCAGAGGGTGAAAACACTCCAACCTGGACGCTCGTACAACCAGTGAAAGACCAAGACATATGGCCAGACGGGGAAATGTTGGGGGAGATTACGTCACTCAGTAACGGAGGTGACGGTACCGTGCCTATCCAGAGCTCTCCGCTTGAGGGTGCAGACGTACTCAAGGCAAGTGGGAAGCACCAGGACTTACCAGGTACTGGGGCGGGTGTAATCCTCAAGTACCTTGCTGAAATTTTTCAGCAGCCAAAACCCCCACTTCCCTACAAGAAAGTGATCCTGTTCTCCATAGACTGTCCGGTAGATGTTACGGTTACAGGAAGTAACGGCTACCGGGCAACTACCACCGAGAGCAACGAAGCAGGCGAAGGAGATGTTGAGGTTTCGCCGGAGATGCAGTGGTTTCTCCTTCCCGATGAACCAGGTGTTACCTACAACGCTGCTATAACGGCACTTGAGGATACCGCGGTGAGGTACTGGCTAGATACAGATTCTATACATACGTTTGTGATGAAAAAAGGTGAAAAGCAGGATATTCCTCTCAAACTAGAGGAAGTCACCCCAGCTGGCAGTGATAGCAATGGAGCTCAGGTTGTCACCAGTAGCGATACAACACGTGATGCCCAACTCTCCAAGGGGTTCGCGTTAGTTTTCACGCCAAACTACCTTGAGACTAAGCTGCAAACGTATGCATCTCATGCTGCTGAGGCCACGACTTTACAGAAACAGGATGTGCCACGTCTCACCATCACTACTAAACTGAAGAGAGCACTACGCCTCGATACACAGAAGATTCTTACACTAGGAAGGATAGCATCGATACTCAACCCCATCTTTGGCATTACCGCTAGCTATCTCGTGCAGCTAGAGTGAGGATGTAAGAGGTTCCTTCAAACGCATTGCTAGTAACCTGGAGGTTCCCGTGGTGCTTAGCGGCAATTTGGTGAGCGATGGCAAGTTGCAGCCTCCAGAGTCTGTAGGGCGTAGGGATGCCGGTTTCGGCAGTTGCGAAATTGAAAGGCTTATTGACCAGGCTTGGGTGGAGCTGGTAGTCGGGGATACTCATTGCCACTTGGAAACGTTTGCCATCTTGCAGAACCTGTACTTTGAGAGATTTGTGCTTTGGCAGCATGGTCAGGAGTGCTCCAAATATGGTTTGGAAGAGTACGAGGAACTCAACTTCACTTCCGTGAACCAGTGAGGTATGTGGGAAGGTTTTTATGAGGTGCGTACTCTTTGCCTCAAATTCACTCCTATGTTGTGAGAGAACCGTTGCAATAATTTTCTTCAAATCAACCGTTGTTTGTGAAGGAGTTCTACGAGTTAGCTCGTGGGTCTCTAAAACCAGTGAGCTGAGGTTCTCAACCTCTTGTACCAGTGCCTCTAATCTTTCCGGACTTACATTTCCTCCTCTTGCTGAAATACTACGTAGCTCACTTCCGACAAGCGAAAGGTACCTCACAAGCTGGTGTTCAAATGAGGCCTGCTGGTAGTGGCGTACTTCGCGGTGAGTTTGCTCGTGGAAGCTAAACATTTCACTCCTTCCCCTTTTTGCACCCTGGGTAGGCCAACGAAGAGCGCTGTAGTGGTGGAGTTGATCAACCTGTTTACCTGGAATTGTGAGGTTTGCGTGGAGTTTAGGAGTCTTCCGTACTGGGTAGAAGGTTGTGTTAAACAGCTTTCCGAGGTCACCCAGGTTTCTCACCTCACGTTTTCCACAGATCTTCCAGAATTTCTCGTTTCCCCAGGTAATCGCTCCTGTTACCGATGTGGCACATACCGCAAATGGGGCTTCAGCGAAGAGGAGGGCTTCTTCTGGGTTGGTACTCACCATATTACCCGGGGTGCCTGACGCACTTCCACGCTTAAAGATGCCTGCTTGCAAGAGAAGGATTATAGCGGTTCCACTCAGTAGGCCGAGGGCGAATTCCATATACCTCAGTGTACCATGCGTGTCGGTTAGCTTGTAACGGAGAGATAGTATGTGCCAAAATAGCTATGAATCAGCACTAGCCTCTCTTCCTATGAAAATCCTTGTTGTTGAAGACGAGCAGATGCTCGCAAAAATTATCGGCATGAAACTTGAGGAAGAGCAGTTTGAAGTGCTCCACGCCTACGATGGCGAAGAGGCGTACAAACTTCTCTGTGAACCTGAGTTGCCTGATCTTGTACTCCTCGATGTGCTTCTGCCAAAGATGAGTGGATTTGATGTTCTTGAAAAGCTCCAGCAGGAAAAGCGTAAGCTCCCAAAGATTATCGTATTCTCTAACTTCGCTCAGAAAGCTGATGTTGAAAGGGCTCACGCACTAGGCGCCATTGATTACATTGTGAAGGCTGCATTCTCTCCTGCAGAAATTCTCAGTAAAATTAAGGCAATCTTTGCCGCACCAGCTCCAGCTGAACCACTTGTTGCTACTCCTGCAGCACCAGCTGCACCAAGTGAGAGTGCTGCTGCTCCAACTCCGGCTACTCCTCCAGCTGATCCCTACCAGAGTTTTGCATCCATGCAGGATGTTATGCCAATGTCTGAGGTTCTTCGCCCTGGCGAACCAAATAATAACCCGTAGGCTCCCTTCCGGCCTGCGCACCCCAAAGGAGCGGGAGTGTTCACAGCGTTTTCTGATCAGGTTTGGAAACCGAGAACCAGCGTAAAAATTAGATTTGCCCTTGCCCAAGGGCTCTTCATTACGCTGATTATTGGGTTGCTTGCAGGAACGCTCTACCTCACGGTGAGGCCTCGGTTGGTGAATACCATCGATAACTCCTACAAAATCCTTGTAAACAACCTGGCGGCGAGCGTTTTCCAGACATTCCAGACAGGTGACAACAAGGCGGTTACCGACGCGATTAGGAAAGTTGAGGGGCAGCAAGGGGTGAGGTACGTACTGCTCATCGATAAGAATAACGTTGTCTACTACGACAGTATTGCAAGCTCTCAGAGCCTAAAAGGCAAGAGCTACACCGACACCCTCACCAACCAGATTGTCAGTAAAAAAGACACCGTTGTAGGCAAGATTGAGCGCGATGGTGAGGTGTTCTACAACTACGCCTACCCACTGGTGGCAAGTAACGAGATTGTCTACACCATTAGACTTGGGGTAGAAGAGCAGGTTATTGATGGTGAGTTTAATAGGCTCTCTAGACTCTTCATCTACCTTGGCTGTTTTGGCATCATTATGGGAATTCTCGCCGCCTACTTTTTGGCGGCAAAGCTCACTAAGCCAATTATTGCTCTCACAGAATCTGCCCTGGCCATTAGGGCAGGTAACCTGAACGCCTACGCTGCTATTGCCACCAACGATGAGGTTGAGCAGCTTTCCAGAGAGTTCCAAGGGATGGTTGAAAAGCTCAAGCAATTCTACTTCCAAGAGTACCACCAGAAGAAAGAGGCTTTGGATGGGAAGAAGCGTATGGAAGAAATCAATGTAAGGCTCCAGGAGCTTGATAAACAGAAGACTGATTTCTTGAATACCGCCTCACACCAGCTTCGCACCCCCCTTTCGGTTATCCACTGGTCACTCTCCATGATTGTGGACGAAGCTCCTCACATGAACATTCCAAAGCCGCAGCTTGAGCTTCTTGAAGAGTCACTCAAGAGCACCAAACGCATGGTTGATATGGTGAACGACCTCTTGGATATCTCGCGTATTGAGCAGGGGAGGAAGGAGCTCAACTGGGAGATGTCAAACTTTGGAAAGGTTTGTCGTGACCTGGTTGCTGCCCTCCAACCCTTGGCGCAAAACAAGAATCTCCAGCTCACCTACGAGGAGCCGATGCCACTTCCAGACTCCTACCTTGATCCCAAAGGCTTCTACGAGGTGGTTAACAACTTTGTTGATAACGCTATTAAGTACACCCCGAATGGTTCGGTTACGGTAAAGGCGCAGGAAGTTGGTGGAGCGATCCAAATCACCATCCAAGACACCGGAATTGGCATGGATGACGAGGAAAGGCAAAAACTCTTCACCCGCTTTGCACGTGGAAAAGAGGCTTCCAAACTGTTTGCTAACGGCTCTGGGCTTGGAATGTACGTGGCTCAATCAATACTTCGTCAACATGGAGGCGATATTGAGGTACAATCAGAGAAAGGAAAAGGCACGTCCTTTATTCTTTCACTCCCAATCTTTAAGGAGATTCCCAATCCACCTCCAACGGGAGGAGAAGAGGGAGATGATCAGCATGCCCAGGTTGGAGCAACAACAGCCAGTGCTGCGGATCAGGCTTCAGCGGTAGCCACTCCACCGTCAACCAATGCCACCACAGGATCCGAAAAACCTGCAGCTTCCTAAAGAAGAAACTACTTCAGACACCAGCGCTGAGGCTACCCTCGCATACCAGCGGGGTTCTTCTGCAATTGATGAGAATGATCCCCTGGTGGCGGCAATCCAGAAAGAGCTTGGCCAATCCTTTTCACCAACCTCAAGTCCCGATGGGCCAGAGGTTACCTCCCAGCTTCCCATGTCAGACAAGGAGGTTTTTCGGGCAGTTAACCTCACCAAAGCTTACGGTCAGGGAATCAGTTACAACGAGGTAGTGAAGGGCATTAGCTTTAGCGTTGAGGATGGCGAGTACATCGTGATTCTCGGACCATCTGGTTCTGGTAAGTCTACCCTCCTCCACATGCTCTCGGGTCTTGAACCTCCAACACGGGGCGAAATCAAACTGCGAAACCACACCATCCAGCAGTTCACCGACGACGAGATGGCAATCTACCACCGAGAAGAGGTGGGACTTGTTTTCCAGAGCTTCAACCTCTTGGATTCACTGAGCGTATGGGAGAACGTAGCCTTTCCACTCATGCTTGCAGGAGCTCCAAGAGACTGGAGGCGTCATGAAGCTCTGAAGCTCCTGGATAGGTTTGGGCTCATTGATTTTGCCAACCACCTCCCAAGCCAGCTCTCGGGTGGACAGCAGCAGCGAGTGGCCTTGGCGCGCGCACTCGTGCACGATCCAGCCCTCCTCTTGGTGGATGAGCCAACTGGAAACCTTGATAGCCGCTCGGCGAAGATGGTCATTGATGAGCTTGAACGTCTCCACAAGCAGGAACGTCGCACTATTATCCTTGTTACCCACAGCAATGACTTCCTCCCGTATGCAACCAGGGTCTTCTACATCCGCGATGGAAACCTCTTAACCAGCCCACCAACCTCTGAGTCACAGAGCGATTTTGCAACGGGCATGCAAGCAGGAGAATCCCGTGGGTAAGGTTGCAAGCGTCAGGGTTATTGACCTCGTTCCACTGGCGTGGAGCGGTTTGAGGCGAAACAGACTTCGCTCAGTACTCACCGTTGGTGCTATTGCCTTTGGTGTAGCCTCAATGGTCTACCTCATTTCACTTGGGCTTGGGTTAGAACGGCTAACCGTGGGGAACGTCCTCAAATCTTCCACCCTCCTCTCTTTTGAAGTATCAAGCATCAACAAGGATATTAAACCTCTCAACGCTGATGCTGTTGCAACCTTCAGGCAGATCCCCAACGTAGACAGGGTGCTCCCAAAGCTTACCCTTAAGGGATCGGTGGATATCCCTGGGAAAACCAGTAACGTGACGGTTGTTGGGGTTGATGCTGACTACTTCACTACCCTCGATAAAGGAAAGATACGGGTAGGAAAGTCTTTTGGCGATGGTGAAACCAACGCCATGCTGGTAACTACTAGCTTCCTTACCCTCTTTGGCTTAGACCAGGACAAAACTCCGCTCATCACCTTTGACCTTGGCCTAGACCGAGAGTACAAATTGAATTCCAAGATAAAGGACGTGGTGGTACGAGGGGTAGTTTCTGATGACGTGGCAACTGCCGTGTACGTCCCACGCGAGTACCTGGAGAGCCTGCTCACCGAGGTGAAACCTGACTACGAGAATGTGAAGGTTACCGTCACTAATGTTGGTGGCATTGAGGCGGCATCTGCTGCAGTTATCGCTCAAGGGTACCGTGTGACAACCGTAGTGGATACCGTAGATGAGATTAAACGAGTCTTTGGCTACATCCAGCTCACCCTGGCGATTCTGGGTGGCATCGCCATCATTGTCGCTAGTATCGGAATGTTCAATACGCTTACCGTAAGCTTGCTTGAGCGAACGAGAGAAGTGGGTATCATGAAGGCGTTGGGGATTAGGCGAGGAGATGTAAGGAGGCTCTTCCTCACTGAAGCTTTCCTCATAGGGATACTTGGAGGTATTGCTGGTATTATCATGGCGCACCTCTTCCAGCAGGTGACGGTATTCATCTTCCAGGTGCTGGCTGTGATTGCCGAGGGAACTGTCCCGGATATTTTCCAGAACACCTTCCCTGTAGTGTACCAAGGGGTGAATATCCCTATCTACTGGCCGGTTTTCTCGCTCCTCTTCTCACTGATTATTGCAGGGCTTACCGGCATTTACCCTGCCAACCGAGCTGCTAAACTTAACCCAATTGATGCCATCCGCCACGAGTAAGCTTCGCACACTCTTTGCCATCGCTCTTGCGGTGCTTGTTGGGGTTACGGCCACTGTTCCCAAAGCACTTGCTGCTGATGATGCTCCGATCAAAATTCAATCGGGAAACTACAGCATTGAGTCATTCTTCTTCGGCGCAACTGGTGTTGTCTACAGTTACTCAGCTTCGCTCCCTCCGGTCATCACTGCTGGTCCAAGCGTCTCGGGTATCACCGAAACCGAGGTAACCATTAACTGGACAACCGATAAGCAGGCAAACTCGGTGGTCTACCTGGGAACGAGCAGCGGCAACTACAACAACCAGATTGGCCAGGTTGATACCTACTCAACCGCTCACAACGTCCAGATTGACCGTCTCACCAAGGGGACTACGTATTTCTCTAAAGTGAGGTCTACCGACGTTGATGGGAACCAGGTTGAGTCTTCTGAATTTAGCTTCACCACCGATCCAGGCGATATTACCGCGCCAATCATCATCGTCGGCCCCCTCATCTCTATTGACTCGGCAAGTTTGGTCACCATTAGTTGGACCACAAATGAGGTAGCAAGCTCCATTGTTGAGTATGGTGTCACCGATGTGACAGAAAACGCTGTTGGACGGGCGGAAGATCTCACCCTCTTCCACCAGGTGAAGGTTTCGGGACTCACTCCCTCACAGGCTTACCTCTGGCGGGTGAAATCGCGTGATGCGGCAAGTAACTCTGTGGTGAGTGCTACCCAACGTCTGGCAACGCCAAACTCGCCTTTCATCTCGGGCTTCACCATCACCGACGTCACGCTCACCTCAGCAGTGGTGCAGTGGAACACCTCTACCTCAAGTACCACCAAGGTTGAGTACGGTACAGGTACCTCAAACTACACTACCAAAATTGAGGATGCCACCTTCACCACCAACCACATCGTGAGGCTCTCCAACCTTGCAAGTGGAACCATCTACTACCTCAAGGTTTCGGGTGTGGACCAAGCGGGAAACCTCTTACAATCCGATGAGAAGGTTTTTGCTACCGTTGTGATTCCTCAGATCACCGACCTCCTCGTTAGCGATATCACCGAAGATAGTGCAAAGGTAACCTGGAAATCCTCAAGTGCCATCGATGAGTTCTTGCGGTATGAAATTGTTGAACACCCCAACCCAGAGTTTGTTGGGAAGAAGGGATCAGGAGGAAACGACCTCCTCTCCACAGATCACACGTACGCCCTCACCGAGCTTGAGAGTAGCACCGTCTATACGCTCACCGTGATTGGAAAGGATGTCTTTGGAAACCAGGCAGTTTCGGGCAACGTCAAGTTTACTACCCCACCAGACAGCACGCGCCCAAAAATCCTGAGCCTTAGGAGCGATACCACCATTGACCTTGGTAGCAGGCAGACGGTGCAGGTACTGGTCTCCCTAGAGCTCTCAGAGCCATCTAAGGTGGTTATTGACTACGGCCCGGGAGCTAGTGGCGAGTATGAAAAACAGGTGCTTACCGATACCCAGTTCAGTAGGGCAAAGTTCCTGGTAATCCCCGGTCTCCAGCCTGGGCAGTCCTACCACTTCAGGGTGGTGGTGAAAGACCGTGTGGGGAACGAAGACGTAGCAAACCCAGAGGAGAGACCTGACTACCTGGTCCTCGCCCCTGCACAACCTGTTTCCCTCCTTGATCTCATTTTCGGCCAAATTAGGGCGAACTTTGGCTGGCTCAGTAAGCTGTAACAAATGATGTTCACCATGCGTCGATCGCCTTGGAAGTTTGCCTTTCTCGTTTTCTTTGCCACCATTTTGCTTGCTGGAGTTGCTCTATTGGTGGTTAGTGCCGTTGGTGGCTGGAGCAAGGTACGCGAGCTCAACCAAGCTACCCCTAGCTACAGTGCGCTTGAGCTTGCTACACGGGCAGCAGAGCAGCAACGAGCTGGGGATATGACTGGTGCAGAGACCCTGTACGAACAGGCGTTGGTGAAGGACGCAAAGCTTGAGTACCGCGCACAATTGGCACTCGTAAAGTACCGTCTCAAGAAGTACGAAGAGGCAATTAGTGGCTACCAAGAGCTGATCAAGGCTGAGACAAACGTAGCGTTTGCTTGGAACGGGATTGGAAATTCGTACCGTGATTGGGCGGCAATTGACGATGAAAGTAGGGTATTGCGATTGGGGGAGGCGGAAAGAGCCTACAGGAAAGCAATCTCGTCTGATGTTGGCTACGTGGTTGCCTACACAAACCTGGCGATTCTCTACGAAGACCAGGGAAAAATCCAAGATGCGGTAAATATCTCAAAACAAGGTCTGGAAGCCACAAAACGTGATGAGCTTTCAGAGATAATCAAGAGGCTGGAAAAGAAGCTCTAGGAGCTTCTTTTTTTATATACGGTTATTTGACCGCTAACCTGTTGGACACCTATACTGAGTGGGATGTCGCAACACCGCTTCGCCACACGAAATTTCCTCAGGGGCGGGGTACTACTCTTCGGAGTGGTTGCTTTTGCATGCTCAAATGCCTTTTCTTGGGTAGTTCAGACACCTACAGCTTTTGCTGCTTCAGGTATCAATCGCCAGATTCCTTTCCAGGGACGTGTTGTTAACCTCAACGGAACCACGGTTGTTACCGGTTCGTACTCCTTTACCTTCAGCCTCTACACCGTTGCAACCGGCGGAGCTCCAATCTGGACTGAGACCAAGAACCTCACCGTTACTAACAGTATTTTTGGCACCAACCTTGGTTCTTCAAACCCAATCACCTCCGCGGTTAACTTCAACCAGGACGGGGTATACCTAGGGATTAACTTCAACGGCGACGGTGAGATGACACCACGTCTCCAGATTGGTGCTGTTGCTCAGGCAATCAATGCTGAGAAGGTGAGCGGCCTCACGGTTACTGACACAACGGGTACTCTCACCATTCCAAACAGCGCCACCATCAGCTTTGGCGCCAGCTTTACCACTAGCGCTGATCCTTTGAGCCTGGTTACCACAGGTGCTACCAGCGTTACCCTGCCAACTACTGGTGTCCTTGCTACCCTTGCTGGAACTGAGACTTTCACCAACAAGACGCTCGGTGTTACTAGCTTTACCGGTAACCTAACACCTTCAGGAACCATTGACCTTGGTGCTACCGGAAACCGTTTTGCCAACCTCTACGTTGCTACCGCTGACGCCACCACCCTCACCGTTTCTGGAAATAGCACGCTAGGCACCGTCATTAGTGGGTCCTGGCAGGGGAGTGTTATCGCGGCTCAGTACGGTGGCACCGGACTCAACACCTCAGGCTCTACGGGTATCCCAGTACTTGCTGGCGGAACCTGGTCTGTTCTCGCAAATGGCTCAAATACCCAGTGTCTCATCATTACCGCTGGTGTTCCTGCCTGGGGTTCATGTTCAAGTGGTGGTGGAGTTACTGGATCAGGAGTTACTGGACAGCTCAGCTACTGGGATAGCGCATCAACTATCGCCAACACAGCCGGTCTCAACTGGAACGCTGGCGCATCAGAGCTTGGAATTGGGACGGCTTCAACCATCGCTCCTCTCACGGTTAGGAAGGCTTCAAGTGGCATCGTCCTTGCAGTCAGGAATACCGCTGATAACGCAACGGTACTCTCAATCAACAGCACAGGGGACATTAGTGGCAACTCACTCACCGTTGCCAACGGCCTCACGGTAAGTGCTGGAACCGTTTCGCTCCCTGCCGGCGAAATTGGCAATGCTGAGCTTGCAAATTCCTCACTCACGGTGTCTGCCGGAACCAACCTCACCGGTGGTGGTTCTGTAGCCCTGGGGGGAAGTACCTCAATTAGCGTGATTGGGAACCCAAGTTTCGCTACCTCGGTTACCGCTCCAACCATTAATGCCACCACAGCTCTCCAGCTTGGTGGGCTTGATGTAAATGCAAATGGTACCCTCAGCAACGTTGCGTACCTCGCCCAATCCAATGCCTTTACCCAGCCGCTCTCTGTCACCTCAAACGCAGGAAACCAGATTAGCAACCGTTACAACGCCTCAAATAGGCTTGATATTTCAACCTCCAGTGCTGGTGTTACTTCACTTACTGCAGTTGGTTCGCTCCCAGGTATTGTCCTTGATGCAACCGCTACTGGTGGCACCATTCAAATGTCAACACCAGGTGGAAGTGTGGGTATCCTTGCAAATGGGGCAATCAGCCTCGGTAATAGCGGCCTCCAAACACTCACCCTAGACGTCAGCCAGGTAAACATTGTGGATGGAGCCGATATCGTTGGCGATGTTACCAATGCCATTTCTGGTTTTGACTGGCACGGAAGAACCATTGGCGAAACCTACGGTGGAACTGGCCTTTCCAGCTACGCTACTGGCGATATTATCTATGCCACAGGTGCCAACACCCTCGGAAAACGCGCAATTGGTTCAAACGGGGACTGTCTCATTGTCTCTGCAGGAATCCCAACTTGGGGAAGCTGTGCACAGGCTTCAAACACCTTGCAGGCTGCCTACGGGAATGGCAACACCATCACCACAACTGATGCAAAAGACTTTGCCGTTACCCTGGCAAACACCACCACAGACAGTAACTTTATCGTCAATATTGCCACTGGTTCTACCGGCAAGTTTGCCGTCCAGAACAATGGTACCGATGTGTTTGCCGTCACCTCGGGTTCTACCACCATTACCAGCGGTGGCCTCACGGTAACTGCCGGCACCGTTTCGCTCCCAGCCGGGGAAATTGGCAATACCGAGCTTGCAAACTCATCGCTCACCGTCACTGCTGGCACTGGCCTCTCCGGAGGCGGAGCGGTTTCTCTTGGGAGTTCTACCACCCTCTCACTACCAAATGTGGGGAGTGCTGCAACCTACGGATCAGCAAGTCAGGTGCCTGTCTTCACCACTGATGCCCAGGGAAGGGTAACCGGTGTTTCGGCAACCAGTATTGCCCTCGCAGCTTCAGCAATCACCACTGGTCAGCTTGCTCCAAATAGGGGTGGCACTGGCTTTGATTCAAGCGCCTCAACTGGCGTGCCTTACATTTCGGCTGGTGCTTGGTCTGCTATCGCCAACGGTTCAAACAACCAGTGTCTCGTTATCTCTGGCGGTGTTCCTACCTGGGGATCATGTTCAGCAGGTGGTGGGGTAACTGGATCAGGAAGTTCCGGCACCCTTACCTACTGGGACAGCAATACCACTATCGCTTCAGCTTCAGGCCTCAACTTTGCGGCTGGCGCCCTGGCCATTGGTACGGCTACCACCACCAACGGAACCTTCACCGTTACCCGAGGTACTTCTGGAATCGCCATGGCGGTGAGGAACACCACCGATAGTGCCACCACCTTCAGCGTTTCAGATACTGGCGCCATTATTGGTACCTCACTTGGCTTGGGTAGTGGCACCATCACCAGTGGAACTATCAATGGTCAAACCATCTCGGCAGCTGCTAACCTTACCGGTTCGCTCACCGTTGCAAATGGACTTACGGTTACCTCTGGTACCGTTTCGCTCCCAAATGGCTCTATTGATAACGCTGAGCTTGCCAATGCATCTCTCACGGTAACGGCTGGTACCAACCTCACTGGTGGCGGATCTGTAGCTCTTGGTTCCTCAACCACCCTAAATGTGGTAAACAACCCAACCTTTACTGGGGTGGTTACCGCCTCATCTGCCGGTACCGGTCTTTCAGTTACTAATGACGTTTCTATTGGAGGATTGCTTGGGGTGAACGGTATCGATAACAGTGGAGCTGGTATCGTGGATGCTGGTACCATTTCAGGCGCTACCATCGATGCTGGTACAAACACCATTACAGGTCTCACTAACGCAAATCTCTCTGGAACTGCCGGCATCTCAAATGCCAACCTAGCAAACTCTTCACTCACCGTTACCGCTGGTACCAACCTGTCGGGCGGTGGATCTGTCTCACTGGGTGGGAGTACCACCCTCAACATTGTGAACAACCCTACGTTTACCGGCCTTATTACCGGTTCAAACACCGGTGGTACAGCACTATCGCTCACTGGAGCTCCAGCCGCCTCGGCTACCAGTAGCCTCCTTCGCCTCGGGAATGCCATTGTTGGGGGCGATGCAGCCGGTACCTTCATCGGTCTCAATGCTGTCGGAGGTTACACCGGAAACTTAGTGGATCTCCAGGTGAATGGGGTGAGCAAGCTAAGTGTAAATAAAGACGGCAACATTGTTGCTGGGACCATTAATGCAGGCAACCTAACCGCTGGAACCTACAACGGCCAAACCATTAGTTCCTCTGCTAACTTCACTGGTTCACTCACCGTAGCCAGTGGCTTTACGGTAACTGCCGGTGCGGTATCGCTACCAAATGGTTCTGTTGCAAATGCAGCACTTGCCAACTCTTCACTCACTGTTACTGCTGGCACAGGTCTCTCAGGTGGTGGTGCGGTTGCGCTTGGCGGCAGCGTTTCTCTAAGCCTTCCTAACGTGGGTTCAGTAGGAACATACGGTTCAGCCACCCAGGTGCCAGTATTTACCACCGATGCTCAGGGACGAATTACCGGCGTGACAAACACCACCATCGCAGGAGTAGACTCCGGTACCTTGGACGGGCTTGATTCCACCGATTTCCTGAGGTCAACTGCTTCTACTACCTTTAGTGGAACTAATGCTCGGACACTCACCGTTCAGTCTAGCCTTGTGGCTGGTGCCAGGAGCTCTGCTCTTGTTAACATCACCCAGGCTGACAATGCTACGTACGATAGTACCGCTTCTCTCTTGAGTATTACCAATAGTGATGATGCCAGCACGGTTGCCCCACTTACAGTCACTAACAACTCAACTGTAGGAGGAGCAGAAGGAATTAGGGTTGTTGGATTCCAAGGCACAACGAAGCTTTCTGGCGATAACCTCACCCTTGAAAACGGTGTTACAGGCTTATCTCTAACCGTGACTGCAAGCGGGATTACCTCACCAATTGATACCGAAGAATACGCTATCAACCTTATGCGTGAGGGTACTTCACAGCTGAAAGTTGTGAATACCGAGGTTGGGCAAGTGGCAGATCTAAACCTTCTCGATGGATCGCTCCTCACCAACAACACAACTCGTCTTACCAATGGTGGCACCCTCCAGAACGTTACCTACAACGGAAGCACCATCGCTGCGCAGTACGGTGGAACCGGCCAGGCAAGCTACGCCGTAGGAGACCTCCTCTACGCCTCTGGTGCCACAACGCTCTCAAAGCTTACCGCAGGGGTTAATGGTCAGTGTCTCGTTCTCGCTTCGGGAGTTCCTAGCTGGTCTAGCTGTGCTACTGCTTCAGTAACGCTGCAGGCTGCCTACGATAACGGCAACACCATCGCACTCACCAACGCTAGGAACCTTGCCTTCACCCTGCAGGACACCGCCACCGATCCAAACTTCCTGATTAACATCGCTACAGGTTCTACCGGTAAGTTTGCGGTTCAGAATAACGGTACTGATGTCTTCAGCGTAACAAGTGGCGACATCGTCTCAACGTTAGATATTACGGCAACAGGATTCCAGGTACAAACTGGTGGCTCTTGCAGTATGTTTACCGCAACTTACCTTAACTTTGACCCATCATGTGGAGGTGGAGCTGGAATTTCCGGAGATGGTACCGATGTTACCGTAAGTCCAAACGCATCAGGGTCATTCTATGTTACGGGGTCAGGAAGCCTTGGTCTTGTTGGCGCAACCTCGGGTACCGTTTCTATTACAACCCAGGCAGCTGCCGGCACCTACAACTTCAACCTCCCAACAGCTGCTGGCACCTCAGGCTACTTCCTTACCAGTGCTGGTGGCGGTGCTACCGCAATGACCTGGACTGATCCTTCCACCCTCTCGGTCTCCACCGCAACCAACCTTGCTGGTGGTGCTGCTGGAAACATCCCATACCAGACAGGCGCAGGCGCTACCTCATTTGTTGGTGGAAGTGCTGGCCAAATTCTCTCCTCAAACGGCTCCTCGGCTCCAACCTTCATCAACCTTGCCTCAACGCTCACCCAGGGCTCCAACATTTCAATTACAGGTACCACCAACCCAACCATTGCGGTTGTCTCCAACCCTACCTTTAGCGGATTAGTGACAGGTCAAGCTGGCCTTACGGTTACCGGAGCTACAGTTAACCTCAACGCCTCTTCTAACTTCGCCACCAACATTGGTACTGGAACCTCAACTGGGGCAATTACGCTTGGTGGTGGTCTCAACACCTTTGCGGTTGATTCTACCGCCTTTGACGTCTCAACTGCTGGGGTAATCAGTGGGATCACCGGCATTACCACCTCAGGTGGCTACACTCAGAGCGGATCGGGAGCTAATACCTTCAGTGGCGCTTCTACGTTCTCAACTACTGGTGCAAACGCCGTGGCTATTACCGGTGCTCCGGCAGCTTCAGCTACCTCATCGCTTCTCCAACTTGGCTCAGCAGTGGTTGGTGGAAGTACCGCAGGCACCTACCTTGGGGTGAACTCTGGCTCAGGCTTTACCGGCAACTTCGCTGACTTCCAGGTGAATGGATCAAGTAAGCTGAGCGTTGACTACCAGGGTAACCTCACAACTGCTGGGAGCATCAACTTCAACAATATGCAGCTCCAGATGCTCTCTGGCACCCCAGCTGGCAGTGGCTCCTCAAGCTCCCTCTTCTTTGGGCGAAACAGGGTAACTACCGATGGAGGCGATGCTTCAATCTCAAGTTTTGGCCAGAGCTGGACGCAGCGTGGATCTGCACAAAGTTACTGGACTGGGGTAGCAACCTCGGGTGATGGTAGGTATCTTACGGGTACGGTCTACGGCGGGCAAATCTATACTTCCTCAGACTATGGAGTAACGTATACTGCTCGTGATTCAAATCGAAACTGGAATGATGTTGCAATATCTGCTGATGGAAGGTATCAAACGGCTGCGGGGGATAGTACTCAAATCTATACTTCATCAAACTATGGTGCTACCTGGACTGCCAGAGATTCAAGTAGGACTTGGAAGCAGGTTGCCATGTCAGCAGACGGTAAGTACCAGATTGCAGGTGAGACTGGCGCGAATAAGGTCTTTACCTCCTCAGACTACGGTGCTACCTGGACAGATCGAGGTGCGCAGGGTGTTGCTTCAGCAACGCAGCTTGCTGTTTCGGCAAACGGTTCTAAGATGGCTGTTGCTGGAAATCCAGCACGCATCTCATCTGACTACGGGGTAACCTGGGGCAATGCGGCTACCATTGCAGGTGGAGGTTCCTACTACGCTCTTGCACTGTCTGATGATGGTAAACGAATGGTGAGTGCTAAGTACTTTGGGGGGATATCTATTTCAGAGGATTTCGGGACATCCTGGACCACGATGAGCATTGGTAGCGGATCCTGGTTGCGGGTGAAAATGTCATCAGACGGTTCACGGATGGTTACTGGAAATAACAACAGAGCGTACGTCTCTAGTGATTACGGGTTAACCTGGTCAAACTACCCAATTGCTAGCACATTCTCAGCATTTAACTTTGAAAATCTTGACATCTCGGCTGATGGTAAACGGATTGTGGTTGCTCCAGATTCAAGTCCAGGGTACATCTACACATCGGTAGCCCAAGAGAATACACTCCTAGCCAACCTTACGGTAAACGCTGGAAGTGCCTTCCAGGGAAGCTTGCTTAAGGTACAGAGCGGAGGCCAAGACCGATTCACCATTTCAGATTCAGGATCGCTTGCAGTTACTGATGCTTTCCTCGGGAAGACATTCTCAGTAACCGGGGGTGTTACGACCGCATACGGTCAATTAACTGTTGCGGGTGGGTTTACCCCGTTAAGCTCATGGAATCCCGTTGGGACGGTTACTGGTTTAAGTGAGCCGAGTGTATCCACTACTGGCCAGTACCAAGCGGCGGTAAAAAACGGGGGAAAAATTTACACCTCCTCAGACTACGGTGCAACCTGGACAGCTAGAGATTCTGATAGAGGGTGGTTTGAAGTTGCTGTTTCAGGTGGTGGTCAGTACCAAGCTGCAGTGGTAAACAGCGGTCAAATCTACACCTCCTCAGACTACGGTGCAACCTGGACCGCTAGGGATTCAAGTAGAGGCTGGCAGGATGTTGCCATTTCTGATGATGGGCAGTACCAAGCCGCAACTGTCTACGGTGGTCAAATTTACACCTCGTCAAACTATGGAGTTACCTGGACCCCGCGGGATTCAAGTAGGAACTGGTACGATATTGCGGTCTCAAGTACTGGGCAGTACCAAACAGCCGTGGTGCTTAGCGGTCTCATCTACACCTCCTCAGACTACGGTGCAACCTGGGTATCACAGGATTCTAGTAGGGTTTGGACTGCTGTTGCAATGTCAGATAGTGGTCAGTACCAAACTGCTCTCAAAATATCTACTAACCAAATCTACACCTCTTCAGACTACGGTGATAACTGGACAGCCAGAGACTCCAGTTGGAGCTGGAGTGATGTGGCAATATCTGGCGATGGTACCTTGCAGCTTGTTTCTGCCTCGGATGGCAATGGTACCTACTACATCTACAAGTCAACTGACTACGGCGTAACATGGGTAACACTTGGTCTAACGGTGAATAAAGCCTGGCAGGCAATTGCCCTTTCAGGTGATGGGAAGTATGGCTTGGTGGCGACGAGTGACTACCTCTACCAGTCAGTTCCGCTCACCCCATCACTCATAGTGAGCACCGGGGGTGCTTCAATCACTGGTCTCATTACAGGGAATACTGGCCTAACGATTACTGGAGGTGTTGCAAGTATTAATGCTTCTTCTAACTTCGCCACTAACATCAACACCGGCACCTCAACGGGAGCCGTTACTATCGGTGGGGGATCAAATACCTTTGCTGTTGATTCTACAGCTCTCGATATCTCAACCGCTGGAGCAATTACCGGGGTTACCGGTATCACCACCTCAGGTGCCTACACCCAGAGTGGTTCTGGTGCTAACACTCTAACGGGAGTTACTACTTTCTCTGCTGCTGGTACAGCACTAGCAGTCACCAACAACGCAACCATTGGTGGCACCCTCAACGGCCAGACCATCAGTGCAACCGCATCACTCACGGGAACACTCAGCGTTGCCACTTCAGTGACATCGCCAATAGTTAATGTTGGAACTGCGGGCGCTTCTACGGGTGCACTCAACCTGTCAGGTGCAACCTCTGGTACAGTTACCATCCAAACTCAAGCAGCAGCCGGTACCTACAACTTCAACCTCCCAACAACAGCAGGAACCTCGGGGTACATTCTTACTAGCGGTGGCGGTGGCGCTGGGGCGATGACCTGGACAAACCCATCTGCCCTTGGGGTTTCATGGAGTAGCCTCACTGCCCCAACCGGCAACCTCTCCCTTAACATGGGAACCAACACCACGGCGTTTGACTACGCCACCGGAACTGGCTCAAATAACCTCTTCAGCCTCACCACGGCAAACTCATCAAATGGCACTGGCTACCTCTTGAATATCGCCACAGGCACTTCTTCTACGGTGAAGCCGCTCAGGGTTTCTGCAGCAGGAACCGACATCATCACCGTTGCTGCAAACGGGGCGACAGTACTCGCTGGAACCACCACCGTTTCCGGGGCACTTTCAGCTACTGCCGCTGGCACAGGTCTCAGTGTTACCAACAATATTTCAATTGGTGGTCAAATCTCACTTGCAGGGCAAATTCTCCAGAGGCTTAACGGTAGCTCAACTAGTCCAATTGAACGCCTTGCCTTTGGGCGAACGCTACTTGGTTCGCAGTCGGTAGATGAGACCGCAGAAAACTTTGGTGCTCTCTGGACAGCTCGTGACTCAAACCGTAACTGGACTGGTATCGCAAGCTCGGCAGATGGAAAGTACCAAGCCGCAACTGTCTATGGTGGCAACATCTATACCTCATCAAACTTTGGCGTCACCTGGACCTCACGAGATTCAAGTAGAAACTGGCAAGATGTAGCAGTGTCAGCAGATGGTTCTCGTCAGACAGCTGTTGTTGATGGTGGCCAAATCTATACCTCGTCAGACTACGGTGCAACCTGGGCTCCTCAGGATTCAAACAGAGCTTGGCATGCGATTGCTGTTTCTGCTGACGGAAAGTATCAGACGGCGGCTCACTACGGTGGCCAAATCTATACCTCGTCAGACTACGGTGCAACTTGGACGCCTAGGGATTCATCAAGAATCTGGACGAGTATGGCAATGTCAGCTGACGGAAAGTACCAATCCAGTACCGTGTGGAACGACAAAATTTACGTTTCGTCAGACTACGGTGCAACTTGGACACCTAAAGATTCAAATCGACAGTGGAACGAGGGTATTGCGATGTCTGCAAATGGTGCCTACCAAACCGCGGGAGTACAGTCAGGTCAGATTTACACCTCATCAGACTATGGTGCAACCTGGACAGGGCGTGACTCTAGTAGGAACTGGAACGACATGCAGATTTCTGACGACGGTGCCCGCCAGGTTGCTGGTGAGTACAATGGCACAATCTACGTTTCCACAGACTTCGGTGTTACCTGGGCAAGTAAAGAATCTTCAAGGTACTGGAACCACTTTGCGATGTCTGCTGATGGCAAGTACATGTCAGCTACTGTTGATGGTGGCCAAATCTACACCTCCGTTACCGAGAAGACCACCCAGTACGCAGGACTTGCGGTTACAGGAGCACTCTCAGGTTCAGCAGGACTCACCGTCACTGGTGGCACTATCAATCTCAACGTTTCTTCAAACTTCGCTACCAACATCAATACAGGCACCTCAACGGGAGCAATCACGCTAGGCGGAGGTCTCAATACCTTTGCAGTTGATTCTACCGCACTTGATATCTCCACAGCCGGTGCGATTACTGGGGTGACTGGTATAACTTCATCCGGATCCTACACTCAGAGCGGTTCTGGTGCTAACACGCTTACCGGGGTTACAACCCTTTCAGCAGCTGGAACAGCACTTTCAGTCACCAACAATGCAAGTATTGGTGGAACCCTTAGTGTGGGTGGGGTTCCTAATGCCGGGTACGCAACAGCTTTCGCCTCATCAAACACAGCTGACCTTCCTGGAATCTACGGTATTGCCTACGGAACTGCCGCGGCTACTTACGGGAATGCGGGACTCCGAGGAACTGGCTACGTTACCACAGGTACTGGTTACGGGCTTGGTGTTTACGGTGTTTCAGATGGTCCACGTGCTGGTGGTACCAACATCGGTGCCTACTTCACCGCTTCTGGCGCTGCTTCAAACTACGCTCTGCTAACCGGAGCGGGTAACGTTGGAATTGGTACCGATACACCACTTTCAGCACTGGTTGTGGGTGGTGCCGGTGGGGTAAATGCAGGGTTTGAGATTGATGTTTCTACAGGTATTACCACTCAGGCTTACAACAGAAATACCCTCGGTTACGCTACCTACAACATTGATGGTTCGGTGATCAACCTTCGCCCTGGTGGATCGGTAACAGCCGCAGTATCATCTGGCCTGCTAGCCGTAACAGGATCAGTTTCATCTACTACCGGATTCCTTACCAACAACAACCAGAGCTACAAAGCGAAGAACTTTGCTGGTACAGGTGTTGATATCGCCTACCTTGATACTGCAGATGCACTTCAGCTTATTGGAAGGGCAGGAGGAATTAACCTCAATGTTGCAGGAGCTGCTGCTCCAATCACGTTCACCATTAATGGTGGAGAAGCAGCTAGGTTCTCGAGTACCAACAGAAACCTTCTGGTTGGAACTGCTTCTGATGATGGCGTGAATAAGCTGCAGGTGGCTGGAGGCATTGCTACAACAGGTGGTTACACCCAGTCTGGCTCAAGTGCTAACACTTTCACGGGTGCAACGTCGGTCACATCGGGATCACTTACCGTAAGTAATACGAGTAACTCAGCGCTCTCAGTTACCAGTACCACTGGTAGAGCTGATGGAATCTTAAGTGGTGCAGCTGGTAACTTCAGGATGTACCAAATGCAGACCGGGGGTTCGATACGTTGGGGTATCTACACTTCTAGCGAAGCAGAATCGGGTAGTAACGCAGGGAGCAACTTCGGTATTGCTCGCTACGATGATGCTGGGGCTTACCTCGCAGATGCCTTCACCATTAACCGTGCGACAGGCCTCACTACTATTGCGGGAGCAACTACCCTTTCTACCTCAGTTACATCGCCAATAGTTAACGTTGGAACTGCAGGAGCTTCAACCGGAGCCCTCAACCTTTCCGGGGCTACTTCAGGTACGGTAACCATCCAAACCCAGGCAGCTGCCGGTACCTACAACTTCAACCTCCCTACTACTGCTGGAACCTCTGGATACGTCCTCACCAGTGCTGGTGGCGCTGGAAGCCCAATGACCTGGACAGATCCAGCCGCCCTTTCAGTACGCTGGAACTCTATCGCTAGCCCAACTGGTAACCAGTCGCTAACCATGGGGACGAACACTACTACCTGGAACTACGCCACTGGTACCAGTACCAACAACCTCTTCAACCTCACTACCGATGCATCGGCAAACGGTACCGGGGCTCTCCTCAACATCCAGACAGGGGCCAGCTCAACCGTCCTCCCAATGCGTATACGGGCAGGCGCAGTAGAGGGTCTCCTCGTTGATGCTTCAGGAAACGTTGGGGTTGGGACGATAGCTCCCGGTGCGAAGCTCTCAATCTCCACCAATGGAACATCGCTCCTCAGTCTCACCCACGATGCCACCAACGGTGTTATCAGCACCTCAACTGGGGCAATTAACCTCCAGCCAGCTAGCGGAACCCTCGCTATCAACAAATCAGGTGTGCAGAACCGCCTGAGAGTCTACGGTAGCGGCGGAAGCGTCTACGGAGAGCTGACAAATGACAACACCAACACCATCCTCACCTCCTCATCAGGTGAGCTCCAGCTCCAGGGAACCGGTACCAACCAGTTCATCCTTGGAAGTGTTGGTACTGCCATGAACCTTGTGTTTGAGGAGTCAGCAACCATCTCTGGGCAGGGTGGCAACACCATTACGGTTGGTCAGAGTGGTGATACCTTCAACCTCAACGCTTCTGGTGTTACCTACAACGTGGGTACCCTCACCTCAACTGGTGCAACGCTCAACACCTCAGCTACTGGCACGGTTGCCTTCACCATCAATGGACCTGCAGGCCTTACCGCTAACCTCCTCAACCTTGCGGTGAACAGCTCTAACCGCCTTACCGTTACTACCGCCGGAGCTCTTTCAACTGTTTCAAGCCTTACCTCAACCCTCACTGGCGCCAACGCTCTCGCTATTACTGGTGCACCACAAGCTTCAGCTACAGCTTCGCTGGTACAGCTGGGGAGCACCATTGCAGGTGGAAGTGCTAGCGGAACCTTCCTTGGTCTCAATGCTACCGGTGGCTTCGCCGGAAACTTTGTAGATTTCCAGGTTAGTGGTACCAACTTCTTTAAGGTTACCTCTTCAGGTGCAACCAGCTCAGCCGCAACATCGGCTGTGTTCGCCGCAAACAGCGCAACCGAGAGTGCCTTCCAGGCAACTGGCACCCCTACTAGCAACGCTGCAAAATCGCTCCTTCAATTGGGTAGCGCTATTGCATCAGGATCAACCGGTGGAAACTACCTCGGTATCAACTCGGGTAGTGGCTTCACCGGTAACTTCCTCGAGCTAGAGAAGAACGGAACCCAGGTACTTGCCGTTACCGCTGACGCTCAGTTCAACCTCACCGGTGCTGCAATCGCTACCACCAGTTGGACCCAGGGGAATACAAGCGGCTTTGGTAGTGCTGCCAACACTGCCATCACTGGAGCGATTACCCACAACGATGCCCTCTACTACGCCACCACAAATACCAGTACTGGAACACAAATCTTCCGTTCAACTAATGGCACCAGCTGGACCCAGGTGAACACCTCAGGCTTTGGTAGCGCCAACAACACCACAGCCGTGCTTGGCTCGTACGCCGGTACCATCTACGCCGCAACCACAAACAGCTCAACTGGTGCGCAGGTCTGGTCAAGCGTTGACGGCTCAACTTGGACCCAGGTGAATGCGAGTGGTTTTGGTAGTGCCTCACGCACAACCGCAACGGCGATCACCGTTTTTGGCGGAGCGGCCTACGTGAGTACCGCAAACGGTGAGACCTTCAGGAGCTTCAACGGCACAACTTGGACACTGGCAGCAGATCTAGGTGGATCAAACGGCTCAGGTGTGAGGAGCTTCTTCAGTGCCCAGGGGTACCTCTACGCTGCCTCCGCCGCGAGCAGTGGAGGCGCTTACCTCCAGAGAAGCCAGAACGGCACGACCTGGTCAGCAGTTGGAAGCGTAGGATTTGGCGATACCAATAACACCGAGTTTGCCTCCGCTCTCTACTTCAACGGCGCCTACTACTTTGGAACGAAGAACACCACCAGTGGCACGAAGCTCTACCGTTCCTACGATCTATCTACCTTCACCCAGGTAAATGGCTCAGGCTTTGGCAGCGCAAACAACACAACGGTACAGAGTATGGTTGCCTACAATGGTGGTCTCTACGCGGTTACGGGGAACACCTCAACTGGAAGTCAGGTTTACTACTCGGCTGATGGCTCTAGCTACAGCCAGGTGAATACCAGTGGGTTTGGCAGTAGCTCAAGCAGTACCTCTTACAGCGCTCTTGCCTTCAAGGGTAACCTCATCGTCAGTGTTGGAAACGCAAGTGTGGGTACCCAAATCTGGTACGCCCAGACCGGTACCATCAAGAGCACGACAGCCGGGCTTGCGGTGAAGTCTGCCCAGATTGGCGATGTGCTCATTGAGAACGCTACCATTAAAGGTGTTTCAGAGCTTACTGCTGGCACCATCTCTGCTCAGACAATTGGCGTGAAGAGCCTCCAGGTTGCCGACGGTATTGCGGTAAACAGCAGTCCTACCTTTGTTGGGAACCTGGCTGAGTACAAGGCAAACGACACCACAGTGCTTGCAACCACCATTAGTGGTGCTACCAAGCTCAGTCCGTGGAGCTTTACATCGGTTCTCCAAACTACCACGGCAGAATCTGCGTTCACGGATATCACTTCTACTGCAAACGCTGGTGGTGCTTACAATGTTTACAAGAACAGCGGTGCCCTCAACGATAGAACCTACTACGGCTTTTCAGACTCTAGCTTTACCTCTATTCTCTACACCGAGACAAGTGGTAGTGGTGGGGCAACTGGGTTTGAGGTGTGTACGGAGCTAACCAGTGGGGTATGTACTACTTGGACAGCAATCTCGGGTGGGAGCGATGGGACTACCGGGCTCACGGCTAGTGGCACCGTCAGTTGGACGAATACCCTTACGAAAGGAACAGTGAGTGGTATCAGTGCGTACTGGGTAAGGCTTACCGTAAGCTCAGGGATGAGTGTTCAGGCAAACGGTAGGGTGAGAATCTCAAGTTTTGAAACCTCACTTGCGACGGATGCTGGTGTTGCCTTCATGCTCCAAGCACCATACACCGCAAGTGTCACTGGATGGAGTACTAACGGAACCTTCATCGGTGCAAACCGAGAAACCGCTTTCAGTGGTAACTTCCTTGATTTCCGCGCTGCAGGAACCGCTGTCTTCAGCGTCTCAGCCTCAGGAGGTATTACCGTGGCACCTACTTCAGTTTCCACCACCCTTCTCTCGGTTACCCAAATTGCCAGCCAAACTGCTGACACCATCGCGGTTGGTAAGGTCTTCGTAGTAGACACCACTGGTAAGCTGGCAAGTTCTGAATCGCTCCCAGGAGTACCAACGGTTGGAGTTGATCCAAACTCAGGTGCCACTAGGGGAGACCTCACCACTTCAAGCGGCCCACTTCGCCCATTTGCAGGGGCTGGACTCACCCTCAACATTACGGCAGGAGCTGCCTACACGGCTGACCACTACACCAGCGGATCGCGTACCACGGTGCGAAGGTGTGTGATTCCTTCAGATACCAGCATTGCCATGACGGCAAGTACCACCGAGTACGTCTACCTAATTGCCAGCACCACCGATACCACCACAGGTAAGCAGTGTACCGTTGCCAAGAACGCAACACTCCCAACCTTCAATGCCCAGTACCCGGTTCTTGTGCTTGCAAAGGTTGTTTCAGGGGCATCCATTACATCGGTAGCTGATACCCGCTTCTTTATCGGTTCTACTCTGGTGTATGCTGTAAGTACTTCATCGGTAGAGCCGGGAAGTATCGTTATTCAGAACACCTCAGTTGATGGCCAGGTAGATGACTCAAGTTCAGCTGCTGCAACAGGAGTAGCTGGAATCACCGCTATCGGAAACACCGCAAGCGGAATCTTCATTCTCAATACTTCAGGTACTGCTTGGGCGCAAGCAGTCTCAGGTGCCGCACGTGGCGTATGTGCTGGTACCTCAACTACAACAGGTTCGGTGAACAATATTACCGCAGCAGTGACCGCGTGTGCCGGAAGAGTGATGACAAATGCGGCTTCGGCCACCCCTGCGGTGCTCGTCCAGATTTCACCTAACTAGAATATGCGAATTTCTTACTTCACTAACAGATCAGGGAGAGGACTTGTCGATGCCTTGCGGCAGAAGTCAGTCCTCCTTGCTGGTGGTGTTGTAGTACTGGTGGTGGTTGGGTTGGCCATCTACAGTGCAACGGTAAGGCCAAGCCTTAAGATAGTGGGCGATAGTAACCAAGTTTCAGCTATTTCCCAACCAGTTTTCAAGCTGGCACACGTCTCAAAAGCTGAGGCGAAAGAGGCAAAGCTGGTAAAAGATGGGCAGGTTATCTCGGTGGAGCCAACTCTCACCCAGAACTCAGACGGTTCTCTCAATATAAGCGTTCCACCAGTCAGGAACTTCAAGCCAGGAAAGTACCTCCTCTCGGTAAGCTTTGATAGGGGCAGGGGAGTTGAGACCATCACCCAAGACTTCACCTGGGGAGTACTCGCCTTCAATGTATACCAGCAGCCATACAAAGCTGGGGACGATGTTTCCATGGGCATGGCAGTCCTTGACGATGCTGGAAAAACGCTCTGTGACGCCAAGGTTACCCTAGAGGTAAAGCAGCCAAACGGTGAGGTGGTTAAGCCTAATGTAACCATCTCAGACATCTGTGCCGACAAGAATGTTACCGATGTTCCAGATTACGCCGCCTCACTCAAGGCAGATCAGGCCGGTACCTACGAGGTACAGCTCACCGCGCAAACCAAAGACGGGGAGCGAAGCCTCAGAGATTCCTTCCAGGTAGTCTCAAACCCTGGTACCACCATCAAGCGCGAGACCTCGATGAGGATCTACCCAAAGTCGGAGTACAAGGTTGCGTTAACGGTTACCTCAGACCAGGTAGGCAAGCAAAGTATTAAAGAACTGGTGCCAAATGTCTTCAGTATTTCCGGTCTAGGCAAGAAGGGTGTTGTCACCCAGTTGGATGCTCAGGTGCAGGAAATCTCCTGGGAGGTCAACCTTGAGGCTGGGAAGCCAGTTACCGTTACCTACAGTTACGACGCACCTGATATTTCGCCAGAATTCTACCTCCTGGGGCCTGCTTCGGTGGGTACTTTCAAAGAGAGTAGAGCTTGGCAGATTGCCTCTGACGAGGTTGGCTCAGCATCAGCAAACCGTGTCTGGTCTTCAGGGGCTGAACTCAACAGTCTCACCGCTGACATGGAAATTACCAGTAGTTCAGGTACTACTCCAACCGTAGATGGTACCACTAAACGATCTGGTGACTACGCTTTTCGAACCAACACTACCTCAAATACTGCAACCATCTACAAAACCTGGGCAGCAAGCGCCCAGTCTGCCAAGTACTGGTTCAGGGCATACGTCAGGGTAGATACCACCCCTGGTGTTGAAATGGCGTTCCTAAAAATTGGTACCTCAACCAACAACAAGATTGGGGTGAGGATGAATACAGATAGAACCATTGAGCTCTGGAACGAAGAAGACTCTGCTCAAATTGGCTCCGCCTCATCTGCGCTTACTGCTTCAACCTGGTACCGGGTTGAGGTATTTGTGGATACCACCACCCTCTCATCAACCGATGCCACCCTCAAGCTTGATGGGGTGACGGTTGCCTCGTCTACTTCAGAGAACCTTGCAGCAGGGATTGATAGGCTCACTTGGGGTAACCTCACCTCCACCACAGCAAACATGTACTTTGACGATATCGCCATCAACGGCGACACCACCAAGGCTGACAACTGGCCAGGTGAAGGAAAGATTGTCCACATGCACGGGAATGCTGACGGAGACAACGAGGCGTGGACAGGTTCGCCAAACAACACCGACGACTACGATGACGTGAACGAGGTTACCCCTTCAGATGGTACAGGTGGTGGTATCTATTCCCAAGGGAGTGGCTCAGTTACTGAAATCAACCTTGAATCAGCCTCAAGTGCAGGTATCACTTCAGGAGATAAGGTAAAGCTTGTATCTGTTGGCGCCAGAATGAACGCTTGTGGTGGAGATTTGGCTGGTTGGAGCGGGGGAGCTGGTGTGGCATGTATGGGTTCAGATGTTGATATCAACTATAAAACAAGAATTAGGGCATCAAGTGGTGGAACTGTTGAGGATTCCGGAAATATTGGGGTTCTTGACTCATGGAGTCCCTGGATAACGAATGATGATGATACCGCCCAACTCTCAAAACTTACCCTTTACGATCTACCTGGCGCCACCACCTATACCCCTTGGACTACCGCTGACCTTGATACCACTCAAATTGGTGTGAGTAACCATGATACAACAGTTGGATTTAAGTCAACTGCTATCTGGCTTCTAGTTGAGTACACCCCACTCTCAGGTGGAAGGCTGTACTCAAGTGGTTTTGAGCTCAACTCCACCACAGCTGATATGGAGTGGACCACCATGACTGGTTCAGGAACCATTGTTACCTCACCTGCGAATGGTGGAACCTACGCCTTTCAATCTGCAACAGCTGGCGCTCAAACCTTCATTAGCCAGACATTTGCTACCGCAGATTCAAACGGTCCTTTCTACGCCAGGGCATACGTCTACATCACCACCACAAACTCCAATGAAGTCTCAGTACTTGAGTTACGAGATTCGGCAAGTACCCGGCGAGCCTACCTCACGTTATCGGCAACCAATACTGTCAAGCTCTACGACGAAGATGGACAGGTAGGCTCTGCGTCCTCTGCGCTCAGTACAGCTACGTGGTATAGGTTAGAAATCAAGTTTGATACTACTGCTTCAGCGGGGAGTCATATTGTTGATGCACGCATTGACGGGTCATCGTTTGCTTCTGCGTCAAACAGGAGTATTTCCACGGGAGTTTCAAAGCTTGCGGTTGGAAATAATGTGGGAAACGTTGGATCAATGACTACCGGCCAGACGGTAATTGATGATGTCGCAATTAACAGTGGTAGTGGAGCAACTCAGAATACTTGGCCAGGTGCCGGAAAAATCATCCACCTCTCTCCAAATGCAGCAGGGGATAATTCGGCTTGGACCAACGGTTACGCCAACATCGATGACACTACCCCGCCAAACGATGCAACCGACTTGGCAAGTGAAACTACCACCAATGACATCCTTGACGTTAACCTAGCGGATAGCACCCTAGGGAGTGAAACTATTTCCCTAGTTTCGGTGGGTGCAAGGTTTAATACCAGTAGTGCTACAGAAGAAGACATGATGGTTAGACTCAAAGATTCCTCAAACGGAACCGTTATCGAGTCAAAAACCCTCATCCCAGCCTCTACAACCTGGAAAACCAATGATACCGTAGCACCCTATAGCTACCCAATCACCGCCTACACCAGACCTGAGCAGAGCACTGCCTGGACCGATACCCAGCTAGACGCAGCTCAAATTGGCTTCAGAGACACGGCAGGGAGCGGAACTGTGCAGGTAAGTGCAGCATGGTTGCTTGTTGAGTACCAACCCATCGTACTCATCACCGTTTCGGGAACCGTCTACTCTGATGAAGGTTCAAGTGTCTACAACTGTTCATCAGATAACCTCACCATTAAGGTTGCTGTTGCTGGAGGTAGTACTGCTTCAACTTCGTGTACGGCTGCTGGTGGTACCTATAGCGTAACCGTGGCTTCTAACCCAAGCGCTGCGGGGGATCCTATTGCGGTCTGGATTGATAGTACTGAAACTCCAAAGGCCACAACGGTAACACGTGCAGCAGATACAACTTCAAATATTACCGGTTTCAACCTCTACCAAAACAGGTTGATTGTGAGACACGAGGATGCTGGCCCCATTACCAACGCAAACCTCTCAACTGCTGACAATACCGATGCTGGGATTAGGTACAGTGTAGCTTCCAGTAACCTTACTGTTGAGTCTGGAATAAGTCTCTACGTTTGGGGGTCAAAGACCTTTACTCCGGGTGGAAATGTTACTACAAACGTTACTGGTGGTGATGTTAAGATCAATACCTCGGGCGTCTTCTCTCCTGGAAGTAACTCGGTAACCGTTGGTGGATCTTGGACCAACAGTGGTACCTTCACCATGGGTACCTCAACCGTGACCTTCTCCTCAACGGCTGCAGGTAAAACGCTCTCGGGGACACTCAATGGTGCTACCGGAAAGTTCTATAACCTGGTCTTTGATGGAGTATCTGGAGGTTGGACCTTTAGTGCAGCCCTTGAGACCTCAAATGACTTCACGGTTACCAACGGTGCGGTTACTTCTTCAAGTGTTAACCTCACGGTTGGGAGAGACTTTACCCTGGCAAATACCTCAGGTGTCTCGTACACCCCGGCTACTTCTACACTCTCGGTTGTCAGGCACTTCACCGATAGCGGGGACAAATTCGTCGAGGGGACAACTTCAGTAGTGACGCACACGGGAACTGGAACCCTTACCGTCCCAAATAATTCCAAGTTTGAGACGCTCAATATTGGGGCAAGTGGTTTTGTGACCACTCTCTCGGCAAACTCTTTTGTGATTGAGGTTTCCCTCACCTTTAACGGAGGAACGGTTACCGGAAGTGGTGGGTACATGGACGTTAGGTGTACAACAACATGCACACCTGTAGTCTTCAACTCAGCTACGACACTCAACGGTACCGGCTCCATCTACTTCAACGGGAGGACAGCAAGCATCACGGTGAATATTGCTGGTGGCAACTATGGTAACTGGGGTATTCAGCCGTATGCAGCAATTGGAAACAGCATTACATTCCAGCTAGCTGGAAACATTACCAGTACCGGAGGCCTACGTTTTGAGGCAACAGATGGAATCACGGGCTCAACCTTTACGACAACTGGCAGTAACTACTCTATTACCACTGATTTCATCTACATCGCCCCATGTACGCCAACTCGTACCGGTTCATGGGCACTCAGTCTCAACGATTCAAACGTAGTACTTGCAAATACCACCACCTCGCTCTATGTAGGAAATAACTGTGGAAGCCACAGTATTAACCTTGGCAGCTCTGATGTAACGGTGAGCGGGGCGGTGAAGTTGGTGGATGGTACAGGAGCAATTACCCTCACCCCTGGAACCTCAGACTTCAGGTTCGCCCCTCCAAACTCCAGTACTAAGACATTTACCACCAACGGGCAGAGCCTGTACAACGCTTACATCCAGGCCCTCGGGAGTGCTGGAACCGTGCTCTTAGCTGGGGCGATGGATGTGAACAACAACCTCACGATTACTACAGGTGTGCTTGATGTTGACACCACCAGTAGCTACGCCGTAACAATTGGGGGAAGCTACTCAAACAGTGGAACATTTGAGGCTCGAACCGGAACCGTTACCTTTGACGCTACTACAACGGGGAAAACCCTGGCAGGAACAATGACCTACAGTAACGGTGACTTCTACGACCTCAGCTTCAACGGTTCAGGCGGTGGATGGACATTTAGTAACAATGTAGACATTGCGAGGCACCTTACCGTTACGCTTGGAACGCTTGCGGGAGCGGTGAATGTTGATGTATCTGGAAACATTACTGGAGCAGGGACGATTACTTTCACAGGTGGGACCGTAACCCATAGAGGTGGAGGGGGAACTCGAGATATTGGGACAACCTCTGGTTCAAATAACTGGACATTTAATAACCTCTCCGTGTATGCAAGTGGAGGCTTTCCAGTAACGTTTAATACTCAAACAGGTGGAAGTGGAACCATCACAGTGACAGGTGTGCTAAAGGCAGGAGTCTCTGGTGATACCAATATCACTACATTTGATGCTGGAAACCGTACCTGGATACTCTCTGGTACGACAGGAGATTCATTCCAACTCCTTGCTTCGCCAGCTGCGGTATTCACCGCCAACACATCAACCTTCCAGTACACAGGAAATAATGGTGCGGGTAATAGCACTATTCAATCAGGAACCTACTACAACCTTGAGACTAATAACGGTTCAGAAACATTTGTCCTTGAGGCGGCAACAACTGCCAGCAACAACCTTACCAATACAGCGGGCACCCTTGACGTTACTGCTTCAAACTACGGCCTTACCATAGGGAATAACTACTCCAACAGTGGAACCTTTACGGCGCGAAGTGGAACGGTAACCCTCAATGCTACTTCCACAGGTAAAACCCTCTCAGGAACCCTCAACGGAACTTCAGGTTTTTACAACCTGACCGTCAATGGATCAGGTGGAGGTTGGAGTAACACATCAGCTATGGAGGTCTCCAACGACCTTACCATGACAGCTGGAACCCTCTCAGGTACCAACGACGTCAGAGTAAAGGGTGCTGTTGCAGGCACTGCTGGGGTAATTAATCTCACTGGTGGTGAGTTTGAGCAACGCGCAACAGCGAATAAAAACTTTGGCACCACATCTGGATCCACAGCATGGACCTTCTACGATTTGTCATTCTCAAATTCTGATGCTTCAGGTGGGCATACCTTTACCACTCAGACAGGTGGAACAGGGGGTCTTACAGTTTCACACATACTTCGGGTGGGTAAGTCTGGTGATGTACAAGCTACCACGTTAAATGCTGGTAACCGAACTTGGACACTTTCTGGTACTGGGGGCGATCCATTCCAGCTCCTAGCTTCGCCTGCAGCTGCTTTTGCTGGTGCAAGTTCAACCGTCACCTATACCGGAAACAATGGCGCAGGTAATACCACGGTGCAATCGATGACTTCGTCTTTCTACAACCTTACCATCAATAACGCTGGTGAAACCTACGTGCTAGAGGGCGCTACCAATGTTGATAATGACCTTACCATCACCGCTGGTACCCTCGATGTTACCGCTTCAAACTACGCACTTTCTGTTGCTGGTAACTACTCCAACAGCGGAACCTTCACTGCGCGAAGCGGAACGGTAACCTTTACAGCGACTGCAACTGGGAAGACTCTTTCTGGAACACTCAATGGCGGATCGGCTTTCTACAACCTCACCTTTAACGGAAGTGGCGGCGGCTGGAGTAACTCCTCAGCCATGCTCGTTTCAAATGACCTTACGGTAACGTTGGGTACCCTTTCTGGTACAAACGATATTACGGTGAATGGTGGAGATGCTACTGGTAATGGCACCATCAACCTTACTGGGGGCACCTTCTGGCTCACAGGTAATGGTAGTTTTGGCGGCAATACCACTTGGACATTCTACAACCTCAACTTTGGTTTTAGTTCTGGGGTTCTTGATGTTTCAACTTCTGCTATGGGTAGTGGAGGCATCACCGTTACCAATAAGCTGGACATTCTTTCAAACAGCGGTGGTGGTTCAAACCAACTTAATGCGGGCTCAAAGACTTGGACACTCTCAGGAACCCTGGACTGTGACTTTATGGCCTGCTTCGGTGCTGTGAATATTGGCACTGCTTTTACTCCAGAAACCTCAACCTTCGTTTATTCGGGAAACTATGCCTCAGGAAACTCTGGTCTTGCTACGGCTGCAACATACTACAACCTCATCATTAATAACGGTAGTGAGACATTTGAGCTTGGTGATGTACTGACGGTAGACAATGACCTTACCATCACCGCCGGAACCCTTGATGTTACCACTTCAAACTATGCGGTGAGCGTTGGGGGCTCTTACTCCAACAGCGGCACCTACACCGCACGCAATGGTACGGTAACCTTTAACGCAACTGCTTCAGGGAAAACTCTAGCAGGTACCATGACCGGAGGCTCTGCATTCTACAATCTCATCTTTGATGGGGTATCAGGAGCTTGGACTCTCAGTAACAACGTTGCTGCTACCAATGACTTCACCGTAACCAACGGAGCTGTAACTGCTGGGACGAGTAACCTCACGGTAACGCGAGACTTTGTTCTCGCCAACACTTCAGGTGTTTCCTACTCAGGCGGAAGCTCTACCATTACCATCAGCAGGCACTACACAGATTCTGGTAACAAGTTTGTGAGGGGTACCTCAACGGTGGCCACTAATGGCACTGGTACTATTACCACCACGGGTGATTTCTACAACCTCTCTCTTGCTTACTCAACCTTTACCACCACCTTCAGTGGTAGTGGGTTTAACGTAAGGAACATTTTGACGGTGAACGGAGGAACTGCCACTGGTTCCTCGCAAGTAGTATACGTAGGTGACACGAGCTCAATCACCCCATTTGTCTTTGGGAGTGCTACAACACTAGGTGGCACATTTACCCTCGGTTTTGCCACACGTGCAGGCTCACTAACTTTTACCATGGCGGGTGGAAACTACGGAACCTGGAATATCCTTACCTATGCAGTTGCTGGTAACAGCTCAACAGTTAACATGGGTGGAAATGTCACTACCAGTGGTACATTTGCAAACTTCGCAGCCGCAGGGAGTACTGGGACAGCTTTCTCAACTCAAAACTTTTCACTTACCGCTAGTTCGTACACAGTTGGTAGCTCAGTCTTAACAGGAGCCATGGCGTTGAGCTTTGGCAGTAGCACCGTTGCCCTTTCAAATACATTCCTTGTTGGGAGTAATGGCGGCTCGCACACCCTCAACCTTGGATCTTCAAGTACCACCATTACCGGGGGTGATCTAACGTTTGCAAATGGTACCGGTGCCATTACGGTTACCCCAGGTACCTCAACGGTTACCATGGTTCCTGCAAACGCTACCACCAAGACATACACCCCTAACGGACAGTCACTCTACAACTTTGTGGTAAATGGAACGGGTACCGGAACAGTTGCTCTTGCAGCTGCTGCTATCGCCACCAATAACTTCACCATTTCATCTGGTGTGTTTGATGTTACCGCTTCAAACTACTCGCTTACAGTTGGAGGCTCGTACTCAAACAGCGGCACCTTCACAGCTCGAAGCGGAACCGTTACTTTCAACGCTACCTCTTCTGGAAAAACTCTAGGTGGTACCCTCAACGGAACCTCTTCCTTCTACAACCTTACGTTTAACGGAGTTTCAGGAGCGTGGACGTTTGGAGCAGCGGTTGCTGTCACGAATGATTTCACCGTAACTAACGGTGGTGTCACTGCAAGCAATAACAACCTCACGGTGACACGAGACTTCACTCTGGCAAACACGAGTGGGGTTTCCTATGTTCCGGGAAGCTCTACCGTCACGGTAACCAGAGACTATTCAGATAGTGGCTCAAAGCTTACACCAGGTACCTCAACGGTAAGCCTTAATGGAACTGGAAACCTGACAGCGGGAAGCTTGAGCTCTGGAGTTTTCTACAACCTCTCAATTGCCTCGAGTACCTTCACGACAACCAATACATCTGCCGCCGCGTTCTACATGAACGGGACACTTACCCTGAACGGCGGCACCTTTGCGTTGGGGTCATTTGGAGTAAACATGAGGGTCTCAACGACATCTGCACCTCTGGTATTTGCATCTCCAACTACTATTACAGGAAGTGCAGCACTCTCATACTTTGCGGCTGCCAGCTCAATTACTATTACCTTAGCTGGCGGTGACTACGGAACAGCTGCTGTGCTGATTTACAACAATACCCAGACTTCAGTTACCTACCAGTATGGTGGCAATATCACGACAACCAACTACTTTGCGGTAAAGACCGATGCTGCAGCAACGGGAGTGGTGGTGAATACCCAAAACTACTCGCTCACCGCCGCAACCTTTAACTCTGGTGATTCTGGTAACACCGGTCCCTTCACAATGAACTTTGGTTCCTCAACGGTGACGATTAGTGGTGACTTTACCGTTACCAACAACTCAGGTGGTTCAAAAAACCTCAACTTCCAAACTTCAGCAATCAACGTGACCGGGCATGTAACCCTGGTGAACGGAACCGGTGCCTATGTTGTTAATCCAGGGACCTCTACTTTGACGATGACACCAGCTGCGGGCATTACCCGAAACTACACCCCAAATGGTCAGTCGCTCTACAACTTTGTCGTAAACGGTGGAAACTCAGCGAGTACCGTCTCACTAGCCGGAGATGCAATCGCAACAAATAATTTCACCATTACCACGGGGATATTTGATGCCTCGGCTTCAAACTACAACCTCACCATTGGGAACAACTACTCTAACAGTGGCACCTTCACGGCGCGAAGTGGAACGGTAACCTTCAACGCAACAGCAACTGGAAAGACCCTTTCAGGCACCCTTAATGGCACATCTTCCTTCTACAACCTCACCTTTAATGGGGCTGGTGGTGGCTGGACGCCAGGAAGTGCCGTTGCAGTCACTAACGACTTCACGGTTACGAACGGCGCATTCACTGCTGGAAGTATAGGTCTCACGGTGACCCGAGACTTTACCATAGCTGATGCTGCAGGCGCCTCCTACGATGCTGGCTCTTCTACCATTACGGTAAGTAGAGACTGGAATAAGGGGAGTGCGGGGACCTTCACCCGAGGTACCTCAACGGTGCTCCTCAATGGTACTGGCCAGCTCACCACGAGCGGTGGAACAAGCTACACAAACTTCTACAACGTAACCCTCGCCTACAACACCAAGACCACTACCATTGCCACAACCCGTATTGAGGTCTACAACCTTATAACGGTAGGGGATGCATCGGGTGGGGCGCTCACCTGTTCGGTAACCTGTACCGTGTACGTTAGGAGTACCCCAGGTCTTTCACTTGGAACGGGCGCTACCCTGACAGGTACCGATGCAGGTTTTGATTTTCGCCGGTCGGCTGCAGGTACGGTAAGTATTACTGGGGGAAACTACGGTACCTGGGATATTATCGCCTATGCCACATCAACCAATGCGGTCACCTTCAACATGGGCGGTGCCATTACCACTACTGGTGATGTACTCATGCGGGCTGAGTCAACCAATCCAGGCTCAACCTTTAATACCCAAAACTACTCACTAACTGCACAGTCATACACAAATTCTTCTACAACTATTAATGGCCCAACTGCTACCAACTTTGGCTCATCAACTGTCACGGTAAACAATGGAACCTCAATGGCATTTGGGGTCAACAGTGATTCTGGTACTGGCCATACGTATGATCTTGGAACGGCTACCATCACAGTTACGGGAAATATGCGGTTTGCAAACGGAACTGGTTCGATAACGCTAACCCCTGGAACTGCCACCGTAACTCATGCTCCAGGTGCTGGATTAAATAACATCTACAATCCAGGTTCACAGTCCCTATACAACTACGTCATCAACGGTGGAAATTCGGCAAGTTCGGTGACGCTTTCAGGAAATGCCGTGGTGACAAACAACTTCACCATCACCCAGGGTATCTTTGATGCTACCGCTTCAAACTACAACCTCACCGTAGGGGGGAACTTCGCCAACTCAGGTACCTTTACGGCACGAAGTGGAACCGTCACGTTTAACGGAAGCTCGCAGCAGACGGTTTCAGGAACCCTCACCGGCACCTCGGCTTTCTACAACCTCACTATCACCAACAATTCTGGGGCATCTGCTACCGACAACGAGAGAACAGGCTTCACTGCCTCGGTGATCTTCAGTGCTGCTGCTACTTCAACCGGAACCTACACCATCACCACGGCAAACGTGAGGGTGCAGTACCTCTCGGGCGCTACGTACACCTACAACAACATCAACTGGAACGGGCAATCAAAGCTGACGAGAATATTCTTCAGGAACTCTGCCGGTAGTGGCACCTGGCTGCTCAAGGTTACCGGAACCCAGACTGCGGTTTCTTCAGTAAATGTCTCACGCTCAGATGCTTCGGTTTCGGGTGGAAGTACCATAATCGCAAACGACACCACAGACTACGACGCTGGCAACAACACCAACTGGAACTTTGGTACTACGATTACCGTCTCTGGAAACATCTACATTCAAGACAGCGAATCAACCACCAACAGCACACCTGTTTCTGTCTCGCTTTCGGTGAATAATGGGGTACCTTCCACGGTACTCAGTCAAACCTCTAGCTACTCGCTGCCTAACATCTATGCGAGTGCTGGTGCTGTGGTTGCTGTCTACATTGATGGTAATGCCCTCGATGCAAACAGCTTCACGGTGAGCGGCGGATCAAACATTTCTGGCATCAACCTCTACATTAATAGGAGCGCTGTCTACAACAGCAATGCAGGTAGTACCACTAACACTAACATCTGTAGTCAAAGTACCTACCCAGCTTCTGGAGATAACCTCTTCACCTGTGCTTCAGTGGTGCCTACCTACACAGGGGATGGTCTACTGGTTGGTGGAACCTACGCACCTGGTGGCAACGTCAACACCCCTAAGGTGATGTTCTACACCGGTGGTACCTACACTGGAGCTAGCGAGACCCTCACTGTGACAGGATCTGGTTCTGGTAGTAGTAGGCCCTTCTACGTGAATGGAGGAACCTTCACACCAACCTCAAACACCGTTGCCTACACCAGCACTTCAGCTCTCGATGTTGAGGCCACCACCTACTACAACCTCAATCTCTACCCTGCTTCAGGCACCCAGACCTACACACCAGTAGCGGGCACCCTCACTGCCAACAATGACTTCAATGTAGGTACCGGTTCCACCCTTACTGTTGCTGCAAACACCAACAACCCAACCGTTGCCGTTGGAAATAACTTTGCAGTTGGGGCAAGCAGCACCTGGACTAACGGTTCTGGGGCGATGAACATCGCTGGAAGCTACACTAATAGTGGCACCTTCACCGCTGGCACAGGAACAGTTACGTTCACCGCTACCTCTTCAGGTAAGACCCTGAGCGGAACTATGACTGGCGGGAGTAGCTTCTACAACGTGGTGTTTAATGGTGCTAGCGGAGCATGGACGCTGAATGCTGCTATTGCTACCACGAACAACTTTGATATTACAAACGGCACTTTCGATACAAACAACGCAGGTAACTACGCTGTAACCGTTGCGGGCAACCTTACGGGTAATTCTGGAACCTGGTCACTGGTACAGAGAGCTTCAACCTTCACCATTTCTGGTAACTGGGATACCAGTGCTATCGCTACTGACTATAGCTTTATTAGCTTTGGTACTTCGACTGTAGTGATGAACGGATCAGGTACAAAGACCCTAAGGACAGGAGCAACAAACACATTTACATCACGTTTCTATACGTTAAAACTCGCACAAACGGGTGGGGCCACCACGCAGCTGTCATCTTCGACTGGCACAGGAAATATATATTTTGGAGCAGGTATAACCGACTTTAACGGTAATTCTCTACAAGTGAATAGTACGACGGTGTCTGTTGATCCATCAGCCACCGTCGGTTTAAGTACTGGGTATATTTCTTTCGGCGCAGGCGTAACCGTTCCAAGTTACGCATACGCTACAGGACTTGTGTTTCATAACAATGGAACAACCATTCAACTTGGTGGAAATGTCTCAACCACAACTTATGTACGAATTGGATGGTCTAGTGGGCAAGCGTCTCGGCTAGATACTAACAACTACAATCTTACAATTGGGACCGATTTATTAATGGCAACCAATGGTACGGGGACGCTAAATGCTGGGTCATCTACTATCTCAATTGGCGGAAACTTTACAAATACCTCTGTAGGGGTGATTAATGCAGGTACATCTACTTTCAAATTCACTTCAACTGCGACAGGAAAGACATTCACTTCATCAGGTGACTCATTCTACAACCTTACTTTTGATGGAGTTGGTGGAGGTTGGACAGCTCAAGACGCAACAGTTGTTACCAATGACTACACCGTTACCAATGGTGCAGTAACTGCAAATAACTTTAACCTTACCGTTACACGAGACTTTACTCTCGCTAATACAAGTGGTGTTTCCTACACTGCTGGAAGTTCCACAATCACCATCAGTCGTGACTTTAATGACCTAGGCAAGAAGTTCACTAAAGGCACCTCTACGGTTGCAATGACTGGAACCGGAACAATGAACGTTGGTGCAACAATTGACTTCCACAACCTATCGGTTGGTTACACAGGTTTTACTACAACCTTTGACAATAACGGTAAATACTTCTCAGGTATTATTACCTTTAACGGTGGCACGGTTGCTGGTGGAAGTAACTTTATATGTTCAAAAACTTCTACCACTAGTACCCCAGTTGTATTTGCTGCAGCTACAACACTCACCGGCTCACCTGAGTTTTGTTTGAATCCGTCAGGGAGCACAGGACTAACAATCACTCTGCCAGCAGGTAACTACGGAAGCTGGCGAATTGAGCTTGGTGCAATTACTTGGAACAACACCACTTTCCAGTTGGGTGGAAATGTTACAACTTCTGACTGGATGTACCTAAGTGCTAGTGCTGGAACTACTGGCACAGTTTTCAATACCCAAAACTACAGCCTTTCGGTTGGCTACCTCATGTTTGCTCGCCAGGCTATCAGCCGAACAGGTTCAGTTACCGCAAACTTTGGCTCAAGCACCGTAGCGTTTTCGGATGGAAACTACGGTATGAAAGTAGATACAAACGGTGGTAGCCACACAGCAAACTTTGGTAGCGCTTCAATTACCTCAGTTGGTGCGGTTACTTTTGCAGCGGGTACGGGGACTATTGCTGTCTCAGCAGGGACATCAACCCTGACAATGACTCCACCAAATGCAACAACAAGAATCTACACACCAAACGGTCAATCACTCTATAACTTCACCATCGCTGGTACAGGAACAGGTAAAGTTCAGCCTGCCAGTGCTGTGGTTGCAACAAATGACTTCACTGTTACTTCTGGAACCTATGATACCGTTTCAGGATCAAACTACGCTCTTACAGTTGGTGGGAGCTACTCAAATTCTGGAACATTTACAGCTAACTCAGGTACCGTAACCTTCAACTCAACTGCTTCTGGGAAAACCCTGTCCGGGACAATGACTGGGGGGAGTAGCTTCTACGATGTTGTGTTTAACGGCGTCTCAGGTGCCTGGACCTTTGGTGCAGCTGTTGCAGTAACCAATGACTTTACTGTGACTAACGGAGCTGTTACCGCAAGTAACAATAACCTCACGGTAACCCGTGACTTTACCCTTGCTAATACCTCTGGTGTATCGTACACAGCTGGAAGTTCAACCGTTACCGTGAGTCGAGATTTTACAGACACAGGCAAAAAGTTTACACAAGGAACTTCAACAATTGTACTCAACGGAACAGGTACATTGACAGGTGTTGGGAACTATAATGTGTACAACATTTCAATGGCCTACACTGGTTTTACCACTACCATTGGGGCGGGTAATATTTGGTCTCAAGGAACCCAAACAGTTAACGGTGGAACCCTTGCACTTGGTTCAAATTCACTCTCAGTTGAAAGAGCCACAACTGGGACGTCGTTTGTATTTGCCTCTCCAACAACTATCACCTCGAGTGGTATAGGAATTACCTTCTTGAATACAGGAGCGGGGATAACTCAAACCATTCCTGGTGGAGACTATGGGCAGGCTTCAATTGTTGGTCACATCTCACGTGGCGGTGGAACAGGTAATGTGCTGCAGCTCGGGGGGAACCTTACAACTACCGGCTCTATAACGATGCACTCATACAACTCCTCTGGTAGTACCACAGGGTCGTTCAATACCCAGAACTACAATATCAGCGCTAGTAGTATTAGTATCGGACACAGTAGTTTTACCGATGCGATCACTCTTAATTTTGGCTCGAGTACAGTCACATTGAGCAGTACATCTGCAACGTCTGCCCTTTCGGTTGTTAACACAGTAGGTGGTCAAACTCATTCACTTAACCTGGGAAGCTCAACAGTCAACCTTGTAGGTGGTATGGCGTTTATTAATGGTTCTGGAACGATAAACGTAACACCTGGCACATCAACGGTGAACTGGCTGCATACTTCAGGTACCAAAACCTACACACCAAACGGACAGTCGCTCTACAACCTCACCATGAATGGTGTTGGGGGAACCCTCACACCAGCGGGGGCGGTGAGCGTTACTAATGACCTGAATGTCACAAACGGTGCGGTTACTACGGCAAACTACAATTTCACGGTAGGGCGTGACCTCATTCTCACTGATAATACGGGGGTCTCACTCTCAGGTGGAAGTTCAACTATTACAGTAGGGCGAGACTTCACCGATACCAACTCCACCGGTAGGTTTACCTACGGCACCTCTACGGTGATCATGAGTGGTACGGGAACCCTTGCAACCAACAGCGTCTACAACATTTCGGTTGCCTACCCAACCTTTACCACCACACTATCATCCTCTCTGGTTACTGGGCTCTACGGGACAATGACGGTAAACGGCGGAACCCTCACTTCAAGCGGTGGTTACACCAATATCATCTGTACCGTTAGCTGTACGCCATTTGTTTTCGCCGCACCTACAAGTATCACTGGTTCCAGGACTCTCTCCTACAGGGTTTCTGGTGGCTCAAGCGTAACGGTAAGTATGGCAGGTGGTAACTATGGCAGCTGGCAGGTGAACCCATACACGTCGGTGAACAACACCACGTACAACTTCATGGGGGCAATTACTACCACCTCAGACATAGTCTTTAGTATTAACACTGGAACAACGGGAACCGTCTTTAATACCAACAACTTTGATGTGAGGGCGAGCAGAATTCTCTACGCCGATGGTACGTCAGGCCGAGCTGGTGTGGGTACCACAAACTACGGCTCAAGTGTGGTTACCCTTACCGGTACCTCGTATGCTTTCTACCCTGTGTCAGCCAACAATGCCTCAGGACACGTGGTCAACTTGCAAACCTCGAGGTTCATCGTTACCGGAACTGTGGCTTTCACCAACGGTACAGGAGCGATAACGGTAAACCCAGGCACCTCAACGATGACCTTCGCCCCACCAAGCGCTACCACCACCAGCTACTACCCTAACGGGCAGTCGCTCTACAACGTGGTAGTTGATGGAGCGGGAACCCTGCAGCTTGAGGCGGCTATGGATGTGGATAATGACCTGAATATCAGGGCAGGTACCTTGGATACTAAGAGTGGAAGCAACTACGGCATTACGGTTGGGGGGAACTGGAGTAACACGGGCACCTTCACCGCTCGCTCTGGGACGGTAACTTTTGATAGTGCTTCAAAAACCAGTACCTTTACCGGTGCTACCTCCTTCTACAGCCTCACCAGCACTACTCCGCTCAAGGCTCTCAGGTTCACCAGTGGGACCACCTTTACGGTAACCGGAGTGCTTACGCTTACCGGTTCAGTGGGCAACCCAATCACGGTAGCCTCCACTACAAGTGGCAGCCAGTGGGACATCTACCACCAGGGAACCGAGAGCGTTTCCTACACCACCATTACAGACTCTGGCTGTCACGTTTCAAGCACCGGTATCACCCTCGATAGCACAAACACCAACGGCGGCAACAACGACAGCTGCTGGGAGTTTTCCTTCACCATTAGTGGAACTGTCTATGACACCGACGGCGTCACCCCAGTTGTCACCGGCCCTACTGTCCGGGTGAAGGTGAACGGTTTGGGAAATTATAGCGCCACCGCCAACGGATCTGGTGTCTACAGCATCAGTAACGTGGCTATTAGCCAGGATAATTCGGTGGTAGCTTTCCTTGATACAAATGGGGGGATTAGGGGCGAAACGTACACCAGGGTTCCAGGGGCTTCCTCGACCATAAACGTGTACCGCAACCGTTCTACCTTCCAGTGTGATGCAGGGCCTGGGTGTGCCACATCTGGGTTAGATGTTTCCTATTACGATACCGATAGTGATTCAGACATTTACTCAAACTATGGAAGTATTGGAGACGACATCATCATCCCTTCAAGTTCAACATTTTCCGTCAGAGGTAGCTTTGAGTTTAGTGGGTCTACCCTCACTGAAATGCGGGTAGATGGGAACATGGAAATCCTCAGTACTGGAAACTTTATTAACGGTGACTCAACTCTCTACATTAGCGGAAGCTACAGTAATGCAGGCACGTACTCGAGAAGTGCTGAAACTGTAATCTTTAACGCAACGACAACCGGAAAGACTATCTCGGGAACCCTCACGGGTGCAACGGGGAAGATGTACTCCGTGGAGTTCAATGGGGTTGGCGGTGGTTGGACGTACAGTAATACAGCTGAAGTTGAAGCAATGACCATCAGTAATGGTACGCTCACCGCACCTTCCTCAACCCTTACAATCGCCGACAGTCTGACGCGTACTAGTGGTAGCTTCACCCACAACAGTGGAAAGGTAATCTTTACCAGCCCAGACAACAGCGGTGGAAGCATCAATGGGAACTTTACGAGCTCAAATGCTTTCTATAAGGTGCAGGTTGGCACGGCTGGGGAAACCATTGATTCCGAGTGGTTCTTCATGAATAGCGTAGATTTTGCCGCCGCAAACGCTACAGATACCCTGGTTATAAAAGGCGGATACGTATCTATTGGTGAAGATGGGGTTGGGAGCGATACCTCAAGCTCGGCAGGGAGAGTTTCAATTGGGGTGGGCGCAGGTGAAACAGCTGCTCTCGGTATTAGTGGGAGGAGTCAGGGTGACACTAACACCTTAGATCTCAACGCCAACACTTCCACACCAAGCTGCCCAAACTGCACCATCGAGGTAGGGAATGCTGAGGGAAGCGGAAGCGCAAGTTTAGCCATGTTTGCAAATGCAGTTCTCAGGCTCAACCCTCGCTCAGCCGCCTCCGCCTCAGACACGGGAATCAATGTCTACAACTCTGGGCAGATGGTAGTACAGGGAAGCAACATGGGAGCAAACACGGTTACCGGAACAGACACCCTCGCCCAGCGTGAGACAAAGATGTGTGCAAACAACGTCTTTACCTCTGGGGGTTACAACAACATGGTGGCAAGGATGACCTCAGGTCTTGCAACTGGGAGGATTTACGATGTTACCGGAACTAGTGTTAACGACACTGAATGCTCAAACAACTCACACGACTCGATCACTCGTGCCAGCACGGCAAGTGTCACCGAAATATCACCTACTGTTTCCGGAAGTGGTGCTACCAGGACACTTACCCTCACTACCCAGAACGGAATTGTCGCTGCAAACAATGACCAGGTTGGAAGGTACGTCCACAATCTAGTTGACGATACCTACTTCAGAATTATCTCAAGCGCCCAAGTTGGCGCTGGCACTGATACGTTGACCATTGCTGCTGAGCCTGACACCTTGAGTGGCATGGCAACCAACGAGGATATTGAGGTAACCGATGGGGTGAGGAGTGGTGACACCTTTGATGTTCTTGACTACGCCAGCATCACGGCCGAGGCAGGAACAGCTTGCAACGCTACCGTTGACCAAGCGGGAGAAGCGTATATTAATGCCTACGAAGATGCCTATGTCTCGCTGAGCATGGCTGAGATTTGCAACATGGGAAGGAACACCTCAGATAAGCTTGGATTTCAGGTTAGTAAGCTTGATGGTACAACAGCTCCGTTCTCCGGGCTACTGGTTAGCAACAGTAGGTTTAGGGGGAACTACACCAACTTGTACATGGTAGATTCGCTCAACAATAGCGGTGCCACCGGAATCCATGACAGCTACTTTGGCACAGAGAGCACCATAGATGGTTCGCAGTTCTCAGCTTCAACCACAAATGAGCTTGAAGGTAATTTCTTTGATGGAAGTAGGTTTGTCGTTTGGGGGTCTGCTCTTAACACCGTTACCGGCAACACCTTCTTCAACACAGAAGGATTGTTTGCCGATAACTCATACGGCACAACCATTACCTCAAATGTCATCGCCTGTGACACAACAAGTAACAATGGTATCACCCTCAATGCCACGCCAGGATCGCTTGTAAGCTCGAACAGCGTGATGGGTTGCTCAGTAGGAATCTACCCAAGTACCAGTGCCTCGGGGAGTAGGTTTACCAGTAACCTTCTCTATGGCAACAGCTCTGGAATTGAAGATTACGCAGGTTCAAATGTTTACACCAGCAATACTATCTACGGAAACAGTAACGGTATCGTTGTGAATAACTTTTCTGGAATCACCCTGCGTTCAAATAGCATCTACAACAACTCTGAAGGTGTAAAAATCTCTAATGCAGGCTCATCGGTAACACTCTCAGGAAATAGTATCTATGGGAACAGTAACGTTGGTCTTGACTTGGATGGTGGGGGCTGCTGCGATAGCCCAGTAACGGTAACCAGTATTGGAGACACCTTTGGCTCACCTTCGGTAAACACGAGTGGCGATGTGTATGCTTCATCGAGTTCTGATGATTTTCCAGAAAAGTTTGAGGGCTATGGCACCACCCTTAGCTCGGGAACTCCCTTCAACCACTTTGCGGGCGAGTTTAACTCAGCCATTATCTTCCACCGTGATAATAACAGCACGGTGAATCAAATCTACGGAAACTACAGTATTCCTGACAATATTGTCTCAACAACATCGGTGGATGAGTCAGTCTTGAACATCAGCGATGTCCTCCCAATGTGGGGGGATAGGACCTTCCCGACCTACATTGAGGCTGGAGGTGCAACTGGAGACATGGGTAGCGTTGCTACTGGCTTTAGTGGAGCTATGGGTGGTGCCTCAACTAACTACACCTACCAGGTAGTCTGTGACGAAGATGACTGCAGCACCACACCTAACAGCTGGAAAGTGTACCGCAATGGGACACTCCTCACCGCAAATGCCAGCACGATGGTGCAGTACAACGATACTCAGGTAGATGGTGGAACTGCGCCAAACGTTACCTTCACCATTCCAGTGAGCACATCAAGTAGCTATGGAAAGGGCTTCAACTTCAGTTTTACCGCACTCAAAGCAGCCACAGACACAGCGGTGAACAAGACCATGACGGTTATGACCGATAGTACCACGGTGACCGTAGGGAGCGGAAAGACCCTCAACCTCAAGGGAATCATGGAGACTTCAGGTTCAGTACTTGTCCCAACTACCTCAACCACCACCTACAGCCTCGTCGTAGATGGTTCCCTCACGGGAGATTACGGTAAAACTGAGGTGAGTGGATCTTTCACTGGTCAAGGAACGGTTGAAATGGACGATAACAGCTTAGTTACCATGCGAGCAGGTTCAACGGCTGCCAAGCTATTTGGGAGTACCAGTGGGACAAACCCGTGGAAGCTCGGTCAGCTCAGTTTCACCAACGCTAGCGCAGGTGGGGTAACCTACACCCTCTCGTCAGGTGGTACTGGGAAATTCATCCCAATCAATTTTGCGGTAGGTGATGTGGCTGATACTCAAACTACCACGGTTACCAACGCTACTAATAACCGTTCAATTGACACCACTAGCGTAGCTGTTGGAAGTCACGGTGTTCTCACTGCCTCAGCAACATCACCATTCCTGGTGAGCGGCGGTTGGGCTGTCACAGGTACTGGAGTTTTCAATGCCAACGGTGGTACCGTCACCTTCACTGGCACATATCCTTCAACGCTCACTGGCGCAACCACCTTTGCCAATCTCACCATCAGCAGCCCGGTTGCCAAGACGATGAACTTCCCAACTGGCGCCGGCGAAATCATCCACGTCACTGGTGCTTTCACCGCCCAGTCGCTCCTCGGGCAGCGTCACCTCCTCCAGTCTGTTTCAGGTGGCAATAAGTGGCACTTCCACCCAACCGGAACGTACTCCATTGATAACATCAGGGTGCAAGACGGAGGCTGTGAATCTGGTGCTCTCACCATGACTGTGTACAACTCACAGGACCTCGGGAACAATGAGAGCTGCTGGGTCTTCAATGACACCACCGGCGAAGCCAACCGGGCAAACAGCGGAACAATCAGGGGTGGCAGCGGAACGATTAGGGTGAAGTGATGAGGCTACGCAGACTCCTCAGAAACGTAACGCCTCTCGGTGCCGCGGCCCTTGCGATTGTTGCATCGCTCCTAGTGATGGGGATGGTAGCCCTTGTGCTCAGGTCCCAAGAGCGTAGGGTGCTTGCCTCCTTTGAGGTGGCTTCTTCTTGGCAGGATGGTGAAAAGATTCCAGTTGCTGATACCTGCACTACGGGCACCAGTCCAGAGCTTACTTTTAAGAATCTCCCAGAGGGGACGAAGAGCCTCGCCATTTTCCTCCACGCAGCGGGAGATGAAAAACCACTCTGGTTGGTGAGCGATATCTCGTCTGCTACCAAAGTACTCCAGAAAGGGAGTAGGCCTGAGGGGACCACCTACCGCAACTCAAAGGGGAACTTTGGCTACGTCGCCCCGTGTGCTGGGAAAGATGATACTACCTACACTTTGAGTATCTTTGCCCTCAAACTTGAGAGCCTGGAGAAAAACTCAGGAACTAGCTCAGATGATGTACTCACCCTTATTAGGCGAAACTCACTGGCCGAGAAACAGCTAAAGGTTGTAGCTCCGGCACGTTGACAGGTATTACCGCTTACGAGACACTAAATTCGTACATAACACACTCCCCATGCGCAGACTTACTAGGCTCATTACTGTCATTGCCGTTCTCGTCATTGTTGTTCTCGGTGGTAGCTTCTTCATCTACAAAAAAATGACAACCCAGGGCGGGTCAATCATTAAAGACGCTGGCGACAACGTTTCAGACTACACCTCGGTCTTCTTGGTGAACGGTCAGGTCTACTTTGGGAAACTTTACCAAGAGACAGGGGAGAGCCTCGATCTCAGAGACATCTACTACCTCAAGGGTGATACCACCGGTACAGACGGAAAGACAACCACCCAGCAATCAGGGAATGTTCCTTTCTCGCTGGTCAAACTGGGCGAAGAGCTTCACGGGCCAAATGACCGAATGCGAATTAACCGCCAGCAGGTGCTCTTCGTAGAATCTCTCAAGACAAACTCCAAGGTTGTTGAGGCAATTCTCGCCGACAAGAAGAAGTAAGTAGATCGCCCTGGTTGGTGTCTTTCGGCGTCAGTTCTTCCGGTTCTCCCTCACCGCACCACAGTGCGCCTCGGTACGATCCTCAGAACTTCCTTGAAATACAGCCAACCAAAGCAATCTATCTGAATATAGAGAAGAAAACCCGGCTCCTGAGCCGGGTTTTTAGTGCCTCTTGACAGGGTGGAGGAATGTAAAGTATTCTTTACATGTGATCACACCCCAACCAATACGAATTAGAATACGCGATCTCCGTCGTGAGCATGAGCTCACCCAAGAGGAACTTGCTGAAGCCCTCGGACTTTCCAGGCAGTCGGTGAACGCCATGGAAGCAGGTCGCTGCTTACCAAGCCTTCCCGTTGCCATGCAAATCTCGGCATTCTTTGCGGTGCCCATCCACGGAATTTTCGAGCTCGACGGTGAGCTGCAGGATAAGCTGGAGCAGCTAGCAACCCAGTCTATCCAGCCACTCGCACTAAAAAGTAATCGAGAGGAGGAACCTATGAACCACCTTACCCCATGGTCACCCCTGCGCGACATGCGTGAGATGCTTGATGGCCTCATGGATGATGCCACCAGCTGGAACGCTCCCGTTGCGCTCAGTGCACCAGCCGCTAACATTTCCCAAACTGAAGAAGCTGTCCTGGTAGAGATGCGTCTCCCAGGCTACAAGCGTGAAGATCTCTCTATAGAGGTAGGCGAAGATTTCATCGCTATCTCAGGTGAGCACAAGCAAGATGAAGCTAAAGAAGGAAAGCAGTACTTCAGGCGTGAGTTTGTTGAGACAAACTTCAGCCGGAGCATGAGCCTCCCAGCCCTCGTGAAGAGTGGCGAGGCAGTTGCCGAAATGAAGCACGGCGTCCTCCACGTCACCCTGCCAAAGGTAAAGGAAGAGAAGCCAAAAACAACCAAGCTCGAGATCAAAGGCGAAAGCTAAATCATCGTTTGGAGAAGAGAGGTGGTGTAAGGCCACCTTTTTTTGTAATCTGGTGGTTGACACCCGTAACGAACACCCACCATGGCACAGGCTGACATTGAGAAGCGGCTATCGCTCCTCGCAAAGGCAGAGCAGGAGTACAAAACCAAGAAAGAAATGCTTGATGATAGCATTAGGGGAGATGGTGAGCTTGAAACGCTAGAAGAGAAGGTGAAAGACGCCAAGAAGCGTTTCCTTGCTGCAAAAGAGGCTCTCATGAACGAACCTGAGCAGAGGAAGCTCTCAGAGCAGCTCAAAGAGCTGGCCGGTGAGATTAAGGAAACCAAGAAGCTCTTGGCAGATGAGCTGATCGCCTACTTCATGAAGAACAATACCCTAGAGTACGTAGATGGCAACGGCGAGAAGCGCCGAATTGCCGTATCGGCAAAGTTTGTCAGGGGTAAGGAAGAAGCGTAGCCGGTTCGTTCCAGAAGCGATTTTCAGGTTGACAGTGAGCCTCAAAAACTGCCAGAATAATCACAGCATTTATCGGTAAATCACCTCCCCATGAAGCGGCTCAATACAGTAATTCTCAGTATCGTTGTGGTGGCCATCGTTGCGGTTGCAAGCTACTTCATCCTCACTCGCAATAGCGGTTCAAACATCCTCACCGGTGGTGTGGTAAAGGACTCTGGTGACAATCTTTCAGACTTCTCAGCAGTCTTTGTTAACGGGGGTGGTATCTACTTCGGAAAGATCACCAAGATGAACAATGACGTGGTAATCCTTGAAGAGGTCTACAACTACGGAGTTGTTCCAGCCACTGACAGTAATGGTAAAGAGGTAAAGGCAACCACTGGCACTACCCAGGAAACCCGCCCAACCCTCTTTGACGCCTCAAAGGTTGGTATCGCTCCGGCTAGCAAGTACAACATCAACCGCAAAGAGGTTATCCTCTGGTACTCACTGAAGAATGACTCTGACGTTGTAAAGACCATTGCTGAGTACAAGAAGTCCAAGTAGGAAATGTGAAAACGCGAGAGGGGACGCAACAGTACGAGCACCTCGTACATCACATCCAGGATCTCGAGCACCAGAAGCTCGCGCTTGAGCGCGAGCTTCGGTCTGTCCAGCACCTCCTAGAGCAGCAGCACCGGCTTGCCTCGCGGAGGCTCACCCAGCTCAAGACCATCCAAACCCTCAACCTTGGGGTATTTTCTGGTTTGCGTGAGGAAGAGATCTACCAACTTGCCTGTCAGAGTGTGGTGCACCAGGTTGGTTGGGATGTAGCATTTGTGATGAAGATGACAGGTGGGAGGGGAAACATCATTGCTTCGTACCAGGCAACCGAGAAGCAGCTCTCGCACCTCCACGACTACCTCCACCAGAACCCGGTAATCATGGAGGCTTACACCCACCACCAGACCCTCTCCACCCAGAGCTCAGAGGATAGGCACACCCTGGTGCTTCGCTCACTCTTCCAGTCTGACGATGTGGTAATGCTCCCCATCCTCTTTGGCGAACACTGCTTTGGCTACCTGGTTGCCTGTGACACCCACACCCACCACGGCGATGGGAAGGTTTCCCACGCTTCAACTGACGAGACCGAGTTCCTCGCCAGCATGGCAAACCTCCTGGCGTACGCGGTGCAGCAGTCATCAAGCCTCCTCAGCCTTGAAGAGCAGAACGCAAAGCTCAGGCAGCTTGATGAGCTCAAGGATTCCTTCATTTCTATTACCTCACACCAGCTGAGGACCCCGCTCTCAATTGTGAAGTGGATTCTCTCTATTCTCCAAACTGACAAAGTTCTTTCGCCCCATACCGAACAGGTGAAGCTGATTGGGCAGGCCTACGAGACAAACGAGAGGCTGATCCACGTGGTGAATGACCTCCTCAACGTCTCGCGCATCCAAGAGGGGAAGCTTCCTTACAACCCGCAGCCTGCCGACATGAGTGCCTTTGCGGCTGAGCTTCTCACCAACGCCATTAGGCTCTTTGAAGCTAAAGGAGTAAGGTTGGAGCAGGAGCTGGCTAGTAACTTGCCAGTCCTCCAGCTTGATCCCATTCTCTTTAAGGAAGCGGTTCAGAACCTCCTGGACAATTCCCTAGACTACAACCTCCCACAGGATGGCTGGGTAAAGGTTGAGACAGGCTTACGTCAGGGCTCTAAGGGTCAGGCGGTGTTCCTCACCATCTCAAACCCTGGACCTGGTATCAGTCCAGAGGAGCTCAGGAAAATCTTTGAGCAGTTCTATCGTTCCGAAGAGGCAATCACCATGCACCCTAACGGCAACGGTCTTGGGCTGTTCCTAGCTAAGGCAATTATTGGCGAGCACCACGGTGAGCTTACCTGTGAGAGCAACCCAAACCAGCTGACCACCTTCACCATCGAGATCCCCGTATAACCGTAACTCTCCTCTCATGGCACATATCCTCATTGCGGAAGACGAAGATATCCTCGCTAGCCTGATGCAGCAGCAACTTTCGCTTGCTGGACACACGGTTGTGGTGGCGAAAAACGGCGAAGAAGCTTGGAAAGCGCTCCAGTCTGGGGGCTTCAACCTCCTGATCTCAGACCTCCTCATGCCTATCAAGAGCGGCTACGACCTCCTCACCGATGTGAGGGCGTCTGACACCCTCTCAGAACTGCCCTGTCTGGTGCTCTCAAACTCTGGGCAAATTGACGACCTCAACCGAGCCTACGCCGTAGGTGCTACCGACGTGCTGATTAAGACAAACTTCAACCCCGAGCAGCTCACCGGAAAAGTTGATCAGCTCCTAGCTGCTGCTGCAACCTCAAAATCTGAGAACGTCGCGTAGGTTTTAGCGTTACTGAAGGCAACTCGTACCGCTTGTCGGCAGTCTTCCCTGTCGTCTATCAGGGTGAATGTCTCAGTGTGGGGGAGGAGTTTCAGGAGGAACCTATCTTTTGGTTCCGTGCAGAAGTGGAGCACCTCAAAGTGTTCTGAAATACCGAGGGCCGAAACCTTGTCCTGCTGGTACGAAGGGTTGCCGAGGGTGAGGAGGGTTGGGACAAACCGCTTTCTATCAATGCTGGTGAGGAAGCTGAGGGCTCCGGGCAGGAGTCCGTTTTTGATCCCCTCACGGTGGTGCTTCCAGGTTTGCTCAAACAGAGCCTCTTGCTCAGGTGTGGCGCCGAGGGCATGGAGGTACCCTTCCGGGCTGAAGAAGCCATTGCTGTCACGTGCCTCTGGGTAGCGTGAGGTGATTTCCTCTTCGGTAAACCCAACTTCAGACAGACACTCGAGGAGGACCTGCTTGGTATGTTCGTTACTGATGAGGGTGTCATCAAGGTCAATGAAGAGGATTTCTCGTTCCATACTCCTAGTGTAGCAAATTACGCTTGCGCCAGTCTGAAGCTCTCGCTACAGTGGTCACAACTAGCACTCACCGTACCCTATGCCTTTTGAAACACCAGGAGGATTTAGAGGAGAAGTTGAGAAACACGAGGTCTTTACACCAACCATGGATCTTGAGGCGCTACACACTAAGCTTTTTGAGCTCCATAACCAGGGGCGAGTGATTCTCGGGGGCGATGGCACCGAGTACACCGGAAGAGACCTCAGTGACAAGGTTGAGGCAGCTCTTATTGCCTCACTCAACTGGGCAGAAATGCGAGGTAACCTCACTACAGGAGGTGTTGAAAGTTCACCTGAGGAGGCGATAGCATCGCTGCCTGCCATACAGGCGATTACCAGAACAGAGGGACTGCGCACCGCTACCATTGCGGCAGTAACCGAGAGACTGAGGAGTCTCGGGAAAATCTAGAATACCTGGAGACTGAGGGTGATCAGGGTGAGGACGAGGTAGACATAGAGGAACCCCTGCCTGTCGTAGAGTTTGAGGAGGTTGAAGCGGGTGAGTACCTTTCGCACACTGTTTACCTTGAGGACAACTGCCAGCCATCCGATGGCGTGGGTGGTTGCAAATCCCATCCAGACGAGAGCCGCCAAGATGCGCCACATTTCTGTGGTTGCTGGGAGGGTGGTGGCGAGGTACAGGCTGGTGATGATGGTGAGGAGACCATCTGCAATGAGGATTGGAGGGAGTTTTTGGGTGGCCATGTGCTTGCTAAATGATGCCGGGTTTAATGTTAGGGAGGACAAAGCCAGGGGATTGCGGCAGGGAATTGAGCTCGGCAACTTCTAGTTCGCACCACTCAGAAAAGCTTCCTGGGTGTTTTGCGATGAGCTTAGTGAGCGAGTTCCAGTTCTCCCAGTAGGTTGCCTCTACCTCTTCCGGATTGAGAGTAGGATCTTGGTGGATGGTGCCAATCCAGACCGGGCAGATTTCGTTTTCCATGATGCCATCGCGTACACAGCTGTACGTGAAGTTTGGGAGTGCTTCGGAGAGGTTGAGGATTTCGGTGATGCCTAGCTCGTAGCTGACACGTCTCCTGATGGCATCTTCTGTTGTCTCGTTGAGAGCGGGGTGGCCGCAGCAGCTGTTAGACCAGACTCCTGGCCAGGTTTTCTTGCTGAGGGCGCGTTGCTGCATGAGCACCATGCCGTGAGGGTTGAAGAGGAACACCGAAAATCCACGGTGGAGTGGTGTATTTGAGGTGTGAACCGTGGCTTTGGGGGAAGTTCCCAGCACCTGGTTGCACTGGTCTACGAGGACAACGTGCTCTTCAGGGGTGTTTCGCATGTATCCAGTGTACCTCAAAACAGCCGCTGTGACTGGCAACTGGATTAGGTTTATTCCAGATTAAGGTATACAGTTACCCTCTACAGGTACACACTTGAGCGTAAGCGAAAGGTCACCATGCAAATTGAACGAGAGACGGTAAGCCAGGATCCACAGACGGGGAGCACCCAAGCGGTGCACACCAAGGAGACGGTACTATCACCTGGTGTACAGGGTGAGAGGCAAGCGGGGCGAGCAAACGCCTACATCTGGTACGTTGTTGGGGTATTGAACGTTCTCGTGGCAATGAGGTTCATCTTCCTCCTCTTGGGGGCGAAGAATACCGGGTTTGTCTCGTACCTCTACCAGGTTACCAGCCCATTAATCTCAATGTTCAAAGGAATCTTTGCTTCCCCAGGATCAGACACCGGCTACTTTGACTCAGCCTCACTCCTGGCAATTGCCTTCTACAGCTTAGTTGGTTGGGGGATAGTTTCGCTCATTACCATCTCCAATCGCGAGAAGGTGTAACAAAAAAACTAGCCGTGGGGCTAGTTTGGAACAGCTTCTCTTTCGGCAAGGAGCTTAGACACCTCAGCTGACATTGATCCGAGGAATGGCTTAGACCAGTAGGTCGTAACCCCGAGGCTCTCGTGGTGGCGGGGCGCCCCCATTGCCGTGTAGATAACCACCGGGATGTCAGCAAGCTTGGGACTGTTCCGGATGAAGCGGAGTACCTCTTCGCCGCCAACGGTGAGGAGGACGAGATCGAGGATTACTAGGTCTACTGCTGTGCCCTTGAGAATCTCGATTGCTTCGTTCCCGTCGTAGGCCTGGACAACTTCGTATCCAGCTTCAGTGAGTTGTGAGGTGACGTTGCGAACTATGTGTTGCTCGTCGTCTACGATAAGTATCTTTGCCATGGTGTTACCTCCGCGTAACAGGTTGGTATAGTAGGCGAAAGTGGGGTTTTAGTCAAGATGTATAGGTAACAAAAAACCCTAACGTGTAGTTAGGGTTGGAATGTGCACAGTGGTTCAGGATCGAAGCTGCTTTCGCTCCTCTTCAGGTCTGGGGAACCTAACACAGTGGGCGCCGCCGTCCACGTGGAGGATCTGGCCAGAGATACCTTGGCAGAAGAGGATGTGGGAAACTGCTTCCGCAACCATCCGCTTACCCACTTCTAGATCCCAGCCGAGGGGCGCCAAGGCGTCCCATGGCTCACCGATGAGGTGCGCGTCGGGGATGCTCTTGGCAGCTCTCGTATTGAGAGGGCCGGCGGCAATCCCGTTCACCGCAATTTGGTGGGACTGTCCCAGTTCCTCGGCTAGCGAACGAATGTTCGCCTCCAGTGCACCTTTCATGGTTGTCATCCAGCCGTAGCGGGGTGACACCATGCCGGGGTCGTAGGTCATCGCCAGCACCATGCCACCATCCTCGAGGATGCCTCCCTCCAGGAGGGCGTGGGTGAGGGCGGTGAGCGAGTAGACGCTCACCCGGAACGCGTTCGCTACATCGCTCCAGGGTGCTGCCATCCAGTCACCTCCCATAGCTGTCTCAGGCTTGGCGAAGGCAACCGAGTGGATCAGGTTCTCCACTCTGACGCCCTCATCCCTGAGGGTGGTGATGAGATTGGGGAGGTCATCGTCGTTGAGGAAGTCGCAAGGGTACACCTTGCACCCCGCAACGTGGGACTTCTCGGCTTCATTGAAGCCACGTCCAATCAGGACTCTCAGCAGCTTTTCGCTCTGGACGAGGTACCTGACGTCGTAGCCGTCATGTACGAGTTCGGCACCAATGTTGATACCAATGCCGCCGGGGGTGAGGCCGGCAATGAGAGTGCAAGGTTTTTCGCTCATAGAAGGATCTCCTCATCCGATTGTCTCGGGAGGTTGCTGCAAGATACCAGAAAAGGTGGGATTTTGGAAGGAGGAGGGGCCTGCTACATGCTCCCTATGGTAGGAGTTGGTACGTTACCAGTGCCGAGGTAGGTAGTTCAGGGAACTCCTCCAGGAGTGCCTTCTTTGTGATTGTTGGATCATCGTTCAAGGTAATTGATTTCCAGCGACTTGAACGACTGGGTTTTTCGCGTATGGCGAAAACATTTGCGGTGAGCTTTGGTGAACCGTATCGGAGGTCTTCATTCATGACGTTTGCAGCGTAGTTTGCTGTATCGCCCGTAACGCTTGCTACACGCACAAGGCCAGTTTCTGGGACAGGAGCGAGGCTATACCTCACTTCCTTACCATCCTGCTTCACTACAATGGCGCTGTAGAGCTTACCGTTGACGAGGAGCGATTGCGAGTACTTGAACCTGCTATTGCCCGAGGTGCCACTCACTGCGGAAATCAAATCCAGGCGCTTTTCAGTTACGGGGACGGGGAGTAGGTCGACGAACAGTACCCCATCTTTGACGGAGGTTGCTACCTTACTTGCGGTTGGCTGCTGAGCAAGTGGGTGGTACTTAATGGAAGTGAAAATACCGTAGATTTCCATCGTAGCTGCCCCTTCTACATACTCATGCGCAATTGTGATGCTTGTCTCACCCCACTGCACCACCGATTTTCTTGGCGGGAGAAACTCAATAATGACACCAATACCAACAACTAATCCTGCGAAAAGTACTAACTTACTGATCATTGGTGTGATTATTCACTAGTAACTACAGTATAGCTGATATTTCAACAGGACTTGAGTTTAAAGGGTACGAAAAAGAGCCCTTTAGGGGCTCAAATCTCGCTGTGGTGGAAGTTAATTAATTATCTTTACACTCGAAACTAGGTGAGTGAAATAATTCTGGTTTAGGGACTGGAAATAAAAAAACCACCCGCAGAGTGGGGTGGTTTGGAAGTTGTCGAGGTAGCTTTAAACTTCATGGAGTGGGTCAATGTGGACTGCTTTTACATAGGGCAGGATATGTGTGCCTCCCTTAGCGCCCATCAATGCTTCTGTAATGATCTTATGGATAGTTCTTATTCGTTCATCCATTACCGTAGAGGAAGATTCACCGCCATTATCCTCGGAGGCGTAGATCCTAAGCTTGATGTTCTTGCAGCTTACAAATACCACTCCCGGCACCGTCCTGCCTTTGAGCTCTGTCTTGACAATATATAGTTCATTCCCAGGGATACCAAAGGCACCTCCGGGATACGTAAAATGCTTCATTTCAAATCCTCGAAAGGATGTTGGGACTATAGCATTTTTCAGGGAAATGTCAATCAGTATGGAACAAAAAATAGGCCTTTAGAGCCTATTTTTTCATGGTGGA